>JBBIUR010000203.1:0-7262 GCA_037440145.1 Myxococcales bacterium | reverse complement strand
CTTGATGAAGACGCAAACCGTGAAAAACGCCGCGATCATTCCCACCGGCGCCAAAGGGGGCTTCCTCGTCCGCAGTGCGGCCGGCGGCGCGCCCAGCGCCACGGAAATCGCCGCTGCCTACCGGACATTCATCCGCTGCCTCCTGGACCTCACCGACAACTACATCCAGGGCCGGCTCGTGCCCGCGGGCGGCCTCCTGTACGACCCGCCGGATCCCTATCTGGTCGTCGCCCCGGACAAGGGCACTGCTGCGCTTTCCGACCTCGCGAACGAAGTCGCCCAGGCGCGGCGGTTTTGGCTCGGCGACGCGTTCGCCTCGGGAGGCTCGCACGGGTACGACCACAAGAAATTTGGCATCACCGCGCGCGGCGGCTGGGAGTGCGTGCGCCGGCACTTTCGGGAGCTCGGGCGCGATGCCGACCGCGAGCCGCTGGCGGTGATCGGCATCGGCGACATGAGCGGTGACGTGTTCGGCAACGCGCTCTTGCTGGGGCAGAACCTCCGCCTGCGCGCGGCCTTCAACCACCGCTACATTTTCCTCGATCCCGATCCCGATCCAGCGCTCTCCTTTGCGGAGCGCCGGCGCCTGTTCGAAACCGGCAGCGACTGGGACGCGTACAGCCCGGCGTGTGTCAGCCGCGGGGGCGGGGTCTTCGCGCGGCAGGCGAAAGCCATCCGGCTCTCCGCAGAAGCGCGCGCCATGCTGGGGACAGAGCGCGACGAGCTCACCGGGGAAGAGCTCGTCCGCGCCATCCTCTGCATGGAGGCCGATCTGCTCTGGAACGGAGGCATCGGCACCTACGTGAAGAGCAGCGAGGAAAGCCACGCCGAGGTGGGAGACCCGGCGAACGACGCGGTGCGGGTGAACGCGAGCGACCTGCGCGTGGCGGTGGTCGGGGAAGGCGGAAACCTCGGCTTCACGCAAAAAGCGCGCGTGGAGTTCGCCATGCGCGGCGGCCGCGTCAACACCGACGCTGTGGACAACTCGGGCGGCGTGATGCTTTCGGACCGCGAGGTGAACTTGAAGATCGCGCTCGCCCCGCTCGTCGAGGCCGGCGAGCTGAGTATCGGCGAGCGGAACCGCCTCCTCGATGCCGCCGCAGCGGAGGTGACGGCGAAGGTGTTGCAACAGTGCGCGCGGCAAGCCCTTGCCCTGTCCGCGGAGCAACTGCGCAGCCAGACGCGCCTGTTCGAATTCCTGGATCTCATGGCCGCGCTCGAACAGGAGGGCTTGCTGGAGCGCTCGCTGGCCGGCCTTCCGGACCGCGAAACTCTGCGGCGCCGCCGCCCAGCATTCCTGGGCCTGACCCGGCCCGAACTCGCGGTCCTGTTGGCACACGCGAAACTGAGCCTACAACACAAGCTCCTCGCCTCCTCGCTCCCCGAGGACCCCTACCTCGAGCGCGTTCTCTTCGAGTACTTCCCGCGCTCGGCCGCCATCCCGGAGCCGGCGCTGCGAAATCATCGGCTGCGGCGCGAGATCGCGGCAGTCGAAGTCGCAAACGAGGTCCTCGACGTGTGCGGCGCGACCTTCGTGTCACGGGTGCAGCGCAATACGGGTGCGGACGCCGCCGCCGTCGTGCGCGGGTGGTTGGTCGCCGCGGCTGCGGGCGACGCCCGGCGCGCGTACGCACCCCTGCTCGCTCCCGGGTCGCCGCGGGCGCCGGGAGCGGACACCGCCGTGCTCTTCCTCGTGGAACGGGCGCTGGCGCGGGCAACCGCATGGGTGGTGCAGACGCAAGACCCCGCAGCCACGGTCGCGGATCTCCTCGCCCGGTATGCGCGCATCGCGGGGTATCTGCTCGGGCAGCTGCCCGATCTGCTGCGCGAACCCGAGCGGTCCCGTTTCGAGGCCCAGGTCGCCGATCTCCATCGCCTCGGCCTCGATCGCGAAGCCGGCATCCATGCCGCGCGCTTGCAACACCTGCTCGACGTGCTTGAAATTGGCTACCTGTCCGCGGAACTCGGCACCCCCCTCGCCGCAACCGCAGAGGTTTTCTTCAGCGTGCCCGAGATTCTGGATCTCGACTGGGTGCGGGAGCACCTGGCAGCCTGTGCCGGCGAGGATCGCTGGGAGCAGCGCGCCGTGGAAGGATTGCAGGAGGGCCTCGTCTACGCCCGCCGCGTGATCACGCGCGATATCCTGTTGTGCTGGGCCGGCGGCCCGGTGGAAGACTGCCTCCGCCACTATGCCGAGGCCGACGCCACGCAACTGAGCGCAATCCGCGCCCTCATCGACGATGTGCGCAGCGCCCCGCGCCCGATGCTGGCGCCCATGGTGGTCGTCATGCGGGAAATCGGCCGCTTGTGCGGCCGCGGCTGAGCGGGCTCGCCGGAGACGCCTGTTCGCGGAGCGCGGTCCGTGGCGGTCCAAGTGTGGTTTCTCGGCACCGGCGACGCCTTTGGATCGGGCGGTCGCGATATGGCCGCTTATCTCATTGCCAGCCGCGCGGGTACGTACCTGGTCGACTGCGCCCCCACTGTTCTGCCAGCTCTGAAGCGGCACGGGTTGAGCGCCGAGCCCATCGATGCCGTGCTCCTGAGCCACCTGCACGGCGACCACTTCGGCGGGGTGCCCTTTCTGCTCCTGGAGTACACGTACGAGCGGCCGCGCTACCGGCCACTCGCCATCGCCGGCCCGGCGGGCACGGCAGCGCGGCTGCGCCAGCTCTGCCGGGTGCTCTACGGCGAGGAACTGCTCGACCACGCGCCCTTTCGGATCGACTACTTCGACCTGGAGCCCGGCCGGGCGCTGCGCATCGCAGGGGCGACGGTGCGCCCGTTTGCCGTACCGCACCAGCGCGAAAGGCTCTCGCTGGGGTTGCGCGTGGAAGTCGAAGGCCGGCGGATTGCTTACTCCGGCGACGCGGGCTGGTGCGAAGAGCTAGTGGCCGAATCGCAAGGGGCTGATTTGCTCATCTGCGAGTGCTCCTTTTTCCACACGCGCGTCCCCACGCACATCGACTACCGCCAGATTGCCTCCCAGCGCCACCGGTTCGGATGCAGGCAGCTCGTCCTCACGCACGTCGGCCGCGAGGTGCTCGAGCGGCAGGCGGAGATCGGAGAGCGCGTTGCCACCGACGGGATGTGCATCGCGCTCTGACGGGTGCGGCGCTTCCGATCTTCTGGCTGTCAGCCGCTCGGCTCGCAGCCCGCAGGCCGGAGCCGAGGGCTGACAGTTGCCGGCGGCCGGCTCAGGCGGCGCAGGAATCCAGGCGCCCGCCTCGGGCTGCGGCCGCGATGCTATCCCACGCGTTGCGGTACGGGCGGAACTTCCCGCGATACTCTCGGCGCGCCTCGGGCAGGTAGAAGGTCTTTCCGGTCAGGGCCTCCCACGGGATGACGAAGGCATCCGCCGGATCGAAGGGCTTGCCCGTCCCAAGCGGGACGCAGACAAAAAAATCGCAGTACTTTGTGCCCACGACACCCCGATTGTGAAATTTGAAGTTCCACGCTCTCTAAACGTAGGGGCAACAGCGGCGGCCCACACGGACCCGGCGCCGCGACGAGCTCGGAAAAGCAACGCGGATAGCGATGCGCAAGCGCCGGGCAACGAGAAAGTCGTATCGGGCCAGCGCGCCAGCGGGCTCGACGGTGAGGCCCATGGCTTCCAGGATTCTGCGAATCGCTGCCTTGGGCAGCGCGTGGATTGCCGGTCGATCCATTGCCCCCTCACTCGGCAGGCCCGCGGGGCCTGCTTGAGAAATTCCGCCCTACCTCCTCGCCCCCGGGCTGCCGGTCGCGGCAGCCGCAGCGAGCTTTGACGCTACTCCAGGCGCCCGGAAAAGGAAACGAAAAAATGCCGCCGCGGTGGAGCGCGGCGGGCCGTTGCCGGAGGCCCGGCGCTGTGGAATGGTGGCGTGGCGATGGCAAAAAACGGCCAGAAACAGGCGGGCGAGCGCGGCCAGCAGCTTCTCGCAGAGTGGGGAGTCGCCGGCGATCTCGAAGCCCTTCGAAGTGCCTGGGGCCGGCATCCGGATGCAGATGCGGCGATTGTCGCGCGGCTGGAGCGCCGGGGCGACCGGGAAGCAGCGGCAGTGCTCGCAGCACTGGAAAAGAGCGCCCCCTCCAAACTGGCCAGGAGGCTTGTTCGCCGCGCGCTCTTCCGCCTCCGCCAGCGCGGGATCGAAATTCCCGAGCACCGGGAATCGGAGTCCGCCCCGCCCATCTTTGGACCCTCCCTCGAGGGCTATCTCACGCCCAGCAGCGGCACAGGCGATCAACTCCTGTGGCTGGTGCGGCCGATGACCGGTGGGATCCTGCTGCTCGAAGCGCGCGTCCACGACCCCGACGGCATGGTGGAAGCCGCTGCCTACGAGTCGAGCCGAAAAAAGCTGCGGCGGCTCTGGGAGGCGATCCGCGAGACGCTGGGGCTGCGCGTCGTCGCCGCGGAGTGGCGGTACGTCGACTGGCGAATGTTCCAGGCGTACGAATGGGCGGCGGGGCGCAGGACTTCGCCGCCCGGGGAATATCCAACGCTGCGCGCCTCGCTCGTGGCGCGACCGGCCGCGGAGGTTCGCCATCCGCTCTTCGCGCTCCTCGACGCCGAGCGCGTGCGCGAAGATCCCACGTGGCTCGCCGGGTCGGACCAGCTCATCGGGGAACCCGAGTTGCAGAGCTGGTCCGTGCCGCCCGAGGTCTCCGAACGCTGCGAAAGGGAATTGGAGTCTGCGGAGACTTCCCCTCTGGTGTTGAGCCAGTTCCAGATGGAAGACCGCGTGGCCGGCATCGCGCGGTCGTGCCTCGAGCTCATCTTCGCCCCGGAGAAGAATGCGAGCTACGCCCGCCGCCTGCTCGACGTGGCGTACGTGTTCTGCGAGACCGAGCGCGCGAACGCCGCGCGGCACGCACTCGCAGTGGCTCTCGCGCTCCAAGAAGGGAGGCCGCCTGCCGACATTCCCTTTTGCCAGCGGTTTGCACGCCTGGAACTCGCGCGTATCCATGTGCGCCGCAAGGAACGAGAAGCGGAGCGCAAAGAGACCTCGCTGATCGTCACCCCCCAGCAGGCGCAGCGGGAGGCCCGGCGCCCTGCGGGGCCCCCGCTGGTCAAGCTGCGCACGCGGTGAAGCGGCAGGCCACAAAAGTCCGGGGCTATCTTTTCCGCCCTCCGGCAACCGGCTAGGGTGGCAGCGGTGGCCACGCGCAACGAAATTCTCGCCGCCCTGAAGCGGGTCCGATACCCCGGCTACACGCGGGATATCGTGTCGTTCGGCATCGTGCGCGACGTCCAGGTCACCAGCGCAGCGGTCCGAGTGACGCTGAACATCCCCACGCAAAACCCGGAAACCGCCGCGAAGATTCGGGCCGATGTCGAGCGCACGGTGCGCGAGCTCACTGGCACCGAGGTCGAAATCGCCCTGGAGGGTGGGGCGGGGGGCCGGCCATGGGGAGTTTCCGGGCCCCAGCCCTTGCCTGGGGTGCAGCACGTTCTGGCGGTCGCCAGCGGAAAGGGCGGCGTGGGAAAATCCACCGTCGCGACCAACCTGGCCCTGGCGCTGCGCGCGCAGGGAGCGCGCGTGGGCCTGCTCGACGCCGACGTCTACGGTCCGAGCATCCCGCTGCTGCTCGGCCTCCACGAGCGGCCGCGCACGGCGGAGGACCGCCGCATCCTTCCCCTGGAGCGGTACGGCATTCGGGCCATCTCGCTGGGCTCGTTTCTCGAACGCGGCACGCCGGTGATCTGGCGGGGGCCGATGGTAAACAAGCTGCTCACGCAGTTTTTTCGCGACGTGGACTGGGGCGAGCTGGACTATCTCGTCCTCGACTTGCCACCGGGAACCGGGGACGCGCAGCTGACGCTCGCGCAGCAGCTCCGGCTCGCCGGCGGCATTATCGTAACCACGCCGCAGCGCGTCGCCTTGCTCGATGTAGAGCGCGGAGTCGCAATGTTCCGGCAACTCCGCGCGCCGGTTCTCGGAGTGATCGAGAACATGAGCTCCCACATCTGCCCGGGCTGCGGGCGGCGCGCAGCGCTGTTTGGAACCGGCGGCGGACAGCGCATCGCCGCCGAGTTCGGAATCCCGTTTCTGGGAGAAATTCCGTTAGTCCGCGAGCTGCGCGAAGCGTGCGACCGGGGAACGCCGCTCGTCGCAGTGCGGCCCGAGCACCCGCAGTCGCAGGCCTTTCTCGCCATCGCGCGGCAGGTGGTCGCCGAGCTCACCCGCGACGGCGCGCGCCCATCCGACACTCTGCGTTCAGACGCCCCCCCTCGCTGACCACGAGTACGCGGGTTTCCACCGCACCCCGCAGCCGGCCCCGGGGCCCGATCTCTACGCGTTCGGCACCTTGCACGTCGCCGCGCACTTCGCCCAACACCACCACGCAGGGCGCGCGGACCGTTCCTTCCACCGCACCGCTCTCGCCGATGATGAGTACGCCAGTGGCCCGGACTTCGCCCCGGAAGCATCCATCGATGCGGGTCGGCACGGAAAAACAGATCCGGCCCGTGACCGGGGCTCCCGGCGCCACCACGGTGGGCGGGGCTTGCAGGGCGACGAACTCGCTTTCCCCCGGGCGCGCGCGGCGCCCGTCGACGCTCAGGGGCGACCTCCGGCGCATCGAGCAGCCCCTCTACGCGGGAAACACGTGACACGCAACCGCGTGGCCGCGCGCACCCGGGACGAGCTCGGGGTCTTCCCTCCGACACCGCTCCTCGGCGTATGGGCACCGGGGGTGGAAGCGACACCCCGGCGGTGGGTTCACCGGGCTCGGCGCCTCCCCGCGGAGCCGGATGCGCTCGCGCTGCGCCGCTGGCTCGGGAAGCGGCACGGCCGAGAGCAGCGCGCGGGTATAGGGGTGCCTGGGGTTGGCGTACAGCTCTTCGGCCGCGGCGATTTCGACGATGCGCCCGAGGTACAGCACAGCGACGCGATGGCTGATGTGCTCGACGATCCGCAAGTCGTGCGCGATGAACAGATAGGCGAGACCGCGCTCTTCCTGGAGGTCTTGCAGCAAGTTCAGGATCTGCGCCTGCACCGAGACGTCCAGGGCGGAGACGGGCTCGTCGGCAACCAGTAGGCGGGGTCCGACGGCGAGCGCCCGGGCAATTCCAATTCGCTGCCGCTGCCCCCCGCTGAACTCGTGCGGATAGCGATCGTAGGCGTCCGCGCCGAGGCCGACCCGTTCGAGCAGCTCTAGCACCCGCCGCTTCCGCTCCGAGCCGCGCGCCAAGCCGTGGATCGCGAGCCCTTCTCCCACGATGTCGCCCACCCGCATGCGCGGGTTCAGCGAGCCGTACGGATCTTGAAAGACGATTTGCATCT
>JBBIUR010000202.1:0-7293 GCA_037440145.1 Myxococcales bacterium | reverse complement strand
CGCAGCGCGGGATCGCCTGGCGGTGTGCGGACAGTCTCTCGGTGCGCGCGTTTCTGGGCGTGGCGTTGACGGAGCAGACGCCCGAGCATTCCAGCATGACGCGGATCCGCAAGCGGCTGCCCGAGGCGGTGTTCGAGCGGGTCTTCAATTTTGTGCTCAAGGTGGCCGTGGACTACGGACTGCTCCAGGGCAAGACGATCGCGGTCGATTCCACCACGCTGGAAGCGAATGCCGCGATGAAGTCGCTGGTGCGGCGGGATACCGGCGAGGATTGGGAGACGTACGTGCGCGGCCTGATGGCGGCCGAGGGCATCGAGGACCCCAGCGACGAAGAGCTGCGGCGGTTTGACAAGAAGCGCACGAAGAAGACGGCGAACGCGGAGTGGAAGTCGGCCACCGACGCCGACAGTCGGGTCACGAAGATGAAGGATGGGCGCACCCATCTGGCGTACAAGGCCGAGCACGCCCTCGATGTGGAGAGCGAGCTGCTGGTGGCGGCGGTCGTCTATCGGGCGGACGATGCCGATCCGGAAACGTTGCCGGTGACCATTGAGCTGGCCCGCGAGCAGCTCCAGGCGGCGGAAGCCCCGAAGCAGGTTGACGCGCTCGTAGCAGACAAGGGCTACCACAAGGCGGACACCCTGCAGACGGTGCAGGAGGTGCAAGGCGTGCGCACCTACATTCCGGAGCAAAAGTATCGTGGCCGGCGCCGGTGGCAAGACAAGCCCGAGGGGCAGCAAGCGATCGTGTACGCCAATCGGCGCCGCGTCCGGGGCCAGCGCGGCCGGCAGTTGGGCCGCTGGCGGAGTGAGCGGGTCGAACGCAGCTTCGCGCATACTTGTGAGACGGGCGGCGCCCGCCGCACGTGGTTGCGTGGGGTGGCCAATGTGTCGAAGAGCTATCTGTGTCGCGCCGCCGCGCATAATCTCGCCATCATCATGCTGACCCTGTTCGGATTCGGCACGGCGCGCAGCCTGCAGGCCGGGATGGGACTATTTTTCGCCTTCGTGTTGGTGCTGTGGTGGCTTCAGCTGCGCCGCAGCCCCTCACTGGTGCCGTCGGCGCCCGAGCGCCGAGTTGGGACGCTGTTGGTGGCCGGCTTTCTTGGCGAAGACGGTGCGCCCTATGGAGCGCCTATTTCAACGGGCTGCTAGGCCCCGGTGCGACGTTGAACTTTAAGTTGGGCAAGGTCGGCATGCACCGCTTCCGCGATCGGCGAAGCCGCCTGCCCGACAGTGATCTGCCAGGAGTTCGGTCGCATCTCTCGCTCCGACTTCGGACCTCGACGCTAGGGCTTCTCGCGCGGATCCCGGTCGCCCACGCGAGCGCGCCTGCGACCAAGGGGCGGCGCAAGCTACCAAGAGCGGGAGCGATCCCCCCGCGCCGCCCCACTCGCATGTCGCCTCCGTGTGGGCACGCTGTCGCGGGCCCGCCTGGGAGAGCCGCCGGGCAGGACGGAGGGAGAGTGGCCCGAAGGCAAGGTGGGGCCGGCGGGGTGGCAGTAAAGGTAGCGGCGGCTTGGGCATGGGCCGTGCCGTTGACGGGCGCTTTGGCCGCCCCGTAGATTCAGGCGTGTCGCGTTCGAGGAAAGCAAAAGGGAACGGAACGCCGGTTGTTCTCGCACAGGCACGCTCGGCATGTCGCGGATGGCTCGCGCGGCTCTCATCCGCCCCGCTTGCCAGGTGCCCGGCATCCTGGTCCCCGCGGTTGCAGCCCGCGGCGCCGCACGCACGCGCACGGCTGCAGGCGCCCACGCCGTTACTTGACGACGATCTGGCCGGGCGCGGCCGCTGCAAAGGATGACCCTCGGAGCCGACACCCAGGAGCGCAGTCGGGACCCCCGGGCGGCCTTGTCGCTGATCGTCGCCGTCGCGGGCGCCGTCGCTGCACACTGGCGGGCGCTATCGTCGCCTTTCTTTGCCGATGATTACGTCTACCTGTACAGCGTCCGAGAGCGACCGTTCGTGGCGTACGTCAAGGATGCACTCGTTCCGGGGGTAACATGGGAGTGGCGGCCGCTTTACTTCCTGTCGTTTCAACTGACCTATCGGCTTTTCGGGGATGCAGTGATTGGCTACCACTTGGTCAACCTCGGCATTCATATCGCTGCCATCGTGCTCGTGTGGCGCCTCGCACGGCGGTTCGTTGCCGGGTGGGAGGCGGGTGCGCTCGCGGTCACGATCTTCGCCGTTCATCCCACCGGGTTCGACGCGGTCGCGTGGATTTCATCCGTCAACATCGCAGCTCTGCCGCTCACCCTCGCCGCCTGGCTCGCGTTCATGGCCGCTGTAGAAGGCCGGACGCCATGCCGCACATGGCAGCACCACGTTCTGGCCCTGGGCCTCCTCGCCCTCGCGCTGGGGTTTCATGAAACCGCAGCAACCGCCTTCCCCGCGCTCGGCTTCTGGTACCTCCTCGTATTCGCCCGGGGGCGCTTGCGGACTCTCCGCACTTACTACCCTCTCCTGCCATACGTCTTGCTCGCTGCCGCGTACATGCTCCTGCGGACCCAGCTCTTTAGCGCCCCACTTGCCCGCACGCCGTTCGCCTTTGGCTCGCAGATTGTCCCGCATGCTTACCAATACCTTCAGAGCGGGTTCTGGCCGGCGGCGGGGCTCACCCCGGCCGCGGCGGTGGCTGTCGGTCGCATCTGTGCGGGAGTCGTTCTGGCCGTGCTCGTTGCAGCACTCTTAGGCCGCCACTGGCTTCTGACCGCCCTCGTTCTGTGCTTCGCCAGTTCGCTCCTTCCCTTCGTTAGCCTGCTGGGGCTTGCGGAGCGGTATTGGTACACACCGCGGGCCTATTTCGCCCTGATGGCTTCAGCGGCGTTTCATGCAGGCGCAGCCGTCGCTCGACGGCACAACGTGCACCGGGCACTCGTCAGCACCGTGGCCGCCGCGCTCGCGTCGCTCATCGCCGTGGCAGGGACCGCGGCGACGTCAGCGCGCCTTGCGGACTGGGTCTATTACTGGCCAGCAGTGCACCAGCACTGGGTCGACCAACTCCGCCACCGGTTCCCAGCGCTGCCGCCAGGATCGACTCTCTACGTCACGAAGACACCCGGCCAGCTCGTCATTTTCGGAGATGCCGTTCTTCGGCACACCGTCTCGTACTACTACCCGCATGTCGCCCGCGTCGTGAATGTTCCGCCTCATGAGGCGGAGCGCGTCCGCGCGCGGCTCGGCCCCAGCGACCGGCTCTTCGCGTACGACATGCGGCGCGAGTAAGCGTGGCTTTTCGTCCGTTCCAGAATCCGCGCACCGCAAAAAGCAATTCCCACTGCCTCGGGACCTTTGCCTCGTCCGCGTCCCGCCGCTGCGGAGATCGAGATGGACCGCGCGCCCGGCGCAACACCCGCACAGCTCTCGGCCCCATGAACCTGGGCCAGCACCGTTGGCGCTCGCTTGCGCGCCAGTCTCCGGACGAAGAAGGCGGAGAAGAAGTGAGATATGAAGCTGTTTCACCATGCAGAGGCAGTTCCGGACGAACAGGTCCTTTCCGCCTACCCGGAGCGATCCCGAACTTGGCCCCTTTCACATGGCAAATCTCGCTCCCTCTTCGGCGCGCGGGCATCGAGCGGACGACGGCGCCCTGGAAACAGACCGGGACTGTTTGCCCCCGACCCCGATGACGGCGATCTCGCTCGTGCTCGCGACGCCGTCCTCAGCGCTCTCGCCCGGAGCCCGTTCGGAAAGCACGAGATCGGTCGCCCTCGCGGTGGTCGGAGGACCATCTCTCCGCCACGCTGCCAGGAGATACAAAAGCCCACACTCACTCGCCCTCTCGGGGTTTCGTTGCAAAAGCTCTCGCCGGCAGGCGGCCCGTCCCGCTGGCGCATGGACAACGGGCCAGCCAGATGGCTCTTCTCTCCCCCCCGGGGCTTCCGATTTCATGGCGGAGAGGTAGTTTCGCATGAAGAGCCCTTTCTATGCACGCCCGGAGCGATCCCGAACTTGCGACTCGCTGCCGAACCGATCGTCCAGCTCTCGGAGGGATGTCTTGCGGACCACGATCTTGCGCCGCTTCACGGCAAAAGCAGGAGAGCGCGCGAGTACCGGCCGAGCGACGGGACAACTGCACTCAGGCAAGGGAGGACGCGCGTTTCGAGAAGGCGGCCCCCGCAAAGCGGCGAGCATCCGCCCCAGCGCGCGAGCGGCTCGACGCCTGGGGCAACCCAGAAGAACGAGGTTGGCGCGGCTCGCCCGAGTGCGCGAGGGGTTTCACCTCTGCGCGGCGCTCGTGACTTGGCGGCTTCCCGCTGGTCTCTCCCCGCGCTGGTGCTGTCCGCAGGCAAAGCCGGTAGACTGCCGCCCGTGGAAGCCGTCTTTTCCCCACTCGCAGCTCTTTTCCTTTCCGCCGTGTGTCCCGTCGGCCTGGTTCCTTGGTCTTCGGCTTTCCGGGCACGTGGGTGATCTTGGGGTCCGCCGTGCTCTACGCGTGGTGGACGGGATTCCGGGACGTCGGCGTGCCGACCCTCGGCTGGCTTGCCGCACTCGCACCGGCGGGCGAAGCAGCGGAATTCTAGCTGCGCGCGGCTGTGGCCAGAGCGCACCGGCCTTCGAAGCGCGTTGTTCTGGCGGTGTTTTTCGCCGGCTTCGCCGGTGGCCTGCTCGGCATGCCTTTTCTCTTCGGACCCGGCGCCCTCTTCGGGGCGCTTGCGGGTGCGGCAGTTAGCCAGTGACGGCGGGGCGAAAAGCGAGATGCGCAAGCATGCGCTGGCGGCGCTCAAGGGTCGCATTCTCGGGTTCGTCGTAAAGTGGGCTTCGGGGATTGCGATGGTAGCGGTGTCGTTCGCGGCGGTCTGGGATGAGAAACTCCTCGCACGCACTCGGCCGAGAGGGCGCGGATCGGGCAAAGGAATGCACAGGGCGACAGAACGGACGGGCGCCGAGAAAGGATGAGGGGCCCACCCCTCTTGCGGTGGAAAGCAGAGACCAGCGCGTGGCGACGAGGCGGTGCGAAGAAGGAGGTGCGAACCGCCGCGTCGCACGGCTTTCGTGGAGACGGGAACGAAACGCCGAGACGGCGCCGCAGCCGTCGAGCTCGAGCCCAGTGGGAATCGCCCTCGGGACTTTCCGGACTGGCAGCGCCCCTTTCCAAATCCCCAGATCGCGTTGCATCTACAATTCCGCGCCCGGCGCAACCCCCGCGTTCCCCGTCCCCAACGCCGCATGGCCCGAAGCACTGTCCAACGACGCCCCGGAAAGTCGGCGCGCTGCCTGTCCGCCGCCCCCTCGCTACCCGTTGCTCGCCACCGCTGCCCCGCCTCACGCCTCAGTAGCCGAGCACGCGCATTCGCTCTGCCTCGTCCGCCGAGAGCGCGCGCTGCGCACTCGGCCCAGGCGCACAACGGCTCGCTAGTTGTCCCAGCCGCGCCCGCATCTCCGCAGCCACCCCGCGAGCGTGCTCCACGAGGTTCCGCTTCTCGCGCGGGTCGCGCCCGAGGCGAAACAGCTCCTCCCGCACTGCATCCTTCCACTCTGGCACCTGGCCGCCTCCGGCTTCCCTGCGCTCGTCGTTTTCCCGCGCCGCCGCGGCCGGCCGCTCCGCAGGCTCGAGCCAGCGCACGGCTGCCACGTACTTCCAGCCCCTTTCCACTACACTGCGGGCGACGTTGCGCTCGCCAATCCAAAGCTCGGCGAACACGGGGCGCTCGGGCACTTCTGCGGCCAGCGGAGCGCCAGGCGCAGAAGCGCGGAGCAACGGGATTCCATCGCTCCGCGGCGCGGGCGGAAACCCGAGCATGGCAAGCAACGTGGGGGCGACATCGACCCCACTCACCCAACCCGAGTAACGGCCGGGGGGCACCAAGCCAGGGCGCCAAAAGACCAAGGGCACGTGCAGCACTTCTTGGTACAGGGTCCAGGCGTGCTCGACAAAGCCGTGCTCCAAAAACTCCTCCCCATGATCGGCGGTCACCACCACCAGCGTGCGATCGAGATCCCCACGGTCGGCGAGGCCCTGGAGGAAAAGCCGCACCGAATCATCGGTGTGCGCAATTTCGGCGTCGTAACGGCGTACCAATTCGCGAAAGCGCGCATCGCGTCTCCCGAACCCCTCGGCGACGAGCTCTGGAAGACGGGGGCGGAGGTCGCGGTACAAATCCAACACCTGCTCGGAAACCGGCGGCGCGAAGCGCTCGAGAACCTCCGGCGGCGGATCGTACGGTCCGTGCGGATCCAAGAAGTGCAAATAAAAAAACCGCTTCTTTTCCCGCGGCACCTGCGCCCACAGTTCCAGCCCCCGCTCGGCCAAGCGCGGGCCGGCTCGACTCAGACCCCACTGATCCGTAAGGTGCTCCACCCGCTCGAAACCATCGGAGAACGCTGGATGGGTGAGCATGGTGGTGAGGCTCAGGAATGCGGTGAAGTAGCCGGCGCGACGAAAGGTGGGCGCCAAAGTGGGAACCCCCGGGGGCGGATGCGCATCCCACCCGAGCGCGCCGATACAGCTCGGGTAACGCCCGGTGAACAATGCCGCTACCGATTCGCGCGTGTACGACGAGGCCGCCAAGGCCTGAGAAAACACTGCACCCTCGCGCGCCAAACGGTCGATGGTCGGCGAAGTGTCCCGGAAGTAGCCGTACGCGCCGAGGTGGTCCGCCCGCAGTGTATCGATGTTGATCAGCACGACGTTGCAACAACGTAAAGGCGATTCGCCCTCGCGCTGACAGGTGGCGAGCGGGAGAGCAAGGCCGGCAGCGAGAACTGGTACCGACATCCGCGCCACTCGAGAAAACACACGCCGCGGCTCGCCTGCAAGGCACTTTGCCAGTCGCCCCTGGCTCAGCGGCATTGCTCCTGGACCTCTGCCGGTATGGCGGGGGGCGCACCCCTTCTTCCTCCGCGCCGTTCGACGACGAATCGTATACCCCCACAAATGCGTTTTTTGCACGCGCCCGACCCCGCTGCTGCCAGCGCCTCGCGCATACCGGTTGTGATCCGCCGCGCCAAATACTCGTCCGCCAGCGCCCAACCGAGCCCGGTACACGCCATGTCACGGCACTCTGGCTCGGCTAGGGAAAGCACCCGTGCGACCGCACGCCGGCCCGTGCCCGCGCGCAAGTACTCGGCGTTGCCGAACACTAGGCATCCCGTGCGCAGCAACACTCGCTGGGGCGGGGCTTGGCCCCCGGTGCCAAAAAGCGGGAGGAGGACGACCCATCCCAGCAGAAGGGCGAGAACCGCCACCACCGCGAGAAACCATGTGCTCACCCGAGCTGCGAGCCAGTCCACAGCGAGCGCAACGAGGCAAAGGAATTCCACCTGCAAGGCAACGAAAAAGCGGGTAAAA
>JBBIUR010000201.1:0-7392 GCA_037440145.1 Myxococcales bacterium | reverse complement strand
GCCCCGAAGACCACCGTCGCGCTGACTGCCGCACCCGCCGTGTGCCCCGCCCACAAATACCCCACTAGCCCCACCACCCCCGCGGTGAACAGAGCCACCTGTACGCCCGGTATTCCGCTCCAGGACACCGGCTGCTTCGCGAGCGAGGGCAAGAACTGGTAAAGGCCGCCGATCATCGTGGTACTGATCCAGCCCAGCGTCATGCAGTGCGTGAAGGCCAAGACGTGCGGCTGATAGAAAGACTCCAGAAAATCTGCGGCCGCGACGGCGGCGGCGATCCACGCGGCCGCAAACCACCCAGCACCCAGTAAGAAGCACCAGGCGGACACGCGCGCCGAGGGCCGCACGGAGGCCGGACTCATGGGCCCACGCGGGCTAGCCGTCGCGCCCGACCCGGACGCCCGCGCCCAGCGCGGAAACAGTTCCTTCCGCAGCGATGCCGATAGCGGCAAACCCGCCGCCAGGAGTTCGGAAATTAGTGACCTGACCTTCGTACACCCGCGCCCCCAGAAACAAGACCTCGTCCCGGTAGGCATAAGCGCGAATGTCGAATTTCATCTGGCGCGTCCCCAGCGCCGTTTCCACCGCCACGCTCGCCGGTTCCACGCGGCGCTGCGCTACAAAATTATCGGCGTGGGCGTAAATCTCTTCCAGCCGCCTCTTGGAGACCTTGTCCCCCCGAAAGACCCCCTTGCTCCCGAACGCCGCTGCGGGTTTGAAAACCCAAGAGGCGCGCGTCCCCCATGCCTCCTCGACCGGGAACAAGCGCAGCGGCCGCGTCTCGGGCACGACCGAGGCGAGAAAGCTTGCATCCTCGCGCGTCACGCCCAGCGAGCGCAACAGGTCGAACGAGCTAAGGATCTGCAAACGGCGCTTGTCCGCCAGCAAGTGGTGCTCGCGCGGACTCGGTGTGAGCACCACCTGGCCCTTCAAGTAGGCTTCGCGCAGTGTTGCAGCACGCGGGGAGGCCAGCCGAAAGTCGCAATCGCGCCAATACACAAGGTCTATTGGCTCGCCGGGGAGCCCGATCCGGCCATGGGACAGCCGCCGCAGCTCTCGGGTATCGCAAACGCGAGCGCGAATCCCGTAGCGGGCTAGCAGATCCGCAAAGAGCAAGAATTCCGGGTATAGGAACTGCTCGGTAGGCCTCTCGTCGGCGATGGCTACGCTTTGCAGGGGGCGCCGAAAACCAGCGGCGGTCATCTCCGCGCGAAACACGTCCATGATCTTTTGCTCCACGTCGGCTGCCGGTGGGGGATCGCAACACAGCCAGTCGAAACGCGCTGCGGCGCAAATGGCCACGGAGCGGAAGCCATTGACCAGCACGCCGCCTGCATTCGTATTGATCTCGATGAGGCGGGGACCGGACGGGGTCACGTGAAAGTCGTAGCCCATGAAGGCCCCGAACGACCCGGGATCCCAGCGCGCGGTTTCCCCGACCTCCTCGGCATCGACCCACTCTTGGTACGCCCGCGAATGCGCAATGCGAAAGAGCAACTGAACCGTCCGTCGGACTGCCGCCACTTGACTGGCGGGAATCGCCAGCACAGTGCGAGCATGCGGCACGCCGGCTTCGATCGACTCCCAAGCGCTATTGGCGATCACCGCGCGAACATACCGGGCTGCGCCGCCGAGCACAATCGGGCTTCCGCGCCCCGTGCTGTCCCCTACCACCCGCGGAGATCGATCGGCCACGTGTCGACCACGCGCTCGCCTTCGACCACGTGCAGCCGCTCGTGGTAGGCAACGGTCGGGTCCACATGTGCTGGCCAGACACGAACCCGCGCGCCGACGCGCAGCGCCTCACGGGGTGCGAACGTCACGTGCTCGTCGGAGCAAAACCAGACCTCCGCGTTCTCGATGGTCGGGTTGCCGTGATCCATCCCCAAAGCTTTCAAACCACAATCCGCCACCGCGTACCCTTGCGAGACCGAGATCACCGTGGACAACACGCTGAGCGCCTTTCGAAACGGAAGGTCGAGTCGCGCATACGCAGTGTCCATCAGGACGTACGAGCCAGCTTGGATCTCGGTTGCCCAGCGGTTGCAGTCATACGTGCCGGTGCCGCCAGCCGAAATCAGCTCGCCCCCGACCAGGCGATAAGCAGCCAGCAGGCGTTCCATTGCTTCCGCCGTGAGCCGCGCGCGGATCGCCCGATCTTCGATCCCGACTGCGTGCCCTTCGTATCCCATCACGCCCCTTACGCGGAGTCCTCTGCGGCGCGCCAACTCGGCAAGCTGTCCCGCCTCACCCGGGCCGCAACCGCACCGCGGCAATCCGACATTCACGTCGATCACGACCTCCTCAACTCCGTCTCGCGCGGCGGCCTCAATCGTTTCCGGAGAATCCACCGCAACGGTCACGCGGGCGCGCACCTGGCGGAGGCGCCGTGCATCTAGAATCTCGTTCGCCAGAAGGATGTCCTCTCCAAGGCCTGCTGCCGCCAAGCCCTCGACTTCGCGGATCGTGGCGCAGGTGAACGCCGGGTGGCCCTGCTCCGCCTGCAGCCGCGCGAGCGCCGTACATT
The DNA here is from genome assembly GCA_037440145.1 of Myxococcales bacterium. Classification (GTDB taxonomy): domain Bacteria; phylum Desulfobacterota; class Binatia; order HRBIN30; family BPIQ01; genus JBBIUR01. The sequence continues at coordinate 4,865 of JBBIUR010000201.1, read as the reverse complement.
TGTGAGCCTTCACATGGGGCCGAAGCTGGCGCCCCGGGCGGGCGGCGGCCATCACCCGCAGGTTGTGCGCCAGCGCCGCTGCATCGACCACAAGTGCAGGAGTCCGCAGATCGTAGATAGTAAGCCCAGACACCACCGAATGCCGGTAACCCGGCTTCGCCGCACCCGCAAGGGGGGCAAGGGCAGACGCGCCGCTGACACTTACACCAGTGCGCGCCATCTGTCGTAATGATGTGAGCTCAGTTGGACCATTACCGTCAGCGGCTGCCCATCCTCTTGCGACCGTGCGGCGTAGCGCAAAAAGGTCGGGCGGCCGCTGCAGCCGCGCCGCGCCGCTGCCCACGCCGCCCATCAGCCAGTTGTTTTCGCGCACGCACTATGGCCCGCTCGTCGATCTTGCTCTCGGGTGCAACCGCAAGGGAAGACAAAGATCGCACAGACCCACCCGCGAAGCTCCGAGTACCGCGCGCGACCACCTTGTCTCGGAAGCCTGTTCCAGTTCCCGCAGCCCGGTTTGACTGGAACACGACACAACTTTGCCTCGGACTTGCCCCAAAAGAATCCGCGGACGCCACCGCGGAAAATCGCGACCCCGTCCTCAGAAACGAGCAGGCATTCTGGTACGCCGAGGGCGGGCGGTGTCAACGATCGGCGTTTTCCTCCGATCGGCAATCGACGGCCGACCCTTCGGCTGAGACGACGCGCGATCGTGGGCCGTGCTGCCGTGCGCGGCCATTGCCACCAGCCTTCATCACAACAGCCACCCGCTTGCATTCGCCCGTGCCCAGCGCCGCTCTCTCGGAACTTCATCGTTAGCGCCCCACCTTCCAGCCTGCTCTCCGCCGCTACATGCTCTTTCGCGCTCCCGTCACTGCGTTCGCAGCGCCGGCCGATTGCCCGTGGGTAGGGCTAGTGGCTGGGATAACGCCTCCCACGTGGGCCTTGGGCCTGTCACCACTACACCCTCACAGGAGCATTGCGCGGGAGTTCGTCAGGGCTTTCGGAAACGAGCTGCTCATCGGCCAGGTGCCCTTCGTCGGCGCCGATCAGAGCCCCGACGGCAAACTGTGGGCGTCGCCGCCCATCCACCGACGTGCAGCGCGAATCCGGGACGCCGTGCATGCGCCCGCCACTGAGCTAGACATCAAGCGCTACCTCCGTCCCGACCGATCACGCCCCCGCGAACGCCCCGGCCCGCTTCGGGGCTGCGTCGGGGGCTGTGCTGGGCGCCCTTCCGGGCACGGATGCTTGATCCGAAGTTGCGGCCGCGCCGCGCGTGCGGGTGCCGGGTGCCACCCTGCAGCAGCCACGCGCCTCATCTCGGTGGCACCAGTCAGGTTCAGAGGTGAGTTTCGTCATTTTATTCAACCTACCGCTTGGTAGGTTTGGCCGCGCTCGGCACTGGCAGCGATGAGGCAGGAGCGGCTTCGCGATCCCTACGGGCGGGCAGTCACGTACTTGCGGGTTTCCGTAACCCACCGCTGCAATTTGCGGTGTTTTTACTGTCTGCCTCGCGACGCGAACTCTGTCTACGGAGCGAGTCTGCTGGACCTGGATGAGATCGCAGCCGTTGTGGAAGTTGCTGCCTCACTTGGAGTCACCAAGGTTCGGATCACGGGCGGGGAGCCGCTGGTGCGTCCGGGCGTTGCGGGGTTGGTCCGGAAACTCGGCCAAATGCCGGAAATAACGGACCTCGCGCTATCCACGAACGGGACGCTTTTGGCCGAATATGCAGGCGAACTGCGGGCAGCGGGGCTTATGCGAGTCAACGTGAGTCTGGATTCGCTCCGGCCGCATGTATTCCGCGCTATAAGCGGCCGCAGCGACCTGCCGCGGGTCCTCGAAGGCATCGAGGCGGCACGCCGGGTGGGGCTGGGCCCAATCAAATTGAACGTGGTTGTGCTGCGCGGGGTGAATGACGACGAACTGGCGGAAATCGTGGCATACGCGTCCGCCAAGAGCCTGACGCCACGCTTTATCGAGTACATGCCCATGGGGTGGGGGCGTCGCTGGCAGGATAGCTTTGTACCGGCCTCCGAAATCCTGGATCGGATCCGGCCGCTGCTGTCCGGCGCACCGCCACACAGGATTCCGGGAGATACGGCTGTGTACTATTCCCTGCGGACAGGCGGAGACGTCGGCGTGATCAGCCCGGTGAGCTGTCGGTTTTGCGATCTGTGCAACCGCCTGCGGCTCACAGCGGAGGGGCGGCTCCGGCCTTGCCTGACTCGCGAAGGCGAAGTCGACCTCACTCCTGCCCTTCGGCCGCGAATCCAGCCCGAAGCGATTGCGCAGTTGCTTCGCGCTGCCACTGCAAGCCGCCCGGTACGAGGCTCGTACGCGAGTCCGCCTCGAGCCAAACCGATGGCGGCGATCGGGGGATGAGAAGCGGAGGGACGCGCGCACGCGCGGCGAGCCGGTCATGGCGTGCACTGATCTCGCTCATAGGAAGCCGTCCGACCATTCGGTAGGGTGCCCGCATGAAAACAATCAAGGTGGCGAGCGACCGGGGGACTCGCGAGCGCATTTTGAGCGTCGCAGAAACGTTTTTCGCAGAACGCGGGTACCACGGAACCCGGATTCACGAGATCGCGCAGCAAGTGGGGATTCAAAAGGCGTCGCTGTTCCACCACTTCTCCAGCAAAGCCGCTCTGTATCGCGCCGTGCTCGAGCGCGGGGTTGCAGAGACAGAGGAAACGTTGCAGGGGATTCTCGCAGGCGAGGCGAGCCCGCAACAGAAGGCGCGCATGCTAGCGGAAGCGTACGTCGACGCAGTGGCGGCGCATCCGCACCGCACCAGAATTTTGTTGCGCCAGTCCCTCGGGGACTCTCCTGTGCCAATCCAGAGCCCAGAGGCCCGGCGGCTTCTCGGCGCCGTGGCTCAATTCGTGACCGACGGGCAGAAAGCAAAGATCTTCGAACCGGCGGATGCAGTGGCGCTCATTCTTGGCTTGGTTGGAATGGTGGCGTTCTTTTTCACATCTGCGCACGTCTTCGCCCCAGCCTGGCCTGCGGATCTATTCGATGCCGGGGCTGTCCAACGGGTGAAGCGCCACGTGGCCCAAGTAGTCATGCGATGCCTTCTGAGGCCCGAAGATTACCGCTCTCTGGAGCAGCTTTCGAGCGACTCCACGGCTCGCGCGTTGCCCGAAACACAATCGGCCTGAGGTCACCGTGTCGCCGTCCGTCGCCCGCGTCGCGCTCCACACCGTGCACGTCGTCACCTTTTTTGTCCTGCTCGGCACGGGGGTTCTGCTGATGGCGCCGACCCTCCGCTCCGCAATTACCGGCGGCTACGCCTTAACGCTGGGAGTTACCCACAAATGGGCCGGGGTGGCTTTCATTGCACTCCCGATTGGGTTGGTCGCATGGGCCGGCCCGCGCCGAGTGTTCAGCCCACCCGCAGCTCGATCTGTCCGCTCGTATCTCCAGGGGATCCACGTGGGAGTTACGGTGTTGTTTGCGCTTCTTTTCACGGCCACAGGTGCCGTCCTGTGGGCGCGGCGGGCAATGCCACTGGAGATTTTCGATCCCGGCCAGTGGCTGCACGACGGACTCACGTACGCCGCCATCGCCGTGCTCGGACTTCACTTGGTGGACGTCGCAGCGGCCGCGCTGGTGGGGCGGTTGCGAGCCGAGCCGGCCCCGGCACAGGCGGAGGGCTCTGCTTCAAGGAGATCGCCGTGATGCGAAGGCGAGGCAGGGGTTTCGAGTGGAGGCGCATGGCGATGACTGTGGAGAACGCGCTGCGTCTGTGGCAAATGAAACTATCGGAGGTGCGACGCGATGCAATGCCAGAAGATAGTTGCTTCCCGAGATCGGCTTCTCGATCCCGCAGCTCCGGAATGGCAATCGGTTCCGGCGGAGACGATCAAGCTGGACGCGACACCACTGGCAAACCAGCCGTCCGAGTACATCAAGGCGAGCCGCGACGAGCGCAAGGTCGGGAAGGTGCGGGAGCTGACGGTGCAGGCCGCGCACAACGGACAAGAGATCTTCTTCCGGCTGTCGTGGCCGGATGACACGAAGAATACGGAGGTCACGGACAACAACGTCTTTCCCGATGCTTGCGGCATCTTGCTGCCGTTGAACGGGGGCGATCCACCCATCGACGAGATGGGGAGCAAGGATGCGCCCGTGAACGCATGGTACTGGCGCGCGGATTCGAAAGACCAGGCGCACAATGTGATTGCGCGCGGCCTCGGGACCACGGAGTACACGAAGAAGTGCGCGGTGGTGTGCAAATCGACATGGGCCGAAAACTTGTGGGCCGTCGTGATCGCCCGGCCCCTTGCGGTGCCGGAGAGCAAGGACGAAACCGCGCAACTGGCACCGGGTGCAACCGTCAAAGTGGGTTTTGCGGTCTGGGAGGGCTCGAACGGCGAGCGAGCGGGGGTGAAGTCGTTCTCGAAGGAATGGCGTGAACTCATCCTGCAAGCGTGACGCGGGTGCAGCGCTTTGGAATCGCAACGGGTCAGGAGGGAAACCATGCCGGAAACCGCAGAAGAAAAGGCCAAGCGAATCGCGGCAGAGGCAAAAAGCCTGAAGGCAAAACTCAAGTACTCGAAGCGGCAGGTCGCGATGGTATTCGACCTCAACAAGTGCCTCGGATGCCAAACCTGCGTCGTGGCGTGCAAAACGCTGTGGACCCGCGAAGAAGGGATGGAGTACATGTGGTGGGCAACTGTGAACACCCAACCGGGTCGCGGCACTCCGAGAGACTGGGAGCGGATGGGCGGGGGCTTCCGCAATGAGGAACCACAGCCGGGAAAGCTGCCCACGGTGCGCGACTTCGGAGAGGCCTGGGAGTTCAACTACGAAGAAGTATTTTTCGGCGGAAAGGGCAACACGGTGCACTTGCAGCC
>JBBIUR010000200.1:0-7415 GCA_037440145.1 Myxococcales bacterium | reverse complement strand
CGGGCGGGGATTCGCGATGCCGCGGCGCGGTCGGTCACCCTGCGGCGCTGCCGCACGGGTTTCAACCTGCAATGGGGCATTTTTGCCCAGGCGGTCGAGGAGCTCCGGATCGAGCAATGCGAGGCACACCACTCCGCTCGGGAGCGCGGGATTTTCGTCACCGGAAGCGCAGACCACCCCGTTCTGCAGGGGAATCTCGTCCACCACAACTACGAATCCGGCATTCAAATCACTGCCGACGCGAAACAGGGGGGCGATGGCGTCGTTGCGGGGGCTTGGATCGGGGGCAACGTGCTGTTCGAAAACGGCGCCGGCGGAAGTGCTGCGATCGCCCTCGACGGGGTGATCGACAGCACAGTACAGAACAGCTTGCTCTACGAAAACCACGGCGCTGGGATTCGTTTGTACCGGTTGGTCGGGGAAACGCCGCCAAGCGGAAACGCGGTGGTCAACAACACGGTGTGGAACGCTGCCGACGGCCGGTGCTCGTAGCGCTGAATTCGGGGGCGGCGGGAAACATCGTCGCGAACAACATCCTTTACAACGCCCACCCCGTTCGCGGGTCCGTCAGCATCGACGCGGCGAGCGCCGCGGGGCTACTTGCTGATTTCAACGCCGTCGTCGACCGGTTCAGCACCGACTCCGGAATGTCCTTCATCGGCTTCTCCGCATGACAAGCCCTCGGGTACGATGCGCACTCCGTGGTCGCCGGACGACAGGAGCTGTTCCTGGTCCCGGGCGTCGACTACCGCTTGTTTCCCGGAAGTGCAGCGGTAGACGCCGGGACCGCGGCTGGGGCCCCGGCGAGCGATCTTGCTGGCAACCCCCGTCCGGCAGGCGCGGGCTGGGACATCGGTGCCTACGAGCTTTCCGCGGTGGCCTATGGCAACGGCGCAGCCGACGCCGGCGAGGAGTGCGGCGACAGCGGCCAGGGGTGTGCGGATCCCTGTTCGGAATGCCGCTTTTGGATGTGCGCGGCTCTGCCGCTAGTGTGCGGGGACGGAATCCGCTGTGGCGCAGAGGAGTGCGAGTCCGCAGCGGACTGTCCAGAGAACCGCGCGTGTTTGGGGTGTCTGTGGCGCAAACCCACCCGTGTGCGCGAGCGGCATCGCGCTCGAGGGCCCCTCGCTGAAAGTGCGGAGCGAGCCGTTTTTCCTGCGCTTCGTGGCCGAGGCGGTCCTTCCCAAGCCCTGGCGGAGCATCGACCCGCTGGCCAACGGCTGCGCTTCGTTCTTGACGGGGTGGCGGGTGGCGGCGGTTTGGACGTGGCGATCCCCGGTGGCGCCCTTCCTGATGGGACGGGCTGGAGGGTGAGCCCTCGGGGGGACCGGTGGGCGTATACCGACCGCGCGGGGATGCACAAGGGCATCGTCTACGTGTTGGTCCGCGACCGCTCCCTGGTGGAAGATGGGCGAGTGCGGGTGCTGGTGAAGGGGAAGAACGGCGCGATTTCTCTGCCCCGCGTCGACGGCGTGCGCATCGGAGTCCTGTTTGGCGCGCCGGGCGAGTGCGCGGCCGTGGTGTGGAATCCCCCGGGCGGAGAGCCGCCGCGGTGCGAGGGGAACGGGACGCGATACGTGTGCAAGTAGGGATGCGTTCGAGTGGCCTTGTGGCCCGCGCCGAAGCGTGACACGGTGGAGGAGATGCGGGAAGGTGGGGTGTCACAGCAGCGGACGATTTTCGTAGCCAGCCCGCGCGGCTTCTGCGCTGGTGTGTCGTATGCGATCGAAATCGTGGGCCTCGTCCTCGACCGCTATGGCCCTCCCGTTTACGTGCGACACGAGATCGTCCACAATCGCCACGTGGTGGAAGGGCTTCGGGCGCGCGGGGCTCGCTTCGTCGAGGAAGTCGAGGAAGTACCACCGGGCAGCCTTCTCGTGTTCAGCGCGCACGGAGTGTCTCCAGCCGTCAGGGAAAAGGCGCGCGTCCGCGGCCTGCGCGTGATTGACGCTACCTGCCCGCTCGTGACGAAGGTGCACCTCGAGGCGCTGCGCTACGCGCGCGCGGGCTATGACATTTTATTGGTGGGCCACCGGGGCCATGTAGAGGTCGAAGGCACCTTGGGGCATGCGCCGGAACAGATGCAGCTCGTGGAGACCGTGGCGGATGTAGCCCGCGTGCAGGTGCGTGACCCCGAGCGGGTTGCCGTGGTGACGCAGACGACCCTGTCCGTGGACGACACGCGAGAGATCCTCGCCGCCATTCGGGCGCGGTTTCCGAAGGTGGAGACGCCAAAAAAAGAGGACATCTGCTACGCGACGCAGAACCGCCAGACAGCGGTCAAGGAGCTCGCGCGCCGGGTCGAGCTCGTATTCGTGCTGGGTTCTCCCACGTCGAGCAATGCCAACCGGCTCGTGGAGGTGGCGCGCAACGCTGGTGCTGCGGCGCTCTTGATCCAGGATGCTGCCGACATCGACCCCAGGGTGTTGGAGGGCCTGAGCGCAGTGGGTTTGACCGCGGGGGCCTCGACGCCCGAGTCGCTGGTTCGGGAGGCGATTGCGGCACTCCGCGACAGCGGGTTCCACCTCGTGCGCGAGCTTTCCACTGCCGATGAGCACGTGACCTTTGCCCTGCCGCGCGAGCTGCGGTGAGGGGGTTTGCGTCTCCCTTGTCCGGGGGCGGGAATTGGGGCATGAGGGACGAGTTGCGCGCGGGCGGGTCGGGCAATGGCGAAGGTTTACGATGCGCTGAAACGGGTCGAAGCGGAGCGATCGCGGCAGCTCGCCGCGCGGCCGCCGGCGCCAGCCGCCCCGGAGCGCCGGATTCCGCTCTGGTGGCGGTTGTCTTTGCGCCTGGCGGGTAAAGAGCGAAGGTCGAGGGCGGCGGGCGAGAATGCTGACGCCGCGCAACAGCTCGAGGCGATCCTGCAGCGGCTCCAGGTTTTGGAGGAACAGGCGAGGAGCGTTGCGCCTTCGCTACAGGAGCAGGTGGCGCGGGCGGTGGAGGCGAATCTAAGCGTGCTGCGGGCAGACCTGGACGAACGCATTCGCCCGCTGCAAGACGAAATTGCCCGCGTCCACCGGCGGCTGGTGGCGCTGATCGCAATCGCACTGGTCGGGCTCGCGGCGCTCTGGTTCGCGGCGTGATTGGCAGCGGCGGCGGTTGGGCCCGCAGGCGAGCGAGGGGCGAGCTGCGCGCGCGGCAGAGTGCTCACGGCATGGCGCAGGGGGGCTCCGTGTACCACCACGCCCAGAGGATCAGCACTGCCTGAAAGGGCAGCCGCACCCAGTTCCACATTCCCAAGCCCTGGGAGCCTCCGAACAGCGGCACGTTGTGCAGTGCCACGTGCAGGTTTGCCGGGAAGATCGCGATGAGCAGCAGGATAGTGCCCCACGCTGCTAGGTTCCGCGTCTGAGGGATGAGAACCGCGACCCCCAGGACGATCTCCGCCAGCCCCGAGAGGTAGACGAGATCCCGATGGTACGGGATGTAGGGCGGCATCATCGGCAGGTAAAACTCGGGGTTTCCGAAGTGGTTCAGGCCGCTAGCGAAGTAGAAAATCCCCATCACCCACAGGAGAACCCGCTTGGTGCGGCGCATGCGCGCGAGGATAGCGCACCCGGCCCCAGCGGTCCAATTCCCGCCCGCTCGCGCTGCGGCCGCAGCTACGACCGGGGCCGCGCGCGCCCGACGAGCCAGGCGACCGCGAGGGCCGAGGCGAGCAGGGTCACGGCGATCTGGCCCGGCGGTTCGTCGTAGTAGTTCGCCAACACGAAGGCCGCTACCGCGCTGATCAGGCCGATGGTCGGCGCGGCCAAGAAGATCGCGGCGATGCGCCGGCAGAGGTGTTTTGCAACCAGCGCCGGGAGCACGAGACAGCCGAAGGCGTACGCGACGCCGGAGACCCGTATCGACAAGCCGACGGCCACGCCGAGCCACACGGCAAGCGCGCGGTTCCACAGCGCCACGCGAACGCCCACCGCGCGCGCCATCTCTTCGTCCATCACGAGAAGGAGCAGCGTTCGCAAATTTGCAGTTACGGCGGCAGCGGTGAGGAGGGTCAGGATCGCGAAAGCCGCGACGTCGCTCCGCGTGGCGCCAATGATGGTGCTCGACAGCAGGCGGTGCACTTCCTCCATGCCGTGGGGACTGTGAGCGACGGCGAGGACCGCCAGGCTGCCAGCGAGGAGAAATACCCAGCCCGTGATGGCCTCGCTGCTCTCACGGCCGCGGCCGGCCCCGGCGGTCACGACCGCTCCGAGGACGGCGAAGGCACCCCCGCAGAGGGAGAGGAAGGCGTCGGAGCGGCACCAGGAGCACCCGGCAAGGGTGCGGCTGCTGCCGAGCCACATCCCCATCGCGATGCCGAGCATAGACGCTTGCGAGACTGCTGCTCCGATGAAGATCTGGTCCCGCGCGACCACGAGGACGCCCACCACGGCCAGCAGCACAGCGATCAGCCACCCGGTCACGTAGGTGTTGTGGAAGAGACTCCAAGAGGCCAGAAAGCTCTCGATCACGGAGGGACTCCCGTGGAATCGGCCGCGGGAACCGCGGCAAAGCGAGGGCTGGGGCCGTAGATGCGCTCGAGGTTGTCGCGGTGAAGGATCTTCTCGCGGGTGCCTGCCAGGACGCACCCTTGGGCGAACAGGGCTACGTGCGAGGCGTGGCGGAAGGCGAGTTCGAAATCGTGCGTGACGAAGAGCACGGTGCGCTGGTCCTCGCGGTGGAGCCGATCCAGAAGGGCCAGAACGGCCTCCTCCGTTGCCGGATCGAGGCCGCTCGTCGGCTCGTCGAGAATCAGCAAAGAGGGCTTGCGGATCAGTGCCCGCGCGACGAGCGCGCGTTGGCGCTGCCCGCCCGAAAGCGACCAGTAATCCCTGTGCCCCATGCCGCGAAGTCCGCACGTTTCCAGTGCCCACTGCAGGCGCGCGGCCTGCTCGCGCCGTGAACAGGCAGCGCCGACCAGGCCGAGCGAAACGAATTCGTTCACCGTCGTGTGGAGGGTGGGATTGAGGTCGCAGCGCTGGGGCACGAAGCCGATCCGCTCGCGGCCGGCGCGTTGGGGATCGACGTGAAGGGTTCCCGAAAGCGCGGGGATGAGGCCGAGGATGCCCCGCAGCAGCGTGGTTTTCCCGGCTCCGTTCGCGCCGAGCAGAAACCAGAATTCGCCTGCGCGAATTTCGAGCGTGACATCTTCGAGCACGCTCTTCTGGCCGTAACCCAATGCCAGGTGCTCGGTGCGGATGAGCGCAGGCGAATTCATGGGGGCGTTTGCGTGCCCGCAGCACCGGCTAGTGCAGTGGCCAGCGCGCGAACGTTGTAGTCGATCATGTTCAGGTAGTCGTCGACTCCCTCTCGGCCTCCCGTCTGGTGGCTCAGGTAGGCGATGCGCGCGCCCGTGGCAGCAGCAACGAAGTGCGCATGCCGGGGGTCGTAGTACGGGGCCGCCAGGATGACGCGCACGCCCTGGCTGCGCATCTGCTCGATGATTTCCGAAAGGTGGCGCGTCGTCGGCGGGATGCCCGGTTTGGGTTCCAGATGGCCCACGACCCGGATGCCGAAGCGGCGCGCGAAGTAGGGCCACAGGTTATGGTCGTCGACTACCTTCGCGCCATAGTAGGGCAGCAGGGCGCCGAGCCAGCCCTCGAGGTCGCCGCGCTCGCCTTGCTGCTCGAGAAACTCGCCGAGCCTTCCGTGTTCGTGCAAGAGGGCAAGCTTGCGGGCGTCATATTTTGCGGCCAGTTTTGGGCCCACCAGGGCTGCTGCCAGCTTGTCCTCAAACGCCTGGTACTGCCGCGCGAACCGGGATGCTTCCTCTGGGCGCAGCGCGCTCAGCCGGTCGCGCAGGAGCGCCGCGACGGCGAGCCCGTTCAGGGGATCGAGCAAGTAGTGCGGGTTGCCAGAGGGGTGAATGTCTCCCATGGACCGGTCCACCGGGCCGGCGGGGACCTCGAGCGGCGTGACCGCTGCCGACGCATCGACGTAGCCGGGGTTTCCCGGCAGCACCCGCGCGTTGCGCGCACTTTGCAGCAAGACCGGGGCGTATCCCACCTCGAGGTTCATGCCCGCCTGGACGAAGAGGTCGGCTTCGCTCAAGAGCTTGACCAAGCTCGGCTTGGGCTCTGCGAAGTGCGGGTCCTCGCGCCCCTTTGCCACCACCGTGACGGCGACTGCGTCGCTGCCGATCTCGTGCACCAAGCTCCCAAGGTCGGGAATCGTGGCGACGACTCGAACGGGATTCGCGAGGGTGCCCAGAGCTTCGCGGGAGGCAATGCCCGCCGCGGCCCCGGTCAAAAGCGCGAAGAGCGCGCCAAGCAGTTTGCAGTGGATTCTCGACTTCTCTTTGCGGTCCACGGAGCTCGCTCCTCGCTCAGTACTGGTGCGCGGGGTGCGCGCCATAGAGAACCTCGGCACCGAGCCACACCGAGTGCGCGTTGCGCGCATCTCGATGGGCGGCATTGTCATAGTTGTACTGCAGCCGAAACCGCGAGTATTCTGTGGGATGCCAGACGAGCAGCGGCGAGACGCGGTGCCGGTCGTCGCGCAGCGGATCGGCATTGCGGCCGCCCAAGCTATCGCCCCTGCCGCTGGCGTACTCGTAGCGGAGGCCTGCGGCCCAGCCGTAGCGAAAGCCGTAGAGAAGCTGGGCGTACAGGCCCCAGTCACGCAGGATGGTGTGGCCTTCGGGCGCTTGCTCGCTTTCTGTCACCGGCGCGGCAGTTTTTGGGAGGACGAGTCGCGGCGCTTCGGTATCGCGCTTGGCCAGTTCGGACTGCCACAACAAGAACGGCCAGCCGCGAAAATTGTTGGCGGGGCGCCAGCGGAGCTTGAGGTCTGCGCCGTAGATCCACGTGTCCGCATCCGGCGCGGTGGAGTTGGGACCGTGCAAGCCCGAAAAGCCGAGCAGAGCGGTGAGGTCGGAAGTGAGGTCCCAGGACTGGTTCCAGCGCACGAGATAGAGAAGGTCGGTTGCGCGAGCGAGATCCCGGCGGACCGCGGTCCGGCCTCCGATGCCCTGCGGCCCGAGAAAGCTCACCGTGGTTTCTTCTTCGTTCGGGTTTTGTGCCCCGAGGTGGAGTTCTGCGAACCAGGGCAATGGCGCAAGCCAGCCCAGCCGAGCGCCCGGTGCGCGCAGCCCTTCTCCCCCGAACAGGCGCGATAGGATCACCGGTTGATCGAGCCAGTCCCAGGCGTGGGGGTGCACGGGGTTGATGAGTCCGAACTCGGTGAAAAAGTCGCCCGCCTCGAGCTGGAGCCCATGGGGCAAGGCCTGTGTGGTGAAGAATGCCTCCTCGAGCTCTACGCCTTCGGTGTCGAAGATCGCGTGCGCTTCGCCGCGCAGGTAGGGATCGACCGCGCCGGTGAGGGACATTTCCGCCTGTTGCAAGGTGAAGCCGCGCCGGTGCGGGTCGTGCGCCCCGGCTTGCAAAAGCCGGAGCTCTTCGTCGCCTGCGCTGGAGCCGCCGGCTGCT
>JBBIUR010000199.1:0-7456 GCA_037440145.1 Myxococcales bacterium | reverse complement strand
GAACCGATTCTTCACTGCGCGCAAGATGCGGTACGGCTGTGCCGGCTCGGCCTCGAAATAGAGCACCGTGTCCACCATATGCTCGAGGGTCCGCGGACCCGCCAACGCGCCGTCCTTCGTCACGTGCCCGACCAGAAAGAGACCGGCTCCGCTACCCTTCGCGCACGTTACGAGCCGCGCCGCGCACTCCCGCACCTGGCCCACGCTTCCCGCGGCGGAAGCAAAGTCGGCACAAGAAAGAGTTTGAATCGAGTCAACCGCCACCACCCGCGGCCGCAGCTTCTCCACAGCGTCCAGCACCTCCTCCACGGCCGTGCTCGCCAGCACCAAGAGCGAAGGGCTGGAAACGCCCAGGCGGTTCGCGCGCAGTTTGATCTGCTGCGGCGACTCTTCTCCGGAGACGTAGAGGACCTCGCCCTCGCGTGCAAACGCAGCGAGTGCCTGAAGGACCAGCGTCGACTTCCCGATGCCGGGGTCGCCTCCAATCAGGACTGCCGAGCCGCGCACCAAACCCCCTCCCAGCACGCGGTCGAACTCGCCGATCCTCGCAGCCAGTCGGTCTTCAGCCGCGGCGGGCACAGCTGCGAGCGGTTGCGGGGTTTGCAGACATTCGGGGCGCCGTGCGGTCCGCCCCTTCTCCGGGGGCGCGAGCAGCTCTTCGGCAAAGGTGTCCCATCGCTCGCACGCCGGGCACCGCCCGAGCCAACCCTGGGAGCGATACCCGCACAATTGACAGACGAACACTGTCCGCCGCTTCGCCATGCCGCCTTTATACCACAGCGCCGATTTCGCCCCAGGGTTCGCCCCTGGTTTGACACGTCCGGCGCACCTCATTAAGCGCAAAGGCCATGCGGCCAATCGAAGCATTAGCGGGCGAGGTCCTGGAACGGCAGAGAGCCGCGGACCTGTGGCGGGAGCTCCGCTGGGTCGAAGGTCCCCAGGGACCCTGGATCCGGATCGGCGACCAAAAGGTGCTGCTGCTCTGCTCCAACAACTACCTGGGCCTGGCCGCACACCCTGCGCTTCAGGAAGCCGCGGCGCGCGCCGCGCGGGACTACGGCGTGGGAGCCGGAGCGTCGCGGCTCATCTCCGGATCGATGCGGGTCCACCGCGAACTGGAAGAGATGCTGGCTCGGTGGAAGCACGCAGAGGCGGCGCTTCTGTTCCCCTCTGGGTACCACGCGAATATCGGTGCCATCTGCTCGCTGGTGGGCAAGGGAGACGCGGTCTTCAGCGATGCCTTGAACCACGCCAGCATCATCGATGGCTGCCGCTTGTCCGGAGCGACGATCCACGTGTATCCGCACAACGATGTCGATGCGCTGCGGTCTGCGTTGGCGGGCTCAATGGCGCGGACCAAGCTCGTGATCACTGAGAGCGTTTTCAGCATGGACGGGGACGTCGCGCCGCTTCCGGCGATCGCTGAGATCGCTGCCAAGGCCGGAGCGATCCTCATGGTCGACGAGGCGCACGCCACCGGCGTTCTCGGCCCGACCGGTGCGGGCGCCGCCGAGCTGTTCGGCCTTTGCGACCGCATCGACGTTCAGATGGGCACCCTGGGCAAGGCTCTCGGAACCGCTGGAGCCTTCGTCTGCGGCAGCCGCGCGCTCGTCGAACTCCTGGTCAACCGGGCGCGGCCGTTTATCTACACCACCGCACTTCCCCCGCCGATCGCCTGCGCCGCTGCGGTCGCCGTCGACATCGCGCGCGGTGCCTCGGAACTCCGAGAGCGACTCTCGGCCGCGGCAGCCCGCCTGCGGCACGAACTGCGCTGTTTGGGATACGACGTTCCCGAAGGCCTGACGCCGATCATCCCCGTGCACGTCGGCGAGAGCCGCCGCGCGCTCGCTCTCTCGCAACGCTTGCTGGAGCACGGCGTTTTCGTGCAGGCCATCCGGCCGCCTACCGTCCCCGCGGGCACCGCCCGGCTACGCGTCACCGTAATGGCAACCCACACGCGGGAAGACCTGGACCACGCCGTCGCTGCCTTCCGCGCCGTACAGGGGAAGTAATGGCGACGCCCGAAGAGCTGCGCGCGTGGGATCACGCGTACCTCTGGCATCCCTTCACCCAGATGCGCGATTGGCTCGCGGCCCCGCCCCTGATCATCGAGCGCGGCGAAGGCAACTACCTGATTGATCTCGAAGGCCGGCGCTACCTCGACGGCGTCTCGTCCCTCTGGTGCAACGTACACGGGCACCGCAAGCCGGAACTCGATGCGGCGCTGCGCCAACAGGCCGAGCGCATTGCCCACTCGACGCTGCTCGGCCTCAGTAACGTACCGGCAGTCGAGCTCGCCAGAGCGCTCATCGAGATTGCACCGCTTGGGCTGCGGCGCGTTTTTTACTCCGACGCGGGCGCGAACGCGGTCGAGATCGCGCTCAAGATCGCATTCCAGTACTGGCAGCTCCGGGGGGAACCGCAGCGCACGCGCTTTGTTTCCCTCGTGGAGGCGTACCACGGTGATACCCTGGGAGCCGTCAGCGTCGGGTATTCGGAGAGGTTTCACCGGTTTTTCCGCCCGCTGCTGTTCGACGTCCTGAAGCTGCGACCGCCACACGTGTACCGCTGGCAGCAGGGATTCGCGCCGGTAGACGCGCTGCGAGCCGCCGTGCGGGAAGCCGAAGAGCTCTTCGCGGCTCATGGTAGGACACTCGCCGCGGTGATAGTCGAGCCATTGATGCAAGGGGCAGCCGGAATGTGGGACCATCCCCCGGAGTACCTGCGGACCCTTCGGAACCTTTCGCGCGAATCCGGAACCCTTCTGATCTGCGACGAAGTGGCCACTGGCTTCGGCCGCACCGGGCGCATGTTCGCGGTCCAGCACGCCGACGTGCAGCCGGACCTGCTGTGCCTGGGCAAAGGCCTGACCGCGGGATATCTGCCCCTGGCAGCAACACTCGTCACCGAGGAAATCTTTACGGCCTTCTTGGCTCCCTACGAGCGGTTCGAAGCCTTTTCCCACGGGCACACATACACGGGCAATCCGCTCGCCTGCGCCGTAGCGCTTGCCAACCTGGAAATCTTTACACGCGAGCGCGTCGTAGAACGGGTGCGGGAAAGAGCCGGACAGCTCTCTCGGCTCCTCCAGCAGCACGTGGCACCCCTGCCACACGTGGGCGATGTGCGACAGGTGGGGTTGATGGTAGGCGTCGAGCTGGTGCAGGACCGGGCGACGCGGCGGCGGTATCGGCCGGAGTGGCAGGTGGGTAACCAGGTTTGCCAGGAAATCCGCCGGCACGGGGTGATCCTGCGGCCCCTCGGTCCCGTTATCGTCATGATGCCGCCACTCAGCATCACCGAACCCGAGCTCAACCATCTGGTCACCTCGTGCGCCCGGGCCATCGAGGCCGTAACTTCGCGACTCGACGAGCGCCCTCCTTAAAGTTCATGCTCGGGCCACGACCTAGATCTTCACGCGAGAAAACCGTTCCGTCAAAGCGCAGCCATGCCGAGCGGTTTCGCCCCCCGCGCCCAACAGCCCCTTCCCAAATCAGCGCTGGCGAACCCCTAAACCGCCCGGTGCGATGTCGCCGTTCCCGTGGCACATCGCGTGCAGACATACGCGCCCGCGAGGAGCGAAACGATGCGGGCCAGCGCAGCGACCCCCCAAGTTTTCCAACCGGCTCAAGATTGGGCCGACCGGGCCCCGCACTCTCCCATGCTGGGCTTCGTCGTCGGAACGGGCATCAGCCTCGCACTTTGGGCGCTGATCACCTGGGCCGCCTGGGTGCTACTTGCCTGACCTCGGTGGGGTTTCCACTTCCCGCACCCCGGTCTTCAAACCAGATTCCAGGATAGCTCAGCCTCGAACTCGGGGGCGAGGGAGGGGCTGACCGCTCGCACTTCGGGCAGGGCGCACAAGGTCTGGCACCGCTCCCGGCTGGAGAGCGCTGGTGCCGGTTCGGGGAGGCTGCTAAAAGCACTGGGCGTTGGGGCGCGCTCGAGGTTTTTTTGTCACCGGCACCGATACCGGAGTCGGCAAAACCTTTATCGCCTGTGGGCTCGCGGCTGTCTTCCGAAGCCGCGGGTGGCGCGTGGGCGTGATGAAGCCCGTCGAAACGGGATGCCAGCTCGGTGCCGATGGGTCGCTGCGCGCCGCGGACGCCGAGTTGCTGCGCTTTTACGGCGACTCGGCTCAACCGCTCGACCAGATCTGCCCGTTCCGGTTCGCCGAGCCGTTGGCGCCGATGGTGGCCGCACGGCGGTGTGGTCATCATGTCGACGTCCCGCGCTTGATCCGCATCTTTGGCGAGATCGCGCGTGACAGCGAGGTGGTCCTGGTCGAGGGCGCGGGAGGGCTGCTCGTGCCCGTCGCCCCGGGCACTGCGATGGCCGATCTGGCGCAGCAGATGGGCCTGCCCCTTCTCATCGTCGTCGCCTCCCGGCTCGGGGCGATCAACCATACGCTGCTCACTATCGAGTGTGCTCGTGGACGCGGCATTTCCGTAGCGGGCTATGCGCTAAACTTCCCGCAGGACACTGCCGAGCTAGCCGCTCAGACGAATGTCGCCGTCCTCGAAGGCCTGCTCGGCCCCGCGCTGGCCGTGATGCCCCATGTAGGAGGAGGGGCCCTCCCGACCGCTGCGCGGCGCGCAGAGCTGGCCGGCATTTTCAATGCGCGGTTCGATGTGAACCGCCTTGTGGCCAGCTAGACGTGGACTGCAACGGTGTTGTCCGGCGCGCCCGACTGGATTGCGGCGCGGAAATCGTCTAAATGTCGACCCCCGCCGGGGACGGGCAGGTAGCTCAGTCGGTAGAGCAAGGGACTGAAAATCCCTGTGTCGAGTGTTCGATTCACTCCCTGCCCACTCTGCGCGTCCCAGCGCCCGGTTCCGACCCCACGGCAACAGGGCTTCGCAGAGAAATCGTTCCCCGTTCCGCCACAACCCCGCACCGGTCGTATGCGCAGGCAGCCCTGCGGCGGCGGGGGAATCTAGCGACCGGTGCGGCCGAAAAAGTAATCCGGCTCGTTCCCCGGCTTCCACTTGATATTGCAGCCGATGCTCGGCTTCTGGTCAGGGGAAACGGGCCGGCCTGCCAGGACGGCATCCACTGCAGCTCGCAGATCAGCACCCGTGACCGGGCGATTGTTGCTCGGCCGGCTGTCATCGAACTGTCCCCTGTAAACGAGACGCCGGTCCCGATCAAAGAGAAAAAAGTCCGGGGTACACGCCGCGCGGTATGCCTTGGCAACTTCCTGTGTCTCGTCAAAGAGGTACGGAAAAACGTAGCCCGCGTTGCGCACTTCCTCGGCCATTTTCGCCGGGCTGTCCTCGGGATACCTCTCGATGTCGTTCGAATTAATGGCGACGATCGCCAGGCCCTTCGCCCGATACTCGCGGGCGAAGTCTGCCAGCGCCCTCCGGATGTGCTTCACGAACGGACAGTGGTTGCAAATGAACATGACTAGCAAAGCCGGCGCGTCCTTGAAGTCGCGGAGCGCGACCATCTTGCCGTTCGTATCGGGCAAGCAAAAGTCCGGTGCCACAGTTCCCAAAGGCAACATCGTCGAGGGTGTTTCAGCCATCGCTTTGTCCTCCGACTAATCGCAAGGAATTCGTATCGAGGCGCAACCCATACAGCGGGCCACTCCCATCCACAATCGGCGCGTGCGGTTCGCCAACCCACCCCGGCCGCTCAACAGGAAAAACGTTGGGAAAACACCCGCAGTTCGTCTATGGGCTGAAAAAAGGGGGACGCAGGGGCCCTGGCGACGGCGGCCCGGACCCCTGCGCCGTGCGGTATGGCCAGGCGAGGGGTACCATACCGCATCTCGCGCCGGGCAACTCGCGCAAGCACGTCCCGCCCGCATCCGCGAGTCCACCCCGGCCGATCCTCCTCACACTTCGTCCCAGACTATGCACTCGCAATCCACCTCTTCGTCCCGGTCTTCAGCGTTTTCTCCTCCTCCCGCGCAGGCTCCCCGCGCGCTCGGTGCCGCATCTCCAGCCGTGCACCTCGCGGCGGTGCTCTGGGCTTGTACCTCCACAACCCGCCGACTTCTCATACAGCACCCCGTGGAATGCCGCCGCAGCCGAACCCGGCCAGGGCAAGCAGCGGCCCCGCCGACGCGCCACATACCACCCGCAGCGCCGCTGGACGCGCACACCCTGCCGCTCGCCCCGTGTCACTGCCTCCGTGCGCCCTCTCGCTCGCCATCCGCACATGGCGATTCCGCCTGCGGACGATAGCGCAAATTCCCGCGGAGGGAAAGCGCGCGCTTTCCCGTAGACGTTCCCGGCCGAAGCCGCAAGCAGCAGGCTACGCTGCGGCCGGGGCTGCGGTGCGGATCTCAGAGGAAACCTGGTTCTCGAACTGCGCGAAATTTTCGCGGAAGCGCGCCGCGAGTTCGCGCGCCGTGCGGTCGTATGCGCGGGGGTCTTTCCAAGTCGTTTTCGCGTCCAGAACCTCTGCTGGCACCCCCGGGCACTCCGTGGGCACTTCCAGCCCGAAAATCGCGTCGCGCCGGTAACTCACGCTATCGAGCTTCCCCTCCAACCCCGCGTGCAGCATCGCCCGCGTCCACTGCAACTTCATCCTCGTCCCCACCCCGTAAGGGCCCCCGGTCCAGCCCGTGTTCACCAGCCATGCCCGGACCTTGTGTCGGGCGAGCTTCTCGCCCAAAAGCTTCGCGTACACGCTAGGGTGCAGCGGCATGAACGGCGCACCGAAGCAAGTGCTGAAGGTCGCCTGGGGCTCGACAACACCTTGCTCCGTGCCCGCCACCTTTGCCGTGTACCCGGACATGAAGTGGTACATGGCCTGGGCAGGGCTCATGCGCGCAATGGGCGGCAAAACCCCAAACGCGTCGCACGTGAGCATCACGACGTCGCGCGGATGGCCGGCGACCCCGCTCTCGGAAGCATTGGGAATGTACGTGAGCGGATACGCAGCCCGCGTATTCTCCGTCAGCGAGTCGTCATCCAGGTCCAAGAAGCGCGTGTCCGGATCAAGCGTCACGTTCTCCAACACGGTTCCGAACCGGCGCGTGGTCTCGTAAATCTCCGGCTCCCCCTGGGGCGAAAGCCGGATAACCTTCGCATAGCAGCCACCTTCGAAGTTGAAAATCCCCCGATCGCTCCACCCGTGCTCGTCGTCGCCGATCAGCGTTCGCTTCGGGTCCGCGGACAAGGTGGTCTTTCCGGTTCCGGACAAGCCGAAGAAGACGGCAGCACTCCCATCCGGACCCACATTGGCCGAGCTGTGCATCGAGAGCACGCCCTCGAGTGGCAGAGTGTAGTTCATGATCGCGAACACGGACTTCTTGATCTCCCCCGCGTAGCCCGTGCCGCCGATCAACACGAGCCGCCGGCCAAAGTGAAGCAAGATGAACGCTTCCGAGCGAGTGCCGTCGATCTCCGGGTCGGCGTGAAAGTGCGGCACGTGGATGATCGTGAAATCCGGCTGGAAATCCGCCAACTCGTCGTGGGGTGGCCGGATGAACATGTTGTGC
>JBBIUR010000198.1:0-7461 GCA_037440145.1 Myxococcales bacterium | reverse complement strand
GCTGCGGTACTACGATCCGATCCTCCGGCGGGTGCACCCCGAGGATTTCCCCAAGCGACAGCGGGATCTCGAGCACTTCGCCGCGATTGCGGCGCGGTACCGGAAGCTCGAGGCGCTGCTCGCGGACATGGCGCTCGAGCCGCCGAGCGATAGCGTGGGAGACGTACTCGCCGTCGATCGGGACGAGGAAATGCTCGTCCTTTCTACGATTCACTCCGCGAAGGGACTCGAGTGGCACACAGTGTTCGTGATCTGGGTTGTGGATGGCCGGTTTCCGTCTGTATACAGCATCGGGGATCCGGACGCCTTCGAAGAGGAGCGCCGCCTCCTGTACGTGGCGGCAACGCGAGCCAAAGAGCAACTCTATTTCGTGTATCCGATGAACGTGTACGACCGTGCCTCTGGAATGGTGCTCGGGCGGCCGTCGCGCTTTCTCGAACCCGTGCCTGAATCGCTGCTCCGCCCGCTGCTCGTCACGGAGTGAAGCCAGCCCGGCCGCGCCCCGGGCAGCGCTGCCCTCCGCGGCCTCTCAGGGCTCCACCGTGACCTTGATCGAAGCGCGCTTTTTGTCCGACGCCGTCCGAAACGCTTCGTCAATCTGCCGCAGCGGATAGCGGTGCGTGATGATCCGGGCGGCCTCCTGGCGGTGTTGCCGCAGGAGCTCGATGGCCACCTCGAAGTCGGCGCGCGCTTCTGTGCGGCCGTACGTGAGCGAGCCGACCAGGCGCGCTTCTTTCATGACCAGAACGAGGCCGTGGATGGACACCGGGCCGGCGAATACCCCGAGGACGCAGATCGTTCCGCCCGGTCGGACGAGGAACAAAGCCTGGCTCAGGGTATCGGCAGTGCCCCCTACGCTCTCGACCACGACATCGATCGGATTCTCGATGGCGTAAGACGACAGCGCATCGTGGTCGCTGTCGCCGTAGGCGCGGGCGCCGAAACTCTCCGCCGCAGCTCTCTGGTGTGGGTGGCGTGCGGTGACGAGTACTTCGGACGCGCCGGCCGCCCTGGCCGCGAGCACCGAAAGGAGGCCGATCGTTCCGGCACCCAGTACGGCAACGCGGTCGCCGAGGCGCACGCCCGCAAGCCGCGCGCCGTGCACTGCCACGGCGGTTGGCTCGGTGAGTGCCGCCACCGGCCAGTCCAGCTCTGCAGGGAGCGGAAATAGGGCTCGTTCGGGCACGCGGATGTACTCGGCGAACCCCCCGTCCGCCTGCGTGCCGATCAGCAGGTAGTTGCGGCAGATCTGATAATTGCCGGCACGGCAAGCCGGACACTCACCGCAGATGAGCAGGGGTTCGATGGCAACGCGGTCGCCGGGGCGCACCGTTTTCACTCCGGGACCCACCGCTGCGACTTCTCCGCTTATTTCGTGTCCGGGACAAACCGCCGGGCACGGCAGGCTGCCATGGTAGAAATGGAGGTCGCTGCCGCAGATGCCGCAATCGCGCACCCGCACAACGGCTCCGCCCGCCTCCGGCTGCGGGTCGGGGACCTCGTGCACTTCCATCTGTCCCGGCGCGACACAGTACGCTGCGAGCACGGCTGCCACAAGCCACAAGGAGCCGCTGCAGTCAATGGGTCCCAAGCAGGCGCCACTGCCTTGCGCTCGCCCATGCCGCACGATAGACGTGCGGGCGCGGGCGGGTCGAGCGCGCGACCCTCTCGCGATCTCGGGAGGCCCAATGGCGATGCCGGCAAGGGAGATTTACGAAATCGGCGAGGTGCCGCCGCTCGGGCAGGTGCCGAAGCTGATGTACGCGCAGGTGATCCGAGAAGATCGCTTTGGCGAACCCCGCAAGGCCTTCTGCATCGAGCGGATCCCAGTTCCGGAGCTCAAGCCCGATGAGGTGCTTGTCTACGTCATGGCGGCAGGAGTCAATTACAATAACGTCTGGGCAAGCCTGGGCACTCCCGTGAACGTCATCGCCGCGCGGCAAAAGGCGAAGTTCGACATGAGCGACTTCCATATCGGAGGAAGTGACGCCTCGGGTATCGTCTACGCCGTGGGGAGCGACGTCAAAAACGTCGAGGTGGGCGATCGCGTGGTCATCCATTGCGGCCAGTGGGACCGGGATTGCCCAGTCGTGCGGTCCGGGCAGGACCCGATGTTCAGCCCGACGTTCAAGATCTGGGGTTACGAATCGAACTGGGGAAGTTTCGCCCAGTTCACGAAGGTGCAAGAGCACCAGTGCCTGCAGAAACCGCCACATCTCACGTGGGAAGCGGCTGCAGCCTATATGCTTGTAGGTGCTACCGCGTACCGGATGCTGGCTGCGTGGCCCCCGCACACGGTGCAACCCGGCGACGTCGTGCTCATCTGGGGCGGCAGCGGAGGGCTCGGGTGCCAGGCAATCCAGATCGCGCGCCACTTCGGCGGCATTCCGGTCGCGGTTGTGTCGGATGAATCCAAGTTCGAGTACTGCATCCGGCTCGGCGCGAAGGGTTGCATCAACCGCAAGAAGTTCGACCACTGGGGCATGCTGCCGCACTGGAAGGACGCGGAGGCGTACAATCGCTGGGCAGCCGGAGCGCGGGCGTTCGGAAAGGCGATCTGGGACGTCCTCGGCGAGCGGCGCAATCCGCGGATCGTGTTCGAGCACCCCGGAGAAGATACAATTCCCACCTCGATCTTCGTGTGCGATACGGGGGGCATGGTGGTGATCTGCGCCGGCACGACCGGGTATAACGCGGTCGTGGACCTGCGATACCTGTGGATGCGGCAAAAGCGCCTGCAGGGGTCGCATTTCGCGAACGACGACCAGGCGCGCGCTCTCAATGAACTGGTGCTGCAGGGAAAGGTGGATCCTTGCCTGTCGCAGACTTTCTCGTTCGACCAGATCCCCGAGGCGCACCAGCTGATGTACGAAAACCGCCACCCGCCGGGAAACATGGCCTGCCTGGTCGGAGCACCCCGAGCGGGAATGAAGGACCTGTGACCCCCCGTGCGCCGGGCGGTGTCGCACCTGCCCGGCGAGGGGAGAGCGAGCGCCGCAGTGGTGTGGTCCCTGCTGGCAGTGGCGGTCACGCTCGCCGTGGCTGCTTGTGGATGGCGCCGCTGGCAACGGCTGCGACGGCGGGCGGCGCGCCGCGGTGCGAGCCCCCGACGGGCGATCGCCGTGCGCCGGTTCGATCAGATGGACGAGTTTCTGGAGCGTCACACCTGTGACTGCGGAACCCGCTTTCGGCTGGCGGGCGAAAGTTCTCGGACAGCGGGAGTTCGCCGCCTGCGAGTGACGCGACTGGTCTGCCCCGCTTGCGGCGCGGAGGAGCGCGTGTATTTTGACGTTACGCGGGTTTTTCAGTGAGCGCAAAGCAACGCCAGGCGAACAGGGGCTGAGTCCGGGGTAGGGGCGATGCGACGAGCAAGCGCGCGAGGTCGCGCGGGCCAGGTTGCGTTCGGTTTCTTGGCAGCGCTGGTTTGGGTTGCGTGGCCGATTTCAGCGGCGGACGCCCGGGTGTGGACCGAGGACGACTTTGCCGACAAGCCGTATCTTCGCCGGCCGCTGGTTGCGGTGCTCAGCAACGACCCAGCGATTGCTCGCACGGTGATCGGCGAAAACCAGTTCCGCCAGGCCGAGAAGGGCGATACGTTTCTCGACCTCGCCCGGTATTACGGGCTTGGTTATGGGGAGATGGTCGATGCCAATCCTGGGGTGGATCCGTGGGTGCCTCCGCCAGGCCAGGTGGTGATCTTGCCCACTCAGTGGGTGCTGCCGGAAACGAGCGGACAGGGAATCGTGGTAAACATTCCGGAGATGCGCCTTTACTACTTCCACCCCCGGGCCCGCGGGGAGGTTGCCCAGCTCGTCAGCACCTATCCCGTGGGGTTGGGGCGGGATGACTGGCAGACGCCGGTCGGAAAGTTCCGCGTGCGCGGCAAGACGCGGGATCCGGTATGGGTGATCCCTCCGTCCATCCGCGAGGAGCGGCGCCGGGAGAAAGGGTACAGCGAGGTCAGCATCCCAGGTGGCTCGCCGGAAAACCCACTCGGCCACTACCGGATCGAACTGACTTTGCCCATGTACTCTATCCACGGCACGAACATTCCATGGGGGGTGGGGATGCAAGTAAGCCACGGGTGCATCCGCCTGTACCCGGAGGACATCGATCGTCTCTTTCCCGTGGTCCGAATCGGCGACCTGGGGGAGTTCTTGTACCAGCCGGTCAAAGTAGGTGCCCAGGACGGGGAGATCTACGTGGAAGTCCACAAAGATATCTACCACCTGACACCGGGCCCCTATCGGGAAGCGATGCGGCTGCTCGAGGCGCATGGCTGGACCCACTTGATCGATCCCCGCCGGTTGCGCCGTGCCGTGCAGGAACAGTCAGGCGTACCCGTGGTCATCAGCCGAGCGGCGGGATTCGATGAGGTGGAGGAAGAGGTCGTGACCCTGCGCCGGCGCCGCGCCAGCGCGCAGGGACCCCTCGTGGGCGGTGCAGGGCGCCACTAGGCGGCGACCGCGGCTGCCCCGCCCGTAGTGAGGAGGCGGCACAGCGGGGCTTCGGGACTCCCGCTCCTCAGCCGCCCCAGGAGTTGCCGACGCAAAAGCACGGCGATGCAGCGGTGGGATCGCTGGTGCGCTGCGCCTCGCACTGATCCCGAACGCGAAAGACCTCGCCCCGCGCGTCGCTCACCGTCACCGCGCGCCGCGTCGCGGGTATCCTCTGCGGCCGCGGATACGAGTAGTATCCCCACACCGTGCACGGCAGGACGCTCGCCACGCGCATGCGCAGCGCATTGACTTCCTCCAGCAGTCGCTGGTGCTCGGCAGCGAGCTCGGAGTGCCTTTGCTCCCAGGCGGCCACCTGGCCGCGGGCGCGCTGCTCGGCCTCCGCCAGGCGGTTGATTTCCTCGGTCAGGATCGCGTTTTCCTCGCGCACCGCGGCGTTTTCTTCGTACAGCGCCGCGTTTTCGGCGCGCAGTTTCTCCTGCGCGCCCTTCAGTTCTTCGATGCTGCGCTGCAGGGCAGCGAGCTGTGCGTTCCACTCCTGATCGGACGCATTCTGCTGCTGATTCGGCTGCGGGGCTCGCTCGACAGCGAAGGTGCGGCGCGCGGAAATCCAGTGCCCGAAAGTCGGAGACCAGATATCCACGGCGTACAGGCCGCGTCGAGCCAGGTAGTTCGCTGGCAGCTCGAATGGGGATTCCCGAATGCCTAGGTCCCAGTAGGCCCGCCCGCCAAAGCGCAGCGCCACGTGCATCCGGCGGGGCCCCTCCCACTGCAAGATGACGGGGGGCAGCACCGTGGCTCCGTCGGTCGGACTCACAATCACCGGCCGCACCGCGCGCAACAAGCTGGCCCGGAACAGCGCGTCGGCACCGATTGTGGCGAGGGCAGCAGCGAAGCCAACGGCCACGTATCGCATCATGACCTCATTATAGCCGCAGCCCGGGTGGCCCTGTCACGTCTGCCCGGCACTGGGGCGCGCGGCGTGCGTCGCCTTGGGGTCGGGCACCTGCCGGAGTTGCCGTTGTGGCTCGCCCGGAGTTGTGGGAAAAGCGGCGGGCAACTCGCGCAACTGAGGAGGATGGGCCAATGAACGCATTGCTCGCGGAGCCAGCGATGAGGCTGTTTGCCGTCACGTATCTGATCCTCGTGGTCAAAATGATCGCGATGAGCGGGTACACGAGTTTTCTTCGCATCCGCCGTGGGGTGTACGCCGCGCCCGAGGACTACGCACTCCAAGGTCTTCCGCCGCGGGCGGGGAGCGACCCGGATGTCGAGCGCGTGCGCCGGGCGCACCGGAACGACCTCGAGAACATCCTGCCTTTCTTCGCCGTGGGTCTGTTTTACGCACTCACCGGGCCGAGCCTCGCTGCGGCGCGGGTGTGTTTCATTGGCTACGCGCTCGCCCGCGTCTTGCACTCGATCTTTTACGTGTTGGCGCTGCAGCCACATCGGACGCTCGCTTACGGCGCCGGCCTCTTCCTCACGCTCGCCATGCTGTTTAGCGCTCTGGCGCGGCTCGTCTGAGCGCGTCGCGCCTCCGGCAGGGGGTACGCTGGGCGCCGGCAAGCGCCGCAGCCTCTCATTCGTAAACCAGAGCCACTGCCCGGACGGGAGATCCGCTTCGGTCCGTCAGCGGCAAGGGAAACGCCGCAAAGAAGATCCGCGCTTCCCCCTCGAGCGCGCCGAGGTTCACTAGCCCTTCGATCACTGGAATCTCGTGCTGGAAGAACGGCACCTGCGCTGCCCAGATCTC
This sequence comes from Myxococcales bacterium, assembly GCA_037440145.1. GTDB lineage: Bacteria > Desulfobacterota > Binatia > HRBIN30 > BPIQ01 > JBBIUR01. Next base: position 1,251 of record JBBIUR010000198.1, on the reverse strand, counting down.
TTCGGGTGGCCTATTTTTCTCCATGAGATCGGCCATTGCGCGCAAGCTGCCCACGCTGGGCATGTCTGTCCCGAGAGCCCGGATGCCGGTGGACGCTAGCCACTGCGCGGCCTGTGCGGAAAGGTAAGGGTACTGCGGCCAGTCGTCTCCCTCCGCCCCCGTGTAGCCCACGTGCAGGAGAACGATCTCGTTCTCGCGAATCTTGTAATTCTCCAGGTCGGCGACGGTAATCGGCGTGTTGCGGTCGTGCCACTGCAAATCGACGCGGCGGGCCCAACCGAAAACGTTGTCTAGCGGGATGTCGGCTGGGCGCGGGCCGTCCCGCAACAGCCGAGAAGGGGCGTCGAGATGGGCACCGGCGTGGCTCAGCAGTTCGTAATAAGAAAAGCCGAACGTGTGGAGCTCGTTTTCGGGGCGAACAGGGCGCGTGTCCAGGCGTGTGCCGAAGCCGAAGAACTCGCACGCCTTGCGGCCGTACTGGCGCAATAGCGCGTGCTCGTCTAGGCGGGGTGAGAGGTCGGCGATGTACTTGGGACGCCGGGGAGCGGGTGGCCGGCGGTCCAAGCACGCAGCGAGCAAGAGCGCGAGAACGGCGAACAGCACCAGCTGCCACGCCCCGAAACTCATCGCTCCTCTATGGCTCTCGGCAGTCGCCGATCGCCAGCTCGTTGCGGCCTGCGTCCCCTGCGCCATCGCTTCCCCACGCGGATGCCCGCTTTTAGCAGAGGAGGCTGGCGCTTGTCATCGCTAGCACTCGCCCGCAGCAGTGCGGCGGCCGCGGCGACCGGCGTGCCTCGCTGCGGCCCGAATGGAAACTCGGGCTCCAGCCGCCAGGCGCGGGAGATCACGCGGCTGCGGACTTTTCTTCCTGCCCGGAGGGCGATGCTTGCGCGCGGGGCCGCGAGCGCCGCGAGGCAGGCTTGGCGATGAGTTTTTCCACGCGGCCGGAAGGCCGGAGCTTCGGCGCCGAAGGCGACGGCTGCCTGCCGTCCTGAGGGTCTGCTCTGCACCGCCGTGAGGGCGCTTCCGACGCGAAGGGCGTAGAGGGGGCGGCCAGCACCTCGGTGCGCGCGAGTGCCGGCGGCGCCAGTTCGCAGGATGCGCGCGTCCGGCATCCGCATGCCTGGGCGGCAGCCGTCGAACTTTGGGAGCGAGTTGTAGGGCAATCGACACGCCCGGATCTGGCGGAGCGAGGTCAATTGCAGTAGAAGGGGTGCTCACTTGCGAACGCGGTAGGAGGAACCCGTGAAA
>JBBIUR010000197.1:0-7472 GCA_037440145.1 Myxococcales bacterium | reverse complement strand
GCTCGGAGCTGTCCTGGTTGGTCGGATCTACTGGTGGCACCACTCCGATCCCGACCCGGTTCCGCTTGGAGAATTGCACGGTGACGACGGGGACTTCTTCGTACCGCTCGCCGAACTCTTCCTTCAGGCGGAAGCGGCACACAGGGCAGAGATCGCCTTCGATGTGCACCCCGAGCATCTTCGAGAACTCGCGCCGGAGGTGGCGGGGAATCAGGTGCAGCGGCTCCTCGTGCATCGGGCACCCCTCGATGGCGTAGAAGGGCTCCGACTCTTCCAGGCCCCGCTGTAGCTTTTCGATCAGGGAGCTCTTGCCCGAGCCGGAGGGGCCCATGAGGTAGAGGACCTGGCGGCTTTCCTCGCCCTTGAGAGCCGCGGAGTGGAAATAGCGGACGATCTGGGCGATGGTCTTCTCGATGCCGAAGAATTCGTCCGCGAAAAAGTTATAGACCCTCAACGGCTCGTCCTTGAACAGGCGTTTCACCCGCGGGTCGTCGGTGTCCGTTATGTCGCGCGAGCCCGCCCGCATGATGATGTCGTAGATCCGGGCGTGGGCGAGTTTCGCCAGGCTCGGGTTCTGGCGCAGCTTCTCAAGGTAGTCGACGAAGGTTCCGCGCCATTGCCGTGTTTCCCTGGCTGCTCGATCCTCCAGGATCAACTTTTCAAAGGTGGCCCGCTCTTTCTCCATGACCTACTCCTTCCTCTTTGAGACTGGCCTCCACCCAACGCGCTCGCGCCTCCCGTTCCCCACCTACCTCATGGCGTTCTCTCCCCTCTCTCTGCAGCAGGTCCCTGGCATGCAACGGAGCCAATAAAAATTATACCCGCGAGAGACGGCGTCTCCAGAGCCAATCGCTGGCGCGCACAGCCGTCGTCGAGTCGGGAAATCGTGAGGCGTGAGCCGATGTCGGAAAAAGCCGGGGAAAGGAATGCCGCGCCCTTTCACCGTGCTCCTTTCCACGTCTGAAACATCAACCTCACGGTACCACCACGCTTTCAGGGGGTCAACCTGCGCGCGCCCGCGGACATTGCCGTTCTCGCTGCGCGCGGGTAGGATCGAGGCCGCGATGGGCGATCGCAGCGACCTGGCGGCGCTCCTGGTAGCGGTGGACTTCTCGCCGTGCTCGCTCCGTGCGCTCGACTACGCGGCGCGCTGGAAATCGACGGGGTGCGAGATCACGGCGCTCCACGTGGTCGACACGGCGCTTGCGGAACGCGTGGAACACGGCGGCATCGCCGCATACGAAGAGGCCGTGCGCAAGCTGCGCAAGCGGGCGGAGGAGGAGTTCCAGTGGCTCGCGCAGGAACGGCCCGGGCTGTTCCAGCCGCTGGTGGAGGGTATCCCGTTCCTCGAGGTCGTCAAGGTTGCGAGAGACCTGGATGTCGACCTGATCGTGCTGGGGCGCCAGGGAAGGGGCAGTGCCCTGGGAGAGCTGCTTTTTGGCAGCACGGCAGAAAAGGTGATGAGGGGCGCGTGCTGCCCTGTGCTGTGCGTGCCCTGAGCGGCCGACGCCGGCCGAAGGTTCGGCGAAGGGGAAACACGCCATGGAGAAGCGAGTCCGTTTTTCGATCTGGTACTTCGTGGGCGCGTTTTTGGTACTCCTCGTCCTGCACACGTATCTGATCCAGGAGCAGACGAACGAAATTCCTTACGCGCAGTTCAAGCGGCTTGTTCGCAGCGGAAAGATCGCGGACGTCGTTCTGGGGCCGGACTACGTCACTGGTAAGGTCGAGCTCGCCGACGCGAAGGGCGTTCTGGGCGAAGCGAACGCGAGGGCGTGGCAGGGCGCGGCGAAACAGGGACCGGTGCGGGTCCGCGCCGTCCGAGTGGACGATCCGAGGCTGGTGGAGGAGCTCGAGGCGCACGGCATCTCGTACTCGGGCAAGCTGGCGAGCACCTGGGTTACGGAGGTGCTCTCGTGGGTCGGCACGGTGTTGTTCTTCTTGTTGCTGTGGGGTTTCTTGTTCCGCCGCATGGGTGCGGCGGGCGGCAGCTTGATGGCAATCGGCCGGAGCAAGGCGAAGGTGTATGTCGAGAACGAGATCAAAGTGAGCTTCGACGACGTAGCGGGGAACGACGAGGCGAAGGAAGAGCTGCGGGAGGTCGTCGAGTTTCTGCGCTCCCCCGAAAAGTTCCGCCGCCTCGGCGGCAAGATTCCAAAGGGGGTTCTGCTGGGCGGGGCTCCGGGAACTGGCAAAACGCTGCTGGCGCGCGCGGTGGCGGGCGAGGCGAAGGTGCCCTTCTTCAGCATCTCCGGCTCGGAGTTCGTCGAGATGTTCGTGGGTGTCGGGGCCGCGCGCGTGCGCGATCTTTTCGAACAGGCGAAGCAGAAGGCGCCATGCATCGTGTTCATCGACGAGCTGGACGCGTTGGGAAAATCGCGGTCGATCAACCCGCTCGGCACCCATGACGAGCGGGAGCAGACGCTGAACCAGCTGCTGGTGGAGATGGACGGGTTCGACCCGAGCGCGGGGGTCATCATCATGGCCGCCACCAACCGCCCGGAGATTTTGGACGCTGCGCTGTTGCGCGCGGGGCGCTTCGATCGCCACGTCGCCCTCGACCGCCCGGACGTCCGACAGCGCGAGGCGATTCTTCGCGTCCACACGCGCAATGTTCGACTCGGGCCGGATGTGGACCTGAGCGTCGTTGCGGCCCGCACGCCCGGGTTCGTAGGCGCGGACCTGGCGAACATCGTGAACGAAGCGGCTTTGTTGGCTGCGCGGCGCAACCGCGACAAAGTGGTGATGCAGGATTTCGACGAGGCGATCGATCGCGTCATCGCAGGCCTGGAGAAGAAAAACCGGGTCATGAACCGCCGCGAGAAGCAGATCGTCGCGTACCACGAGTCCGGCCATGCCCTGGTGGCTTCGCTGCTCCCGACCGTGGACCCCGTGCGCAAGGTGTCGATCATCCCGCGCGGGATTGCCGCGCTCGGCTATACGCAGCAACTGCCGACAGAGGACCGGTATCTGATGACGCGCTCCGAGCTGGAAGATCGGCTCTGCGTGTTGCTCGGCGGGCGCGTGGCGGAGGAGATCGTGTTCGGCGACGTTTCCACCGGCGCCCAGGACGATTTGCAGAAGGCGACGGATATCGCGCTGAGCATGGTGACCCAGTACGGGATGAGCGAGAGCCTGGGCTTGCGCACTTTCGAGCGCGAGCGGCGTTCGCCCTTTCTCGAGGGCAGCGTAGTGGCCACGCGGAAGGACTACAGCGACGAGACCGCCACGGCCATCGATCTGGAGGTCTCCCGCATTCTCGAAGCCGCCCACGAGCGGGTGCGGCAGATTCTCGTGGCCCGGCGGGCGATGCTCGAAACGCTTGCCCATCGCCTACTGGAGCACGAGGTGATCGAAGGCGAGGAGTTGCGGCGGATCATCGGCGCCGAGGAGAAGGTGCGCGCGGCGCTGGCATGAGGGCCCGGCTCAGCGCGAGCGAGGCGCTTTCCGGCTCCGGGGCCGCTCGGGCTGCAGGCGGACGGTGAGCACCGGGCACGGGGCGCTGCGCACGACGCGCTCGGCCACGCTGCCCATCACGAAGTGCGAGATACCCGTGCGGCCATGGGTGCCCAGGACGATGAGGTCGGCCTTTTCTTTTTCAGCAGCCTCCGCGATCACCTGGTAGGGGGTGCCGCTGCGCAGCGCGGCCTTCGCAGGGACGCCCCGGCGCCGCAAACGGGCGGCAATTTGCGCGAGTTGCCGCGCTCCCAGTTTGCGCTGCTCTTCCAGCAGAAGCGCCACGTTGCTTGCCGGGCCGTACAGCTCGCTGGGCGTGGCGTAATAGACCGGCTCGACCACGTAGAGCACCACAAGGCGAGCCCCCAGGCGTTTCGCGAACGCGCCGGCGTACTCGAGCGCCTCCATTGCGCAGTCGGAAAAGTCCACGGGCACCAGGATCTTTCTCAGCTTCATCGCGCCTCCCCGCAAGGCCAATGGCGAGAAGCGGTCCGTAGCACCAATCCGCCCACCGCGCCAGCGGAAGCGCAGGCACCCGGGCGCAGAGGGCTGGCCACGGGCTTACGATCGGCCCTGCTGCAGGCGGGCGCGAAGGCGCAGCCGCAGGGCGTTCAGGCGGATGAAGCCCTCGGCATCGGCTTGCCGGTAGGCCGAGCCCGCCTCGAACGTGGCGAGCTCGGGGCGGTAGAGGGAGCGATCGGATCTCCGGCCCGCCACGATCACGTTGCCCTTGTACAGGCGCAAGCGCACTCGACCGCAGACCGGCCGCTGCGCTTCGTCGATGGCTGCCTGAAGCATTTCTCGCTCGGGTGCGAACCAGAAGCCGTAGTAGACCATTTCGGAATAGCGCGGGATGAGCGCATCGCGCAGGTGTAGAACCTCGCGGTCCAGCGTGAGCGACTCCAGAGCGCGGTGCGCGGCGTGCAGGATCGTTCCCCCTGGGGTCTCGTAGACGCCGCGCGACTTGATGCCGACAAAGCGGTTCTCGACCAGGTCCACTCGCCCGATGCCGTTGCGCCCTCCCAGTTCGTTCAGGCGGGCCAGCAACTGTGCTGGAGACAAGGGCTCGCCGTTCACCCTCACCGGGTTTCCCGCTTCGAAGTCGATTTCGACGGTCTCCGGCCGATCCGGAGCGCGCTCGGGTGAAACGGTGAGGTGAAACATGTCTTCGTACGGCTCGCGCCACGGGTCTTCGAGGATCCCCCCTTCGTAGCTCGCATGCAGGAGATTGCGGTCGATGCTGTAGGGCTTCTCCGCGGTTACGGGAATCGGAATTTTCTTCGCCTCCGCGAAGGCGACGAGCTTCGACCGGGCGTCGAGGTCCCAGATCCGCCAAGGTGCGATCACTTCGAGGTCCGGTCGGAGGGCTGCATACGCCAGCTCGAAGCGCACTTGATCGTTCCCCTTTCCCGTCGCCCCGTGAGCCACTGCGTCGGCTCCCTCTGCAACCGCGATTTCCACCTGGCGCTTGGCGATCAAGGGCCTGGCGATCGAGGTGCCGAGGAGGTACGCCCCTTCGTAGATGGCATTGGCCCGCAGCATGGGAAAGACGAAGTCGCGGACGAACTCCTCGCGCAGATCCTCTACGTACACCTTGCTCGCCCCGCAGCGCCGGGCTTTCTCTTCGATGCTCCGCAAGTCTTCGCCCTGTCCGATGTCCGCGCAAAAGCAGATCACCTCGGCGCCGTAGGTCTCGATCAACCATGCCAGGATGACCGAGGTATCCAGGCCGCCGGAGTATGCAAGGACGATCTTCTTTGGTTTTTGGCTCATGGCGTGGGCTCGCCTCTCAAGCTTCCGTTGTTCCGAGACTCCGCTGAACGCCTCCCGCTTTTTTCCAGCAGCCAGAGCATGATCGCCTTCTGCGTGTGCAGGCGGTTTTCCGCTTGGTCGAAGACGATCGATTGGGGACCGTCGATGACCTCGTCCGTGATCTCTTCGCCGCGATGCGCTGGCAAGCAGTGCATGACGAGGGCGTCGGGCTTGGCGGCGCGCAGGACTTCGCGGCAGAGCTGGTAAGCGCGGAACGCGGCGCGCCGGGTCTCTGCCTCGGCTTCCTGTCCCATGCTGACCCACACGTCGGTGTACAGAACGTCCGCATCCCGCACCCCTGTCGCGATGTCCGAGGTGACGCAGACCTTGGCGCCGCCGCTCACGGCAGCGTCGTAGACCTGGCGGTTCGGCTCGTAGCCCGGAGGGCAGACAATGGCCAGGGAGAATCCCAGAAGTGCAGCCGCATGGATCCAGGAGTTCGCGACGTTGTTGCCGTCGCCCACAAAAGCGATGCGCAGCGCGTCGAGCTGCCCGCAGCGCTCCAGCAGCGTGAAGCAGTCGCTCAGCACTTGGCAGGGATGCAGGAGGTCCGAAAGGCCGTTGATTACTGGCACGGCTGCGTGCTGCGCCAGTTCGAGCAGCGTCTGGTGGGCGAAGGTGCGCGCCATGATCAGGTCTACCCAGCGGTCCAGGTTGCGGGCGATGTCCGCCACGGATTCCCGCCGCCCGAGCTGGATATCGTTGGGCGTCATGTACACGGCGTGACCGCCCAGTTGGGTCATGCCGACCTCGAAGGTCACTCGTGTCCGCAAGCTCGGCTTTTCGAAGATCATCGCCAGGGTTTTGCCGGCGAGCAGTGGGGGTCGCTTGCCGGCCTTCCAATCGCGCTTCAAGGAGGCCGCGAGTTGGAGGATTTCTTCTAGCTCTGCGCGGTCGAAGTCCCGGAGCGAAATAAAGTCGCGTTTCATGTTGCCAGCGCCCGTTCCAAGATGTCGAGTGCCTGGTCCACTTCGTCGCGGGTCACGATCAGGGGCGGGGTGAAGCGCAGCACGTTCTCGCGGGTGCAGTTGATGAGCAGCCCGGCTTCGCGGCAGCGGTCGACGATCGCGTCGCCGGGAACGGCGAGCTCGGCGCCGATCAGAAGCCCAGCGCCCCGCACGTCGCGGATGAGCGGAAACCTCTCCTTCAGCTCGCAGAGCCCCGAGCGCAAGTGGCGGCCCATTGCGCGGCAGTTGGCGAGCACGTCGCCTCGGGCCAGGATGTCCAACACCGCCAGCGCAGCAGCGCAGGTGAGGGGGTTGCCGCCGAAGGTGGAGGCGTGGGTGCCCGGCGAGAAAAGGGGGGCCAGATGTTCCGTGGCCAGCATGGCGCCGATCGGGACGCCGCCACCGAGTCCCTTTACCAGCGTAGCGATGTCGGGTGCGATGCCCGCCTGCTCGTACCCGAACAGTGTGCCCAGCCGGCCCATTCCCGTCTGTACCTCGTCCAGGATCAGCAGCAACCCCCGGCGGTCGCACAGGGCCCGCACGCCGCGCAGGTACTCCGGGTGGGGCACCACGATCCCCCCTTCACCCTGTACCGGCTCGAGCATCACGGCGATCGTGGCATCGGTAACCGCTGCCTCGAGTGCCCGAATGTCGCCGTAGAGGGCGTAGCGGAAACCCGCGGGCAGGGGCTCCAATCCGCGCCGCACCTTTTCCTGGCCCGTTGCGGCCACCGTGGCGAGCGTCCGGCCGTGGAACGAGCCCGTCGCCGTCACGATCTCGTACCGGCCGCCTCGCACTTCGTTTCCGTACCGCCGCGCGAGCTTGATTGCCGCTTCGTTCGCCTCTGCACCGCTGTTGCACAGGAAGACGCGGTCGGCGAACGACAGCTCGCAGAGGCGAGCAGCCAGGCGGGCCTGGGGCTCGCTGTAGTGCAGGTTGGAGACGTGCAGGATCCTCTCTGCCTGCGCCTGGATGGCTGCGGTCACTTCCGGGTGCGCGTGTCCCAGGGCGGCCACGACCGTGCTGGAGAAGAAGTCGAGGTACTCGCGGCCGTCGGCGTCCCACACGCGACAGCCGCGGCCGCGCACGAGGGCGATAGGGGCCCGGGCGTACGTCGGGAACAAGAAGCGGTTGCTGAGCTCGATGATTTCCTGGTTCGTCATAGCGGTTCGGCGCTGCCGGCCGCGCGGGACGCGTCAGGCGCCGCGGCCGGCATCCGCACGCCGGCGGCTCGCCGGCGCGCAGCGGACCACTTCG
>JBBIUR010000196.1:0-7485 GCA_037440145.1 Myxococcales bacterium | reverse complement strand
CCTGCGCAGGGGCGAACCTGCAGGGGAAAGGGAGAAGCTCTTTCGGCATGTGCTTGCACGGCAGGTTCGGCCCGGCTGCCGTCCCTTGGGGCTCCCCTGCGGGTGCAAGGACTCCCTTTACGGCTTGTCGGCAAGGCGCAGGACGTTCGCTGTGTCGCCCCCTGCCTGGGTGTCGTAGCCGACCACCGGCGTGGTCAGCATCCCGACCCCGTCCGTAGCGGTCCACTGGCTACAGTCGAATGGCTCGCCGTTCTTGTTCAGCGTCTTCGACCCCTTGGTCGCCTTCGCATTCCCCGTCGTCCAGTAGGAAAGCTCCGGCCCGCCCGGAGCCACATTCGGATCGTCGAAGTTCACCGTCGTGCAGTCCGTCCCCGCAGGCTGCAGGTTGGTGATCGTGCGAATGGCCACCAGCACCGCAGACCCAGCAGGCCCCGGTGCGCCCAGCCCCGTCGACCAAGTGGCCGGCGGCGGGGTCGGGCCCGGCCCCTGCGTCAGCTCCACACCCACTGCCGTCCCCCCGTCGCAGTCCACAAAGCCCCCCGCGGCCGGTTGCAGCCGCCAGCACAGCACCTGGTTCGACGCCAGCGGAATCGAGTAGCCGAAGATCGCCTGCTCGGCCAGGGTGAGCGGCGCCACCCCGTTCGCATCCGGAGCCCCGGCGCTCAACTTCAGCGGCCCTGCCGTGTAGTTCGTCCCCACGCTGAAGGTGGGCCCCAGAACGTTGGTGAAAAACCCCGTGCGCGGATCTCCACTGCCGGCCGGTGCATTCCAGATCGTGAACACCCGCAGCCCCAGCTCCGCCCCCGGCGCGGGCGTGTTTGTCGGCGTTGCCGTCAGCGTCGGCGTATCCGTCACCGTCGGCGTCGCGGTGATCGTCGGGGTCTCCGTCGGCCCTGCCGGCGTCGGCGTATCGGTAGGCGTGCGCGTCGCGCTCGGGACGGGCGAGGCGGTCGGCGTCGGCGAAGGCGTGGCCGTCGGCGTGCGTTCGACCTTGCACCCTTGATCGCAGCCGTCGCCGTTTGTCCGATTGCCATCGTCGCATTCCTCGTGCTGCTCGACGATGGAGTTCCCGCAAGTGGAAGGCCGGCACTCGAGCAGCAGCGCGTCCGTGTCCCGGGTGCGCAGCGAACTCGTCGCGCGAATGCGCAGCTTCTTGCGGCCGTTTCGCGCCTGTCCGCCTGGGCCCTGTTTCAGCGGCACCAGGATATCCGCCGGCGGCGTACACACATCCGCGTCGCTCTCGCTAGCACCCGCGCCGACCGGTGTCCGCTGCCGGATGACCGTAAGCCCGAGACCACCCGCGCCGCCCCGCGCCTCCAGCGCCGCCAAGTTGGCAGCATCGGCGGTGTCCTGCAGATGCTTCGGATTTGGGCGCCTCACCTCGAACGTAGCCAGGTCGACTGGCGAGCAGGCCAGCCGCGGGTCCGTGTTGTTCGCGCACAGGCGCACGCGAAACACGCAGAGCTTGTTCGTCAGGGCATCCGGTGCGGTGTCGAAGTCGCAAGAGGGATCCCCCTCGTAACAGACGAGCTTTCGCTTGGGCAACCCTTTTCGGTCCGGCGGGGGCACCGGGTCGGTGATCCATTCTAAATAGCAGTCCGTCCGCTGCGGCCCGCCGCCCGGAATACAAACATTTTGGGGAGCAGGGTCGCGGCACGGGCCGGGGGTCGGAGTAGGCGTCGGCACGATAGGCCCGCTGATCCCCGCGGTGTCCAGGTCCTGCGCGCCTCCCGGAACGCCCAGCGTCCCGACCAGCGCGTACACGGCAGTTGCCGGGTCGATCGTGACGATGCGCCCGTCCGCAGTCGAACCATAAAGGATGCCGTTGTCGAACACGATTCCCACCACGTCGGAGGAAATCTGCACGCCCCCGGCGTCGCGGATCCTGCCGATCTCGGTCGCGTTGCCAGTGCCGAGATCGATCGTGTAGAGCGCCGGCCCGTGCGGAGCCTGCGACGTGCCCACCGATGCGTAGAGAGTTCCGGCACTGTCGAAAGCGATCCCCTCGATGCTGCGCAGAAACGGCCCGCCGAAGACCACGTCTACCCCGGGGCTCTGCCAGCCGAACCACGGGTCGATCTCGCAGATGTTATCTCCCCAGCCCGCCGTATTATTGTGCTGGCAAGCCCCGTACAGGGTCCCGGTCGGGCTGAATGCCAGCGAGGTCACTGCCAAGCCCGCCGGGTCAGGCCCAATGAAAGTGCCCGCGCCCGTCGTCGGATCGACGCGGATGATCTTGCCCCGATCCGGGATGCATCCCGGGCACGCTCCCACCGAGGCGAAGATCGCGCCGTCGGATGGACGAGTCGCAAGGCCTGCGAGAGAAGGAAAGCCCGTTGGCCCGATGATGGTTGCCTGGCCCGTCCCGGCGTCGATCACTGCAAAATCGCTGTCGCCTGTCCTGGGTATCACTCCGATCAGCGCTCCCTCGGCGACGGAAACCGAAAGGGCGGCGGCCAGACTCACCACAGCGAACGACGACCGGGCCTTCATCGTGGCTCCCTCCTCTTCCGTGGCACCGCCCGCATCATCCGTTCGCGAGCGGCGAGATGTCAAGGCATCAAATTACCGGCGGCGCATGGCCTCGATGGCGCCGCCGCCAAAGCCAAGACCCCTGCGCAGGTGGCGCAGGCCAGGGAGCACTGCTGTGCTGCACTCGCAAGCATCTCGCCCGGAGCGGAAAGCCACTCTCGAGCATCAGCGCTCGCGCGCTCACCGGACCGAGGTCCGGAGACCACCCTCCCCCAGGTGGGGTCTCGATCTGAGGAATTCCGTCGCCCCATCGGGCGGCGCGCGTCACCACCGCAAGGCGTCACGGCGCCAAGGTGGCGTGGGTCCGCGCCGTGCCGCGCGACGCCAGGGGTCAGCTCGTCGCCTAGCCCGAGTTCCACAAGCTACTCGTCCGGCAACCGCCCAGCGCCCCTGCCTTCGGCTCCCCTACGGCTGCCTGTCCGCCAACCGGAGGACGTTCGCCACGTCGCCGCCTGCTCGCGTATCGAAGCCGGTGAAGGTGTTCACGAGCATGCCGGGACCGTCGCTGACCGTCCATTGGCTGCAGTCAAAAGGCTCACCGGACATTGTGAGTTGCTTGCTCCCCTTGGTGACGCTGGCGGTCCCGGTCGTGAACGCCGTGAGCACAGGCGGCCCGGCCGCCTGGTCGAAGTCCACCGTCGTGCAGTCCGTCCCGGGAGGCTGAGTATCGGTGATCTGCCGCCGCACCCATAGCAGTGCCGAGCCCGCGGGGCCAGGATTTCCCTGTTCGGTGCGGAAGTCGGCCGGCGGAGGCGTCGCGCCACCTTGTTCGGTCAAGATCGTGTCGACGGGCCGCCCGCCATTGCACGCGATGAACCCCCCCTCTGCCGGCTCCAGCCGCCAGCACAGCACCTGGTTCTGCGCGGGAGGAATTGCGTACCCGAAGATCGCCGTCTCTGCCAGGGTCAAGGAGGCGACCCCGTTCGCATCCGGAGCCCCCGCGCGAAGCTTTAGCGGACCGACAGTGAAATTCCCTGCCGCGTTGCCGCCCGCCAGGCCGGTGGTGAAAAACCCGGTCCGCACGGTTTTGCTTCCAATCGATGCGGGTACCGGCGGACTCCAGATCGTGAATTCGCGGAGGCCCAGACCCTCTACACCCGGAGTGGCGGTCGGAGTGGGTCGCGCGGCGATCTGCTGGCAGCGCTCGGGCCCCACCACATACGACTGCGCAGCCGCCAGCGCCTCGCCCTCGCTGACAGTTCCGTCCGGTACGAGTCCGTCGGCCTCGGGGCAGGCGGAGAGGTCGAGGGCGCCCAGAAAAATATTCACGGAGCGCTGGACGTCGCGCAGCGTGACGCCGTCGCTGCCGCAGTCACCGACGCAAACCGCCACCGCTTCCGGTGCAGCGAGCAACCCTGCGACGCCCGCGATTCCGAAAACCCCGAGCACGATTCTGCCGATCGATCTGCGCATCTCGCTCCCCCTTGCGCTCGCCTCTGTTGCGCTTATCCAGGTCCCTTGGACACTCCGAGCCGAAAAGCCGGTGCGCGTTTCTAACGCAGCCGGCTGCTGGAGGTCAAGCGTCGAGCGCCGATCGCCCGACCAACGCGAAAGGGGCGCGCGAGCGATGGATCTGCCAGTGCCCCCACGCGGGAAAGCGTGCGGAATCCTGGCGGCGGAATGCCAACGGCGCCCTGCGCTCCGGGCCCCGCGTGCATCGCGGGCGGTGGGCGGCTCTCCTGGTGGCGCAGTAACCGCCGCAAAGGTCACTCGCATGCGCCCTGCAGCGGAGTCGCGCAGCCCGCTGGCCTTGATCTCTTCGGCGGATGCGGTAAGGGGTGTCGCCATGCCGGCCTCGAGACGAAGCCAAAGCTGCACTGGAATCTGGCTCCTGGCGATCGGCGTGGCTGCGGGCCTCGCACTCGCCCTCGGCGGGTGCGCAGCGGCGAGACAACGAGCCAAGCCACCCGCGAGCGATCCGACGCTGTCGCGGTTGATCGAGCAACTGGGGAGCCCGGATGATGAAAAGCGCACTGCGGCGATGGAATCGCTGCAGGGGCTAGGGCGAAGCGCCGTCCCGGCGCTGGTCACGGCGCTAAAACATCCCAGCGAACAAGTGCGGTGGGGAGCGGCAGAGGTGTTGCGGGAAATTGGCAGCCCGGATGCCGTGGAAGGGCTCATTGCAGCACTCGGCGACAGCAGCTCGCTCGTCCGCCAATCCGCTGTCGAAGCCCTGGGACAGATCGGCGACCGACGGGCCGCGCAACCTTTGATCCAGCTCTACGATCGCGAAGAAGACGCGCAAGTGCGGTACGAATGCTTGACCAGTCTCGGGCGCATCGGCGACCCGGCTGCCGCCGACCTGCTTTTGCGAGAAAGCCGCAGCAGCGACCCGTACGCGCGCATGTGGGCGGTGGACGCCATGTGCACCATGGGCGATGCGCGCGCGGCAGATCTCGCCCTGTCCGCGCTTCGGGACCCCAATCGCTACGTCCGGCGGCAAATCGCCTACTCCTGCGCTCGCTTTTACAACTCGCCGGCAGCGTACGCGGCCCTGGTAGATGTGGCGCTGCAGGATGACGATTTCCAGACGGGCGCCTGGGCACGGCAACACCTCGCCACCGCGCTGCGCAGCGACGCGGCGCTGGCCGCCGAGGTGCGCAACCGGGGCGCTGCAGCCCTAGAAGCGAGCCAGCGGCGCGGGGACGGGGCCGGGCGCGTGCGGGCCGCGCTCCTTCTCGGGGAAGCTGGCGACCGGCGTGCCGTACCCGCCCTGATCGAAGCGCTCGGAGACCAAGTCCCGCTCGTGCGTCAAGACGCCGCGCGGCTACTGGGCAGAGTCGGCGACCGCCGCGCGGTGGAGCCCTTGGTCAAGGCCCTGCAAGACCAGTGGACGCTCGTCCGCGCGACAGCGTACAACTCCCTCCAGTGGCTCGCGGAAGACGGAGATCCGAAAGCGAAAGAGGCCGTTGCAAATTACAAGGGGGTGAAGTTCCAGACCCGGCTGCCGCGCTGAGTGCCGGGAGTAGAAGCTCCCGCGGGAGAGGCCCAACCGCCGGGGAGCCGCGCGGACGGCCTTCCCCTTTTATCGCGCCCGCTCGGGCGCACCGGGGAGTGCAAAGAACATCCGCAGAGCAACCGGGACCCGAGAAGCGCCGGAGAAAAGAGGGGCGGGATTGCATCCCGCCCCTCATCGAATGCGCCCGAAGCGCACGTAGCTCCGGAGCTGCCCCGAGGAGGCCCTCACGGATCGAGGTCGCAACCCCCTCACCCAGCGAGGAAGCAGCAATCCCCGGTGTCCTCGTTACACGCCACGCCCGAGCCAAAACCTCTGCACTCGGAGTCCGCGGCGCAGGTCTGAGTCGTGCACTGCCCGGCCAGGCAAATCTGCGTAAGCGTGCACTCGTTGTCGTTGGTGCACGTGCCAGGGGCGGGGTCGAGCCCTACCCGGATTCCGCTGAACAGGTACGCAGGGCCGTCTGTACAGTCGTTGGGCGGGAACAGCGGAACCTCGTCGCACTTGTTCGGGTCAGTGCCCGTATCGCGCACGAACGTCTTCCCGAAACCCAGTGGCGCCCCCGCCGGGAGACTGCAGCCGATCGGGCCAAATGCCTGGCCGCCAGTCACGCTGTTCTTCCCGGAAGCGAGGAATGCAGCCTTGCCCTTCACCAGATTGAATTTCAGCCCGGCTTGCCCCTCCAACAAGAACGTATTCGCATCGCCCTGCATCCAGTTCACCTCGAACACGTGGTTCGTGGCGTTGCAGGAGCCGGGCGCAGCATTCTCGTTGCCCAGGCAAAGCTGGCCACTCGGACATTCGCTCGTTTTGCAGCAGGGATTGCCAGAAACTCTGCACGTCCCGGCATCTGGATGACTCGCGCAGTCGATTTTCACCAAGAGCAGTTTCATCACCGTTCCGCAGGCCCCGGGTTTGGTCGTTTCTTGGATCATGGACTTCCCCTTGCCCTCTTGGCCTGCGGTTTCCTGATACGTGATTGGGTTGCCGTCCGTGGCGTCGACGAGGCTTGCCTGCACCTTTGTGGCGGCATGGACCCGGGGTGCCACGAGGCAACCCGCGGCAATTCCGGCTGCCGCCGCAAGCAATGCTTTTCTCGACTTTCGCATAGATCGCCTCCCCTGATTTCCGCAAAAATTTTTTACGCGCTCGATCGAGTTACCGAATCGCGAACCCTCGCGACCCTACGCCGTGCATCTCCGAAGGCGGTGCGCGTTCCACGGTTGCCCTCCTGCCCGGTCTAGCCAGCAACCTACCGGTCAATCGCTTGATACGACCGTTGCCGATCATTTGTCAATCGAGAAAGTTTATTCTGCCGGCGCCGCCCGCACCCAGCGCGGGCATGACGCGGGGCGTGGCGCCACGCGCGCGCACGGATTCGCCCAATCTGCCCGTTGCCAAACGAGAAGCCACTTGGGGCGCCACGCGCGCGCAGGGATTCGCCGCTGAAAGGCCCGGCGGGGGGTGATGGAGTTCGCGCCACCCGCGCGCGCAAGGATTCGCCACCTGTGGTGTCGGCGCCGAGGAAGCCACCGCGCCACCCGCGCGCAGGGATTCGCCGCCGAGCAGTGCGAGCGTCGAGCGAGCGAGTTCGCGCCACCCGCGGGCGCAAGGATTCGCCCGATCTTGCCGGCAGCCGAGCGCAAGGGATCGAGCGCCTCGAGCTGTGCCCCGGCTCGCAGGGAGTTCTCGCGCTGCCCCGCTCGCCGCCCCCGGGCATCCGCGCGCGAGACGGACGTCTCGAGCTGTCTTGCACAGCCATCCCCATCCGGGTCATTTGCGTCCGCGGCACCGGCTCTCGCCAAACGCGCCGGTCTTGCTCGGCCCGCTCTCCGCACTGAGCTCCGTCCTTTTCCTAGTTGCCAAAAGAAAAAAAGGGCCAGCCGCACCGGCGGCGACTGGCCCCCCTTTTCCCGAGTTACGATCCCTACACGCTCAAGGCCCGTCGGCGATCTCCAGCGTGTTCGTCGTGTCCGCCGGCCCCGCCTCGGCGACGT
>JBBIUR010000195.1:7272-7504 GCA_037440145.1 Myxococcales bacterium | reverse complement strand
CGACTCGACCCACCGCCCAGCCCCGACGCACCCAATACCAGAAACCGGGGTCGCGAAGCAATGTTTCACGTGAAACGTCGCGCTACCGTTCGGCCGCACTCTCCGCGCTGGCCCGGCGCGCAATTAAAAGCCATCTCTCCTCCCCGCCCCGCACCCGGTACCGCCTAGGCGCCACGGCAGCGTCGCCCGGCCACACCACCCCGCCCGCGCTATCGCCCCGGACCTCGGCGGT
>JBBIUR010000195.1:0-7262 GCA_037440145.1 Myxococcales bacterium | reverse complement strand
CTCTGCCTTCCAACCCCGGCCTTTCATCGCCACGGCGAACCCTGCAGGACGCAGCAATGGCGACGCAAGGGCAAGAAACGCCGGGAGTGGCCAGACAGCCCTGGAGACCACCAGATCGCAGCAGGTCCGGAGGCCGGTCGCCTCTGCAAGCGTCTCCGCCCGCGCTTGAACGACGCGCGCATTTTCCACGCTCGCGGCCCGCGCCGCTGCCCGCAGGAAGTTCGCCTTCCGGCGGCGGCTCTCCACCAGATGCACCTCGAGTCGCGGGTGCAAGATTGCCAGCACCATCCCGGGGAAGCCAGCTCCTGTGCCGAGATCCACTGCCAGCCGCCAGTTCGGCCGCACGAGGCGCGCAACGGCAAAGCTATCCTCAACGTGCTTGGCGATGATTTCGCTGCCGGTGCGCTGGGAGACGAGCGCGACAGTCCCCCTCCACCGTAGAAGCTCTTTCAGAAACCGGAGCAACTGCTCGCGCGCCGCGGACGTCAGCTCGGCTCTGGCAGCTCGCGCGGCGGCTGCAAGTTCGCGCCGCCATTCCGCAGCCGACTCAGCCGCATCCATGGCGCCGCAGGTGGATGCTCAGAAGCGAGAGCGCAGCCGGAGTCATTCCGGAGATTCGCGCCGCTTGCCCGAGTGATCGCGGCCGCACGGTGGAAAGCTTCTCCCGCACCTCCGCGGAAAGGCCCGGGATTTTCGAGTAGTCGAGCCATGCCGGGATAGGGGTGTGCTCGAGCCACTGGAAGCGCCGAATGGCATTTTCCTGCCGCTTGATATAGCCGTCGTATTTGACTGCAATCTCCACCTCGGTGGCGACACGTGGGCTCACCTCGGCTGGCCCGCCCGGGAAAGCCGCCCGGAGCTGTGCCAGCGTGACCTCCGGGCGGCGCAAAAGGGTCTCGAGAATCAGGAGTGTTTTCGCCTTTTCTATGCCCGCGGATTCCAGCCTTGCATTGCTGAACCGATCCGCGCCGACCGTGGTTTCCCTGAGCCAGGCGATGACGCGATCGAATGCCGACTGCTCTGCCTCCACCTCACGGTAGGCGGCGGCCGGGAGCGACCCTAGCTCGTACGCCAAGCGCGAAAGGCGCAGCCACGCGTTGTCCTCCCGCAGGAGGAGCCGGTACTCGGCGCGCGAGGTGAACATCCGGTACGGCTCGCCCGCGACCCCCTTGGTCACCAAGTCGTCGATGAGGACACCGATATAAGCCTGCTCGCGACCGAGTACGAGCGGCTCGCGCCCGCGCAAGCTGAGCGCCGCGTTGATGCCGGCCATAAGACCTTGCGCGGCCGCTTCCTCGTAGCCAGTGGTTCCGTTGATTTGCCCCGCGTGATAGAGACCGCGCACCAGCTTCGTCTCGAGCGAGGGCCAGAGCTGGGTGGGGTCCACGTAGTCGTACTCGATCGCGTACCCGGGCCTCATGATCACGGCCTTTTCCAGGCCCGCGATCGACCGCACCATAGCCACTTGGACATCCAGCGGCAGGCTGGTCGAAAGGCCGTTCGGGTACACTTCGACCGTTTCCCGTCCTTCCGGCTCCAAGAAGACCTGGTGCCGCGGCTTGTCGGCGAAGCGCACCACTTTGTCTTCGACCGACGGGCAGTACCGCGGTCCCCGGGCTCGAATGCGCCCCGTGTACATCGGGGATCGATGCAGCGCCGAGCGGATGATCTCGTGGGTCTGCTCGTTCGTGTAGGTGATGTAACAGGGAAGCTGGTGCTGGGTGATCTTCGGCGTCCAAAACGAGAAAGGGCGCGGCGGGTCGTCTCCTGGCTGCACGGCGAGGCGCGCATAGTCGATCGTGCGGCCGTCCAACCGGGGGCACGTCCCGGTCTTTAGCCTCCCCACCCGGAAGCCAAGCGCAGCCAACTGTTCGCTCAGGCCGCCCGCGGCGAAGTCTCCCGCCCGCCCAGCCGCGTAGCTCTTTTCGCCGATGTGCACGAGCCCGTTGAGAAACGTCCCGGTCGTCAAGATGACGCGCTGGCCGCGGATTGCTTCACCCGTCTGCGTCACCACCCCGACCACTCGGTCTCCATCCAGTTGCAAGCGCTCCACGCTCCCCTGGTAGATAGCCACACGGGCCGCTGCCTCCAGAGCCCGCTTCATCCACGTGCGGTACTGGAGCTTGTCCGCCTGCGCGCGGCTCGCGCGCACCGCCGGTCCCTTGCGCGTGTTCAGCTGGCGGAATTGTATCCCCGTGGCGTCGATCGCCCTGCCCATCACGCCGCCCATTGCATCGATTTCCTTCACCAAGTGGCCTTTACCGACGCCGCCAATCGCCGGGTTGCACGACATCTGCCCGATGTGGTCCAGGTTCAGCGTAATCACAAGCGTCTCGCATCCCATGCGCGCTGCCGCCAGCGCGGCTTCGATTCCCGCATGCCCCGCGCCGACGACGATGACGTCGAAGACTCTCTCGAACGGGTCCATAAGCCGCCCTCGGGCACCGCCGCGGCAGGCTCGTACCGCACGCCTGCGTACGCGGCCACTCCGATACTGGTCACCGTTTGAACCTTGCTTTATTAGACCACCAGGCCCGAGCGCTCAATGTGGCGGTGCGCAGCCGGATTCTTCGCTCGGGCAGGGCTTGGCCCACAGCGCGGAAGTGCTGGTGCGGGCAGTCTGGCCGCCGCAATGCCAGCTACTGCTCTGCCGGCATTGCGCCGATCCGCAGGACCTGCAGGCGCACCCGCCGCTGTCTCCGAGACCCCCGCTCCCGGGTGCCGGCTCGGAAAACCGGCCACTGTGGACTCCCCGAGCCCGCTATTTGCCGATGCAGAACTCGCGAAAGATGCGGTCGAGAACTTCGTCCACCACCACCGCGCCCGTGATGCTGCCGATGTGCTCCACCGCCGACTGTAGGTCAACCGCGACCAGGTCGATCGGCTGGTTCAAAGTCAAACCCTCGATCGCGAGCCCCAAGGAGTCCCGCGCTTGCGCCAGCGCCTCGCGGTGGCGCACGAGCGTGAGGAGCGGCAGCTCGGGGTCCACCTCCGCTAGCTGGAACAGCTCCACTACAGCCTGCTGGAGTTCCACGAGCCCAGCTCCAGTGCGCGCGGAGACTTCCACGGCCTTCTTCGGCAACCCCGCCAGCGCGCAGCGGGGCTCCCAGCGCGGGGGGAGGTCGCACTTGTTCGCTACGATCAGCCCCGGCTGCCCCTCCATAGCGGCGATCACTGCCCAGTCTTCTTCGGCAAGCGGCTGCGAGCGGTCCAGCACCACCAGCACGCCATCCGCCTCGGCCGCCCGCCGCCGAGCGCGCTCGATGCCGAGTCGCTCGACATGGCCGGCTTCCTCGCGCAGTCCCGCGGTATCCGAGAGAACTACCTCGACACCGCCGATTTCCACGCTTTCTTCGATCACGTCGCGGGTCGTCCCGGGCACTTCCGTGACGATGGCGCGGTCCGCCCCTGCCAGCGCATTGAGGAGGCTCGACTTCCCGACGTTCGGTTTTCCGACGATGGCAAGGTGGAGCCCCTCGCGCACCAAGCGACCGCGCTCGTACGACGCGAGCAGAGCATCGATCCGAGCCGCGATCGCCCGCAGTTCCGCTTCCAGCGCCTCCGGGGTGACCTCCACTTCATCCTCAGCAAAGTCGATCCACGCTTCCGCGTGGGCCTTGGCTGCGACAAGGGCCTCGCGCAGAGCGGCGAGCTCGGCCGAGAGCTGGCCCGAAAGGTGCCGCAATCCCGTTCGCGCGGCCGCCTCCGTGCGCGCATGCACGATTTCGGCGACCGCTTCGGCCTGGACCAGATCGATGCGGCCGTTCAGGAACGCGCGTTTCGTGAACTCTCCGGGCTCCGCGACCCGCGCGCCCGCAGCGCAACAGCGCCTGACCACGCGCCGCAAGACCACGGGGCTCCCGTGACAGTGCAGCTCCACGACGTCTTCGCCCGTGTAACTGTGCGGCGCATACATGTAAACGGCCAACGCCTCGTCGATGGGCTCTCCGCTCCCCTCGACCACCTCGCCCGCGTACATCCGGTGGCTGGCCGGTCGGCCCCGCAGGCGCCGCGGCCGGAAGACCTGCGCGGCGATCCCGCAGGCTGCCGGCCCGCTCAGGCGCACGATGCCGATGCCGCCGCGGCCGGGCGGGGTGGCAATGGCGACAATCGTATCCGCCGCGTACACCGCCTGCGCTCCGGAGCACCGGAGCGGCTCACTCGGCCGCCGGGGAGGTACCTCCGCGCGGGACCTCGCCGCGCGGGTACACAATGAGCTTGCGGTAGTAGCCCTTGCCCGAACTTCGCGTCGCGAGCTGCGGGTCTCCCTGCAACGCCAAGTGCACCACGCGTCGCTCGCGGGGGCTCAGGTAGTTCAGTGCCACGGGTTTCCCCCGCTGCTTCACCCGCTGCCCCACGCGCCGCGCCAGATCTTCCAGCGCCTGACGCCGCTTCTCGCGGTAGTTCTCGCAGTCCACAACCACTCGCACCGGTGCACGCGCCTCGCGGCTCAACAAGCGGTTCACCCAGTACTCCAGCGCGTCGAGCGTCTGCCCGCGGCGTCCGATCAGGATCCCGCTCGAATCGCCCTGGATCGCGAGCACGACCTGCCCCGCTTCTTCCGCAGCGCTCACCTCGGCCGTGAAGCCCATCCGCCCGAGCAGCTCTCGGAGGCGAGCCTGCGCCTTCTCTGCCAAAGCCGCGGCTGCCTCCGGGCTGTGCCCCCGGCCCGGGCCCCCCGGCCCGGAGCCGACCTCCGGAGCCGGCACGGGCTCCCTCCGCGTCCCCTCGGCAGCGATCGCTTCCAAAGGCTGCCGCAGGGTCGCGCGCACCCGGGCTTTTTTCCCCCCGATGCCGAACAGGCCTCGCGTTGCGCTCGAGAGGATTTCGATCTCCACGCGCGCGCGCTCCACTCCCAGTGCCTTCAACGCATTCTGGATCGCCTCGTCGATACTGTTCCCTTCTGCCTCGACGCAGTTCATGCGCACCCTCTCTCATTTGGCAAATCGGGTCATGTAATACTGCTGGCCGATCGTCAGGACGTTGTTCACCAGCCAGTACAGAACGAGCCCGGATGGAAAATTGATGAACATGAACGTGAAGAGCAACGGCATCAGCATCATCATCCGCTGCTGCACGGGGTCTCCCGTGCTGGGCGTCATCCACTGCTGCGCGAGCATGCTGGCGCCCATCAGCAGCGTGAGCACCGGGATTCCGGGCGGATGCACGAGCGGGAGAGCGATCTGCCCGAGACGGTCGGGCTGGGAGAGGTCGCTAATCCAGAGCGCAAAGGGCGCGTGCCGCAGCTCGATGGCGCTCAGCAAGGCGTTGTAGAGGCCGATGAAGACGGGAATCTGCAAGATCATCGGCAGGCAGCCCCCGAGCGGGTTCACCTTGTGGCGGCGGTAGAGCTCCATGATCTCGCGATTGAGCTGCTCCGGCTTGTCCTTGAGCCGCTCGCGAAGCTTGGCGATCTGGGGCTGCAGCTTCTGCATCTCCCGCATCGACTGGAAGCTCTTTTGCGTGAGCGGAATGAAGAGCACCTTGATCGCGATCGTGAGCAAGATGATGTCCACTCCGTAGTTTCCGGTCAGCCGATGGGAGAGTTTGAGCACCCGCAGCAACGGCACGGCGATGAACGCGAAATAGCCAAAGTCGATCGCGCGGTGCAGCTGGTGCCCGGCTTCTTCCAGCACATCGATGTCCTTGGGCCCGAGAAACACCTCTGCCGCGAAGCGCCCGCCCGCGGGTAAGGGAGCGAGAAATCGCGCTTCCGCCGTGGCATCGCGCACTTTGAGCCATAGCCGACCGCGCGGCTCGCCCAGCGGCACAAGCGCCTGCAGAAAGTAGGTCTCCGTGTGACCCGCCCAGGTGATCTCGCCTTCCAGAAGCTCGCCTTTCTCGAGCTCCGCGTACTTTCTGGCGAGCCGCTTCCCGTTCACCACCGCCATCGCGCCCTGGAACTGCCGGTAGCCAGCTGCAGCTTCGCCGTGCGCCCCGTGTAGCAGCGCGATGCCCAGCTCCGCGGTGCCCGCGGGGACTTCAGCGGCATGCACTTCGAGCCCGACCGCGTAGCGGTTGCCCCGAAAGCGCAGCTTCTTCTCGACGCGGATTCCAGGCGCGTTCCAGACCAGACTCACCACCCCTTCGTCGTCGCCCGTCAGCCGCAGCGGGCCCCCGCGGATCTCGTAGGGAACCCCATCGTCGCGAAGGGTCTGCGCGCCGCGCAGCTCCAGCGCGAGCGGAAGCTCGCCGCTACCGCCGGGCACGATCATCTGCAGCAAGGGACTGTTATTGCGCGCCGCCTCGCGGTACTTCTTGAGCTCGAAACTGCGCAGACGCCCCCCAGCCGCGGTGAGTAGCGCTTTGTAAAGGTCGGTTTCGACCGTGACTTCAGGCGCCTCGCGCAGCGCGGCGACTGGGGGCGGCGCTGGCGACTCCAAAGGCGCCGCCGGCAGCCCGGCCGGAGGCGGGGTCGCTTCTGGCGTCGTTGTCGCCGGCGTCCCCGCGCCGGATCGCCGCGGCGGATACAGGTATCGGATCACGACTTCCTGGTACAACACCAGAATCGCGATCGACAGAACCACGGCAATGAGAGCGCGTCTCTCCATGGCGCATCTATGGGACGGGGTCCCAGCCCCCGGGAGCGAAGGGGTGGCAGCGCGCAATCCGGCGGATCCCCAATAGGAGGCCGCGCCGCACGCCGTAGCGCGCCACGGCCTGCCGCGCGTACTCCGAACAGGAAGGCGCGAAGCGGCACACAGAGCCGAACAAGGGAGAGAGCACTAGCTGATACGCGCGAATCGAGGCCACCAGGGCCGCGCGCACCCACCGCGCGGCTGCACCCACGGCGCGCGCTGCCAGAAGGGCACCCGACCATCCCGGGTGGGTGCTCGGCACACTCCCCGGCAAACTCTTCATCGCTTCCGCTCCTGAACGATTTCGGCAAAGAGTTTCTGCAGCTCCGCCCTCAGCTACCCTTGCCCGCACTCGCCGGCTCCCGCGCGCGCGATGACCACGATGTCGCGCGGGCCGAGCAAACGGCACTGGCGCCGGAAGACCTCGCGCACGACCCGCTTCACGCGGTTGCGGACGACCGCGCTCCCGACTCTGCGGCTCACCGTGATGCCCAGCCGCGCTTCGGGTTGATCGCGCAGATAGCTGAAGACCACGAAGTAAGTACTCGCACTCCTCCACCCGCGTTGCTGGGCTACCCGGAACTCCGCCGGCTTGCGCATTCTGCGCGCCGGCGGAAGCCCCTCGGGTTTGCGCGACCTCGCTAGCGCGGCTGCTTCGGTGGAATCGACACCGTGAGCCGTTTT
>JBBIUR010000194.1:0-7551 GCA_037440145.1 Myxococcales bacterium | reverse complement strand
GGCGCTGACGCCACCGGGGCACGAAGTGGTCCTGTGCGACGAAAACGTCGAAGCCATCGATTTCGACATTGACGCCGACATCGTCGGGATCACTGGCTACGTCGTTCACAAAGAGCGCATCTTCGAGATTGCAGCCGAGTTCCGGCGGCGGGGCAAGTTCGTCGTCGCCGGGGGGCCCTTTGCCTCGCTGTGCCCGGACGAATTGCGCGATAAGGTCGACGTGCTCTTCGTCGACGAGGCGGAGTACACCTGGCCGCAGTTTCTGCGCGACTACGAAGCGGGATGCTGGAAGCGGGAGTACCACCAGGTGGAAAAACCGAGCATGCTGGACTCGCCGCTGCCGCGATTCGATTTGCTGAAGGTGGACCGATATCGGACGATGACGATCCAGTTTGCGCGGGGCTGCCCCTTTAACTGCGAGTTCTGCGACATCATCGTCATGTACGGCCGCCGCCCGCGGACGAAATCCGTGGCGCAAGTGATGGCGGAGGTGCGCGAGATCCACCGCCTCGGGGTACGCAATATCTTTGTGGTGGACGACAATTTCATCGGGAACAAGAAGGAAGCCAAGGAGCTGCTGCGCGCGATCGCGCGCTGGCAGGCGGAGAACCGCTATCCGATCGAGTTCATGACCGAGGTAACCCTCAACGTCGCGCAGGACGAGGAGCTGCTCGAGCGGATGAAAGCCGCGAACTTCACTACGGTGTTCGTGGGCATCGAGTCGCCGCGGCGGGAGAGCCTGCAGGAAACCCGGAAGATGCAGAACATGCGGGAAGATATCCTCGCCGCCGTGCACCGCATCCAGGCGGCCGGGATCGAAGTGATGGCGGGGATGATTGTGGGCTTTGACCACGACGATCCATCGATTTTCGAGGAACAGTTCCGGTTCATCCAGGAAGCGCGGATTCCCATTTCCATGACCGGGATGCTGAACGCGATGCCGAAGACGCCGCTGTACGCGCGGCTAAAGGCGGCGGGGCGCCTGCTCGCGGAATCGGTGGGGGATCAGTTCGTGTTCACCAACGTGATCCCGAAGCGGATGTCCCTGGTCGAACTGTACGAAGGATACAAACAGCTCCTCGCCCGCCTGTACGCGTACCGGAACTACCGGCGCCGGGCGATGGCGCTGATCCTGAATCGAGGCCGCTTGCTTCACTCGCGGCTGCTGGCGGGGCGCAGCGACCTGGCGCTGCTCTTGCGGATCGTGTGGACCTGCATCCTTCGCGCATCGCCGCGACGGGCGTGGCTCACGCTGTCGCTCATCGCGGAGACCGCACTGCGGCGGCCGCGCGCGCTGCGCGACGCGATCACGCTCGCCCTGGTGCACAAGCACTTGTACGAGTACATGCGGGAGACATCGCGCCGGCTCGACGGGCTCATCCGCGAGCTGCGAGCACTGCCGGCGCACGCATCTCTATCCGGGCGCGCGTTCGAAGAGGGCGAGCCCGCGGCGGGCTGAGGTCGGCGCGCGGTTTCCCCAGCGCTCAGCGGCGCCGCACTTGTTCGGCTACTCGGACAGCGTCGCGCGTCGGGCCGACGTCGTGAGTGCGCACGGCCGCAGCCCCGTTGATCACGGCGACGGCAGTTGCCGCCAGCGAGGCGAAGAGGCGTTCCGCTGGGTCGGTGCGACCGGTGGCCTTCCCGAGAAACGATTTGCGAGACACGCCGATGAGAATCGGCCGCCCCAGCTCGAGCAGGCCGGCCAGGTCTCGAAGAACGGCAATGTCCCACTGGTCCCACGGCAGCGGGCCATGCCGGAAAAAGCCGATTCCCGGATCGACCGCGATTCGCTCGGCGGGGAGCCCGGCTCGAAGGGCGTGCTCCAAAGAGGCGCGCAGCAACCGGCGGCACCGATCGATGGGGGCTTCGCTGCTCGGCGCCTCTTCCCAGGCCATCAAGATCAACCCCTCGGCCTGCGCCGCGACATCAGCCATGGCGGGGTCGGCGCGCAGGCCGCTCGTGTCGTTGATCACCCGAGCGCCGGCCGCCAGCGCCGCGGCCGCCACTACTGCCCGGCGGGTGTCGGCGGAGATCGGCGTAGAGACCGAGGCGGCGAGGGTGCGGACCGCCCACTCCATGCGCCGGCATTCTTCGTCCGCGCTGATCGCTGTGGCTCGGTACGGCGCAGTGGACATCGCTCCGACGTCGATCAACTCGGCGCCGTCGGCAATCATTTGGCGCGCGCGCTCCACGAGCGCCCGCTCGTCGGCCGGGACGATCGATCCGGGGTAGAAGGACTCGGGGCTCACGTTGATCACACCCACAAGCCGCACGGGAAAGGCGGGCCCGAGCTCCAGGCCGGCGAGGGATGCATAGCCGTCCATGGTGGCGATGGTTCCCCGCGGCGCGGCGAGCGTCAACGTCGTCCTGCTTCGCTACAGGACGGGCGTTTGGTTGCCGAGCCGCGGGCCGGGCGCGATCGGCCGCAGGCAGTGGGACTACCGGAGGCGAGACCTCACGGCGGAGACGGGAATTTCTCTGGGCCGGGCGGAGCCGGTAGGCCCACAAGGCGTGGGTTTCCCAGCCCGTCGTAGTTGACCAGGCTGTGGCCGCTCCGCGAATCCACGACGGCCACGATGCCTTCCGGCACGTTGTGGCGCCATGTTTCGAACCAATCGCGCGCCAGCCGCAGCCGATCCGCTGCTGGCACCGTCTCCCACACGGCGCGGTCAACGCGGATGAGGAGCAGCCGGGGAAGATCGCGGTCTTGCTCGGCGCGCACGATGCCGGCCTTCTCGTGCAACGCGGTATTCCCGTTGATCCCCGCGACGATCTCTTCCGGCTTCAGCCAGTGGGCCCAGCTTATGCCGCAGGCAGCCGCGAGTGCCGCTGCCCCTAGCAGGAACGCTCTCGCCCGTGGCGCGCGGAGCGGATCGCGAGCCCGCCGCCGGGCGGGCAAGGGCGCCGCATCGCCCGCGGTCGACACCGCGACTCCGCCCTATTTAGTATCCTGTTGCTCCGCCGGAGGTGGCACCGGAGCCTCCTTTTCTTCGGGCTTGGGTGTCGGGAACGTCGCGAAGTGTAGCGGGAAGTACTCATCCGAGCTGCGCCGGTTCGCCTTTTCCTGTTCTTCGATGTGCTCTGCTTCCGTCTCCCCCTTGGGCCCGGGATCGTGCGCCCACGCGGCCGGCACTGCAATGCCCAGCAAGCGAGACCAGAACCCCCGCGGACCGCCCGCGTACATCGTCTCTCCTGGAACCGCGGCAATTGCTGCTCCCGCGGAGCAGGACGGAGGCAGCGGCGGGCACGAGGGCTCGGGAACGCCCAGTCCTTGGTATCCGTTGCCGTTGAAGTCGGCAAAAATTGGGTTTGTGAACCCGAACGGAAATGCCCCCTGAGCGACCTTGTCGACCCACGGGTCCACACTGGGGTCGCCAGAGGCCGGCATGCTGGGGCTGGCCTCGACAATGTAATAACTGTCCTCGCTCACGCTGTCCGAGATTGGAGTGCTCGTCGTGTCGAAGCGGACGACGCGCGCGGTCGTTTGGTCCAGACGGTCGGCGTCGGATGCTGGATTGTTGACCACCGCCGGCGTCGTCGTGCTGTTGTAGCAGGCGATCACACAACCGTTCTTGATGATCCGGACCTCGTCGATCGGAATCCAGGGCGCTGCCTGTACCTTGATGCGCAGGTTCACGCTGCCGCCGCTGGCGTCGAGCGTCTGGCCAAGACCAGCCGTTTGGCTGCCGTTGTCCGCAGTGAACGTGAGGAACGGCCCCGCGCTGGAGACCATATTGCCGGCGAGTACCTGCTGGTTGAAGGCCTTGATGTCGATGAGGCCGCCATTGAAATCACCCGCGCCGACGAACGTGCGGGCGTATCCGGGCAACTCGACGACGAGCCGATGTGAGTCCGACACTCCGGTGCCCCAGATGAGGTGGCGGTTGCCAGCGGCCCCCGCTTCGATTGCTTGATTGAGCAGGCTCAACCAGTCGCGGCGGACTTTTTTCAGGGCGCGGAAACTGCTCGCGCTGCCGCCGTTGTCGATTTCCATCACATCAAAGTCGATGTTTCGAGTGCCGTTCGCGTTCTCGAATCCGCTGCCGCACCCGGGGGTCGTGCACAGAGTGCTCTGCGGCACGACGTTGAGATCGTTGAGGATGTTGTTGCAGCCCGTACTGGCGGGCGGAATGGAGCCGCCGACACAGCCGCAGAACCCTCCGGGGCACTGCGCCTGCGAACTGCACTGGGAGCCCGCGCTGCTCCCCCCAACGCACTTCGAACTGGGGCAAAGGACAGGGTAGCTCTTACAGTCGGTAATGGGCGCCGAGGGATCGTAGCCGATGTTGGTGAAGATGCCGATGTTCACCACCCCTCCCAGGCCGGCGCGCGGGTGGTTCATCTGCACAGCCGGCACGCCCACGTCCTTGCACTGCCCATTCGGGCACTCCGAATCATCCGCGCATGGCTGGCTATTGTTCTTGCCTCCGACACACAGAAAACTGGGCACGTCGCGCAGGCGGTCATATACGACGTTGACGCTCACGTTCTCGTCCTCGATGGCCCCCTCGCGCCGCGCCGTCGGGTCGTGGATTTGCGGCCAGGCGTTGATGTGCCCCCAAGCGTTGGAGAAAAAGGGCGGGGTGCCGACCGATGTGGTTACCTCCGTACCGACGATGGATGTGATGAACGGTTCCAGATGCAGCTGCGCGATCAGCGGCAAGTAGTCCGTGTTGATGTCGTGATCGGTGGCCACCATGACCTCGAGGCCCTCCCCCGCAAAGCTGCGCACCCGGTCCAAGGGCGGCGCGGAGGAGTCGAGACTGCGGCCCGAGTGGATGTGGAAGTCCGCGGACATAAAGCCCGTCGTGTTCACCACGCGGCGGATCTTCGTCAGAGCCGCGTCTACCGTCGTGGTCTGGCCCGCCTGGATCACGACGTTGGAAATCTTCTGAATCGTGTACTCCAGACCCCGGGAAACGTAGAGCGTGTACGTTCCCGGACGAACTTCTTGCTGGATTCGGCCGTCATGCGTGTAAATCGCCTGGAGCTGCCCCGCGCGACCGGGAAAGCTTTCGGGGAGGATGTTTCGCGTGTCTGCGACGCATAGAAAGCCGGGGTCGCAGTCGGCGTCGGAGCTGCAAGCCTGCGAGCGGCAGCGCCCGTCGAAGCACTGTTCCCCGGATGCACAGTCGGCCGTCACTTGGCACTTCTTGGGTTCTTTGTTCGAGCACGTGCGGAAGCACGTGTTGCCGCCGCAATCGGCGCTCGATGTGCACGAGACGCTGGTGTTGTTCGAACACATGCCGGTGCGGTTCGCGTAGTCGAAGGCCGCAAACAGCCGAGCCATCCCCGGCGAAGGATCGAACGAGACTTTCGCCGGAATCCTCTGCCCGGTGTCGGCATCGGTGATTTCCATTTTGAGCTTCCCGGCCTTTTCCGGCACGTTGAACACCCCCAGGTTGTTGATGCCCACGCTGACAGTGAGGCCTGAGACGAACACGTCATCCCGGCCGGGAACGACGATGTGGACCGCGTATGTCCCCGTGGGCAACAGGATCCGGCTGAAGCTGGATTTGGTGCGCACTTCCGACACTGCAGTGTTGTTCCCGATGGGCGGGTTCAGTAAGCCCCCTCCCGTGCGAATGAAGGTAATCGTTGCCTCTTCCCGCGATCCCGGGCTGATTTTTCCTTTCACCTCGCCGAGAGGCCAGTCGAAGAACTGTTGGAAGATGCTATCGGGGTTTCTCGCATCTCCTAATACCGAAGCCGCGTCGCTGCGCTTCCCGACGAACAGCCGGCGGTTGTAGATCACCGACGCGCCGTCGGGCACGCTGGGCCCCGCCGGAAGGGTGGCGAGGGTCACCGCAGACAGCAGGTTGGAGTGGATGGATTTGATTTGGTTCTCCTTGCCGCCCAGGATCTCGGCGGGTGACGAAGGGCCAAAAGGCCCGTCGCTGTCGAGCAGCCCTCCGTCAGACTTGTATCCGTATGCAATGTCCTGGGACTTCTTGCCGCGCGCGAAGGGGCCGTCTTTCCGGCCGACGTTCCCTGGGGCTGCGAAGTACGGGGCCGCGGTGAGGGCTCCCAGGATCGCGATCGCGTCTGAGAGATCAAGGACCGGGTGTGTGAACCCGCCGCCGCCGTCTGGCACCCCTGGGAGGGTCGCAATACCGGGTGCAAAGGGCACCAGGGAGCGGCCGCCCCACAGGAACACGTCGAAGATCGGAAGCACTTGCGACGCGCCAGACTGGTTCCACACCTCGCTGCGCATGCGCAGGAAGTTCTCGCCCGCGCACGCCTTGTACGTCGTTTTCACAAACAGCGTGGGTGCCGTCCGAGTGGAAACGCCGGGGGAGAGCATGACGCCGTAGACGTGGACGGCAGCGCAATCGGCGTCCTCGGGATTCGCTCCCACGTCGAGCGGGCAATTCGGGTTGCTGTCGGCCACGGTCGCGCACGGGTTGTTTCCCGTCGGCACACCCCACTGCGTCTCGTCGCCATCGCGGAAGAGGAACACGTTGTCCAAGCTGAGCCCGCCGACGTTGAAGCTCTGCGGGATCTGGTCGTTGTGCTTTCCCTTGATGGCCACGTCGATCAGCGTGCCGCCGGTTTCCACAGCATTCGACGTCGTTTTGGTCACCGAGACCGAACCGCCGCCGGCGACCGGGACATCTACCGTCCCGACGTCGTCGATGATCGCCTCCACCTTTCCGTTGGTGAGATACCAATCGTCGATGCCGCCGCTTGCATCGCTGCCCCCGAAGAGGAACTTCTTCGCGTCGGAAGCAGTGACGATTTGCTGCGCCTTGCACGGCCCGCATACCGCGCTGCTGCTCCGCGGCGCGGCAACCAACACTACCGCGAATACCGGCAACGCAATCCAACGTCGCATGATTGCCCCCCTTTTTGCCCGCCGCGGCCGCCTCTCTTTGTACATGCCGAGGGCGACCTGCGGTCGCTTTTCGCATACCCCCCCGGCAAGGTTTGTGTCAACGACATTTTCGGCTGCGGCGGGGGCGCGGTGCTGCTGGTGCGGCTGCGCTAGGGCGCAGGCGCGCGCGATCGCGCCGCAACCGGGTGGGCCGCGCGCCGCCTCCGCGGTCAGGGCCCGGGAGGTGGCGTTGCGCGCTTGACAAGCTCACAGCCGCTCGTGTTAGAGGCGTCCGGAACAACAGCCCTGCAATGCAGGACGGCGCGTCGCGGAGCAGGGGAATCAGGAGAAAGCGGAGATGAAAGCATTCGAGCGGTTCGTTTGGGGGCTGGGGATCGTGGTCGCGATGTCGGGCGCGCAAGCGGCAGAGGTGACGGACAGCCATCGCCTGTCGCCGCTGCACGTCGAGCCCGGGTTTTCCGGGAGCTACATCAAAGACGCGAGTGTTCTGGCGCACAAGCAGTTGCGAGCGGAATTCGGGGGCATGTCGTTTCCGCACTACCGCCTCGTCGAGATCCGCGTCTATGATTTCATCGCTTCGTATGGCCTCTGGCCGAACCTCGAAGTTGGGGTCGACGTGCCGCTCGTGAATCTGGTGCCATCCCGCCGGGTGCCCGACCTGAGCGGCGAGCCGGCCGAGCAGGAGCAGGACGTCGGCGATGTCAGCGTCTACGGGC
>JBBIUR010000193.1:7340-7558 GCA_037440145.1 Myxococcales bacterium | reverse complement strand
CGCAGCTGCTTGGAGTCGCCGGCGGCGGCGGAAGGCACCCGCGCCTTGACGGCGAGGTTCTGAACGATGCGGTAGAGTTCCGGTGCTTCCTGCATGCCTACCGGCTGCGCCCGGTACATGGCCAGTACGATCTTGTCGGAAAACCAGTAGCTGCCGAGGTTCATCAAGCCGGCGAACACAAAGGCCGTGACGAGCCCCGGCATCCCACCCACGGCTTT
>JBBIUR010000193.1:2224-7330 GCA_037440145.1 Myxococcales bacterium | reverse complement strand
ACCGAACCAAAGGATGATGGCCGTCAGCAACCCCAGCAAGAGGGTCGTCTTAAGGGTGTTTGACATCGCCCGACAGCTCCTTCTGGATTTTTGACGATGGTCGCCGGGATTTATTTGATCTCGGTGGCCCGCCTGTGCGATACACGCTCGCGATCGGAAGCTAGTATGGCCCCGTAGGGTTGTCAAGGTGAGTTGCCGCGCGCGCTTTGCAGCAAACTGCCCAGCGCGCGCACAGCTCACTGGGGCGCAGGAAGGAGTGCCGCACAGGGATGCGAGGCCTGCGAGCGCTGCGAGCGGTGGAGGAGCCCCGCTTTCAGGAGCGCCTGCGGTGGGCGGTGCGCGTGCGCTGGCTCGTGATCGGGGGCTTCCTCGCGTTGGCCCTAGCAGCACACCCCTGGGGGCTCTTTCCGCAGGTGCGCGCGTGTGTTTTTGCGGCCCTGGCGGGCTCCGCAATCAACGCCTTCGCCCACTGGAACGTTAAGCGCTGGAAGTGGATGCTGCCCGTGACGGCGGTTTCTCTGCCTGCCGATGCTCTGCTCATTACCTACGTCGTGGCACAGACGGGTGGCGCCGACAGCCCTTTTCTCATGATGTACCCGGTACAGGCTGTGACCACGGCAATGCTCGTGTCTTCGGGAGCCGCACTGGCCAGCGCTGCTTTCGGAGCCGCGTGCTTCGGGGTGTTGCTGCTGGGTGCCGGCGACTGGTGGCTGGTGGCACCCGTGTCTGCTCCGTCGCTCGGCCTGGATTCAGTGCGTGCTGCGCGCCTGGCCGCCGCGGCCTGGGGCGTGTTCCTGGCTTACTGTCTGCTTTTGCTGGTGTTCGTGGGCGGGTACATCGGCGAACGACTGGGCTGGAGCGAGCGGGAGCTGGCGCGCAAGAACCGCAAGCTGGAGCAGAGCGTCGCTTCGCTGGGCAGAGCCCGGGATGAGCTCGCGGCGGCGTACGAACGCCTCCGGCGGGTGGAGGCCCAGCGCGCCCACGCCGAGAAAATGCAGGCGCTTGGGCTGCTCGTCGCGGGTGTCGCGCACGAGCTGAACAACCCGCTGAGCTTTATCTCGGCAAACGTGGAATACCTGCGCTCTGGATGGGAGCGCGTGATGGCCTTGCTGCGCGCCATCGACGGTCTGGTGACCGCGCCGGAACCGCGGGCTGCCCTGCAAAAGCACTGGAGCGATCTGGGAATCGAGGAGCTGGCGGACGACTTGCCTGCCGTTCTTGCAGATTGTGCCGAGGGCGCTCGAAGGGCGAAGGCAATCGTCGAGGATTTGCGCGTGTTTTCTCGATCGGCCAGCGGCCCCGGGCGCGGCTGGGTCGATGTGAACCAGTGCCTGCGCAGCAGCGTGGCGCTCTTGCGGCATCGCTTTGGAGACAGGATCGCGGTTCATTGGGCACTGGCGGAAGTGCCCGAGATTCGGGGTTCCGAAACGCAAATCAAGCAGGTGTTTCTCAACTTGCTTGCCAATGCGGCGGATGCTGTGGGAGAGCGCGGCAACGTATGGGTGAGTTCAGCATACGATGCGGGCCGCTCCGCGGTAACTGCGCGGGTGCGGGACGATGGCTGTGGCATCGCACCGGAGCACATGGGCCGGATCTTCGACCCGTTCTTCACCACGAAGGAGGTCGGTGCCGGGACGGGCCTCGGGCTCAGCATTTCCTACTCGATCGTGAAAGAGCACGGGGGCACGCTCTCGGTTCGCTCCGCACCGGGCGACGGTACGGAGGTGGAGGTGGTTTTGCCTGCCGGCAGCCCCGGCGAAGACGCGGAGGGATGTGCTCCGTGCTCCGCGGGTTCTTCGAGTTGCCCGGCGGTTGACCAGGAACGGTAGGGACGACTACTCTAGGCGCCTGCAACGGGGGAAAGCATGAAGCAACTGCTTCCAGGCAAGGTGGCCGTGATCACCGGTGCCGCTTCGGGCATCGGGGCGGCCACGGCCCGCCGCTTTGCGGAGGAAGGTGCGAAACTGGTCCTCTGCGACATCAATGAGGAGGGCGGGGAGGCGCTGGCCGCCGAGCTGAGAGCCGCGGGTTGTGAGGTTGTCTTCCAGAGGTGTGACGTGAGCGCCCTCCGGGAAGTCGAAGCCCTCATGCACCGCGCCGTGGATGAGTTCGGCCGACTGGACGTGGTTTTTAACAACGCAGGCGTGGGGGCGTACGGCACAACCCCCGATCTGGAGCCCGAACTGTGGCATCGAGTCATCGAGGTGGATCTGCACGCGGTGTTCTACGGCTGCCGAGCTGCGATTCCGCTTTTCCGGCGATTCGGGGGCGGAGCGATCGTCAACACCGCATCTATTTCCGGGCTGTTTGGGGACTACGGTCTGGCTGCGTACAACGCAGCAAAGGCGGGGGTGGTGAACTACACGCGCACCGTGGCGATCGACCACGCCCGCGAAAACATCCGGGCCAACGCGATTTGTCCCGGGCCGATCGAAACCGCGCTTCTCAGTCCCCTGCTCGGCTTGCCAGGGGCCCGCGAGGAGTACGCGAAGCTCGTGCCCATGGGCCGGCTCGGCAGGCCCGAAGAAGTTGCGGCGCTGGTGGCCTTTCTCGCGTCCGACGAGGCCTCGTACATAACCGGCGCGGCAATCGCGATCGATGGCGGCGTGACCGCCGCAACGGGCCAGCCGAGCTTCACGAAGCTGGTGGGAGGGTGAAAGCCGGCCTGCCCATGGACCCGCGCTCTGGAAGGAGGCCCCGCGGGTGGTGACCGAAATCGCCCTGCTGCGCGCGAAGCCCGGGCAGCGCGAGCAATTGCGCGACGGCCTGCGCGCTGCCCGAAGCGTGATCGCGCAAGCCCCTGGCTATCGCGGCAGCGCCTTTTACCAGGGCGTCGAAGACCCAGACGCGTTTGTACTCGTGATCCACTGGGGCTCGCTCGACGACCACATGCACGGATTTCGGGAGGGCCCCTTGTTTGCCGAGTGGCGCCGGCGCTTCGCCGAGCACGCGGAGAGTCCCCCGCAAGTCAGCCACTTCGCGACGATTGCCCCGTGAGGGAGCGGCCAGACCAGGGTCGCGCTCGCCTTTCTTCTTGACCTCGTCGCCAAGTTGTGTATGGGTTGCTCGGCAGCGCGAGCGGACTCGGATCGAGCGTGGGGTTTGGGAGAGTAAAGGCGGTGCTGTTGATCGGTGGGCTGGCCGCCGCAGCCGGCTGGAGCCGCACGCCAGCGGCGCGCGCTGACGTACCGGCGGTACCGCAGGAGACAGGGGCCACAGTGCCGTTGCCGAAGCCGGCGGTGCTGCGCCCGCAAGTGGAGTTCTGGAAGAAAATTTTCGGCGTCTATTCCGAGGATCAGGTCGTGATCCACGACGCCGAAGATCTGCGGCGCGTGTACTCTGTGCTGGACTTTCGGCCGCTGCGCGCGCAGGGACTCGCCGACGACGAAATCGAAGAGCAGCGCCGCATTGCAGTGGAGCGGGAGAAGGGGCGGGTCGCGGAGCTGCTGCGGCGGCTCCGCGCGGCTGGCAACCCCGATCCCCTCGGAGAGGAGGGCCGAAAGATTGGGCGGCTTTTCGGGCCAAAGCCGAATTCGGAGGAGTTGCTTGCCGCTGCGAGACCGGATCGCATTCGAGCCCAGCGCGGGCTCCGGGAGCGATTCCAGGCAGGGATATCGATCTCGCGGCGCTATCTGCCTGAGATCGAAAGGATCTTCCGCGAGCACGGCGTGCCGGTGGCGCTCACCAGACTCGCGCTGGTGGAGTCCTGTTTCGACACGAACGCGTATTCGAAGGCGGGAGCAGCGGGGGTCTGGCAATTCATTCCATCGACCGGGCGGCTCTTCCTACGCATCGACGAGACGGTCGACGAGCGGCGCGACCCGGTGCTCTCCGCCAGAGCTGCGGCGCAGTTCTTGAGGCAAAATTACGAGAAGTTGGGCACGTGGCCGCTGGCAGTC
The DNA here is from genome assembly GCA_037440145.1 of Myxococcales bacterium. Classification (GTDB taxonomy): domain Bacteria; phylum Desulfobacterota; class Binatia; order HRBIN30; family BPIQ01; genus JBBIUR01. The sequence continues at coordinate 3,431 of JBBIUR010000193.1, read as the reverse complement.
ACTGCCTACAACCACGGGCCGGGCGGAGTCGCTCGGGCCGTCAGCGTTCTGGGAACGACCGACATCGGTGCGATCTTGACGCGATACCGCGGACCCGCATTCGGCTTCGCTTCGCGCAATTTCTACCCCGAGCTGCTTGCAGCCCTGGAGATCGACGCGCGCTATGTAGAATATTTCGGGCCAATCGAGCTCGCCGAGCCCGCGCCCACCGAGTGGGTGGCCTTCGCCCATTACCTGCCCCTGCGGACGATCGCGCGGCTGGCGCGCGTGGAGCTCGAGGAGCTGATCGATCTGAACCCGGCGTTCAGCGAAGAGGTGCGGCAGGGCAAGCTGTATGTGGCGAAGGGATATCCGGTGCGGGTTCCGGCCGGACATGCGCAGCAAGCGCTGGCGCGCTTCGCGTCGCTTTCGCCCACGGAGCGCTTTTTGCGGCAGCGAACTCTTTACGTGATGCACAGGGTGCGCAAGGGGCAGACGCTGAGCCACATCGCGCGGCACTACGGCACCACGGTGCGCAGAATCCAGGCGGCGAACCGGTTGCGGGGCACGGTCGTCCGCGTGGGCCAGTCGCTAAAAATTCCCACCGGCTGAAGCGCTCGCCCGTGACAGCGGGCAGCTCGACCGGCTGCCCGGAGGCACGGCTTCAGTCGATCTTTACGAACGGGTAGCGGCTGCGCAGTTCGCGCGAGACCGCGCCGATGCCCGCTGTGTCTCCCAGGATCTCCACGGCGAGCACGACGTCGGGGTCGTCGAATTTGACCTTGGCGGAAAGCCCGCGCGCTTCGAGCGCTGCGAATACCGACTCTCCGAGCCGTTTTTCCAACTGGTGCGTGTTCAAAAGGCGCTTGTGACCCCGCCGCTCGACGCGGACGTGGAAGGTGCGGTTCGCCACTTGATCCGCGTACGAGCGCAGGCGCTCTGCGGCCATGTCGGCAAACTGGTCCACCGCGAACGAAAAGCAATCGTCGATCGGGAGAACCTTGCCGAGCCAGGTCGCGACAAACGGCCGCTGGCGGCAGAGGCCGGCAACGGCATCGAGGAACGCCGTCCGGTCCTCCACTTCCCCGACCAGGACGTTGCGGAAGGAGCTGAGCCGGAAGCGGCCGTAAGGCTTCAGCTCGCGCAGCAGCTCGCTTGCATACCCTTCTTGCGAAGTCACCAGCACGTTCCAAGGCGGTGCGTCCGCGTTCATTCCCCGCTCCTCTGC
>JBBIUR010000193.1:0-2206 GCA_037440145.1 Myxococcales bacterium | reverse complement strand
GGCACTGCAGGCGCTGGTTCCCTGCATTGACCCCTGTGGCGCGCGAACCTAATGTATGCAACTGCATGCGAGACTCGGCAAGCGGAAGCGGCAACCGCGCGGTCATTTCGGTAATCGGGCGGGACCAAAAGGGCGTGGTAGCGCGCATTTCGACCTACCTCGCCTCCTGTAACATCAACATCGAGGATACCGAGCAGCGGGTGACCGAAGGGCTTTTCATCATGACCATGAAGGTCGATCTGTCGGAGCTCTCTGTCACGCTCGACGAGCTCGTGCTCGGCCTGAAGCAGATCGGCGAGGAAATTCACATGGAGGTGAGCATGCGCTTGCTCGGCGAGCGCGCGCGGAAGCGCGTCGCCGTGCTGGTGACCAAAGAGCCGCATTGCCTCGAGGCGCTCATCGCGGACCGCGACGCGGGCCGCCTGAACGGCGACATCGTCGTAGTGCTGTCGAATCACGACACGCTGCGCGCCCTCGCCGAATCGCACGGCGTCCGGTTCTTCTGGTATCCGTCGACGGAGAAAAAGGCTCATGAGGCCTTTCTGATGGAGAAGCTGCGGGAGTACCAAGTGCACTTGGTCGTCCTCGCGCGCTACATGCAGATTCTCGGCCCCGAGATCGTCAATCAGTACCGGAACCGCATCATCAACATCCACCCCTCTCTGTTGCCCTATCACCCTGGGGCCAACGCGTACAAGCAGGCGTTCGACGAGCGCCTGCGTGTCTCCGGCTGCACGGCACACTTCGAGACCGAGCAGCTCGATCACGGACCGCTCATTCTCCAAGACGTCTTCCACATCAATGTCGGGGAGGATACCCTCGAGGACGTGAAGGAGAGAGGCAAGAGGTTGGAGGGCAAGGTGCTGTCCCAGGCCGTGCAGCTCTTTCTGAACGACCAGCTGGTGGTGAAGGACAAGAAGGTCATTTTCCGCCCCGGACGGTTTTTAGGACCGACGGGCGAAGCCGGCCGAGACCGGTGAGGAAACGCGTCGAGGAGGGCAGAACCATGGCAAGTGGGCTTCAGGTCGGAGCAGTCGCAACCGCAGTACTTCTCGGGATTCTGGCAGCCCCGGAGGTATCGCGAGCCGAGGAGAACGTGACGGTGAAGGGCGAGGTCGTGGACCTTTCCTGTTACCTGGCAAAGGGAGAAAAGGGGCCGGGACACAGGATGTGCGCCCAAATGTGCGCAAAGGGAGGACTGCCAATAGGCCTCCTGACGAGCGACGGAGCCCTGTACCTGCTGCTCAGCGAGCACGACAATCCCGCGCCCTACGAGGCAGCGAAAAAGCTGGCTGGTGACAACGCGGAAATCCGCGGGAAGAAGTTCACGCGCAACGGCGTGTCCAGCATCGCCGTCGAAGCCGCCAAAGGCCTGTGAGGCCGCAGCGCCCGGCGGCCTGCCGGAAGGATCCAGGGCTCGTTCCGCACGCGCTCCGGGGCCGCGGCACGGGGCCCGAGTGCCGAGAAGGAGCGCTCGCCTCGTCGCGCCCGCGGAAGATCGGCGCGCTGCGCGTGTCGGGATGGCGCCCCGATAAAGAGCGGCGCGAGCTCGCGCCGCAATTGCATTCCCGGCGGCTCTGTGGAAGGGAGCGTCCATGCCGGGGCGCGCGACTTACCGGCTCGCGGGCGTGAACCTGGCTCGCGCGGAGCGGCTTGTTACCCGGATTCGAGATTTGGCTGCCTGCAGCCGGCGTCCGGAAGTCGTTGCGGACATCGGCGGCTTTGCCGCTTTGTTCCGGGCTCCGCGCCGCTACCAGCGGCCTCTGCTGGTGGCGGCAGCGGACGGCGTGGGAACGAAGCTGCGAGTGGCCGTGGAACTCCGGCGCCACGAGACGGTCGGGATCGACCTGGTTGCGATGAACGTCAACGACATTTTGACCGTCGGCGCCGAGCCGCTGGTCTTTCTGGACTACTTCGCGACGGGGCGGTTGCGCCCTGCCGTCGCCGAGCAGGTGCTCCGGGGCGTCGCGCGCGCCTGCCAGGCGGCCGGCTGTGCCCTCGTCGGGGGCGAGACAGCATAAATGCCTTCGTTTTATCGGGGCGGAGAATAGGATTTGGCGGGCTTTGCGGTGGGCGTCGTGGAAGAGCGCGCGGTCGTCGACGGCCGGAGGATTCGCCCCGGAGACGTTCTGATCGGATTGCCGTCCAGCGGCCTGCACAGCAACGGGTTTTCCCTCGTCCGTCATCTCGTGTCCCGGCGGCGCGG
>JBBIUR010000192.1:4916-7571 GCA_037440145.1 Myxococcales bacterium | reverse complement strand
ACTTTCGCATGTGCTCCACGCCGGCTTGCCCGAATACGGCCGGCATCAAGCCGCTGCCCAGGATCCCCTCCACCCGCTCGCCGCCACCGCCACCGCCGAGAAGGCCCGCCTTTCGCATCTGCTCCGAGCCCACGGCCATCGCGACGTCGTACGCTCCCGAGCCCACGGCGAAGTAAGCTTCGCGAAACGCAGTCGATCCCGTGGCGCAGGCGTTCGACACGTTCACCACTGGAATGCCGGTTTGTCCGATTTGCTGCAGCACCCGCTGGCCGACCATGGCATTTGCCTGGAACAGGTTGCCGCTGGCCAGGAACTGGATGTCCCGGATGGTCACTCCGGCATCCTGCGTGGCCAGCAGGCACGCTTCCGCTGCCAGCTCTGCCACATCGCGGTCGGGGTACCGGCCGAACTTGATCATTCCGACGCCGAGCACGTAGACGTCTCTCATCGCTTGCCTCCCCTCGGTTGCGCGGTTGCGGTCACTGCTGGGCGGGCTGGAAGAAAAACGCGATGACCTCCGTGCCGTCCTGGTCTTCGCGCACCTTTTGCGTAATCATCTCTACGGGCATATCGAATTTCAGGTTCTTCGGGTCGGGCTCTACGTTCACAATGTTGCAGCGCACGCTGACGCCCTCGGGCAGATCGACGATCGCTGCAATGTACGGCGTTTGGATTCCGGGAAAAGACTGATGCACGATCGAGTAGGTCCACAGCTTGCCCCGGTCGCTCAGCCGGATTTCTTCGAAGGGCCCCGTACCGCCGCACTTCGAACACGCCACGCGCCTGCCGAGGTAGACCGCGCCGCAGCCGGTGCATTTTTTGCCGACGAGGTGCGGGCGGTCGCCGTTGCCGAGCCGCAGGAAGGGCACGATGGGCCGCTGTTTCTTTTCGCCAGGCACTTGGTCTGCTGTCATCGCCGCCTCCTTCGGGCCTTTTCGTACCGCGGATCGCACCGCTAGAAAAGCCGGGGTAGCCGTCACATGGACATCGGCTTGAGCCTCCCCGTCGCGCAGCAAGTGCCGGCGTACGCGCGCTCCTGGGAGAGCGCGGCCGGGCCTGCGGAAATCACGAAGGTAGCGCGGGCCGCTGAGGAATTGGGCTTCGCGTGGATTGCGTGCAGCGATCACGTGGCGGTTCCCCAGTCTCGCGCGGCCGAGATGGGCAGGGTCTGGTACGAGCCGGTCGCCATGCTCGGTTACCTCGCCGCGGCCACGCAGCGGGTGCGGCTTCTGGCGCACGTGATGGTGCTTCCCTATCGGCATCCGCTGCTGCTCGCCAAGGCGTTTGCCACACTCGACCGGCTTTCCGGCGGGCGCATTATTCTGGGCGCCGGGGTAGGGCACCTCAAGGGCGAGTTCGCGGCGCTCGGCCTTGACTTTGGGGGGCGAGAAGAGCGGTCGGAGGAAGCGTTGGCCGCTCTGGCTGCGGCGCTCGAGCAGGAGATGTCGAGCTACGCGGGGAAGTTCTTCGCATGGCGCGACATGATCGTGGCGCCGCGCTGCGTGCAGAGGCCCAGGCTGCCGCTGTGGGTCGGGGGAAATGGTGTCCGCGCGGTTCGGCGGGCAGCCCTGCAGGCAGAGGGGTGGATCCCATGGCGCGTGGACAGGGAGCGATTCGGCCGGCTTGTGGCCCTGGGAAATCGACTCGCTCGCGAGGCGGGGCGCAACCAGCGCCTGGAGTTCGTGGCACCAGTCGCAGTGGGTCGAGCCCAATCGCGAGACGAGCTGCGATCGTGCATCGAAGCGTGGGGCGGTGTGGGCGCAACAGCGGTTCACGCGCGGGTCGATCATCGCGATCTGGACGAGCTGCTGGACCGGATGGCCTTGGTCGCCGAAGTGGCGCGCGCGATTGTCTGTGCATGAGGCCACGGGCAGCCGGCGCGCGGCGGGGTTTCGCGCACACGCGGCGGGGTGGTGCCTCGGGCTTCTCTCTGAGGTGCCGAAGCGCGCGCGTGCCGTGGCCGCGGTCACCAGGGCCGGCGGACAGGTAGCCCGCTCGCCTCTGGCGGAGTGAGACAGTGAAGGGTGCGGGGACCATCGTTCTCCGCCGCAGAGTGCCACGGCGGTGAGAACTGCGCCGTCGCGAGGCGCGCCCAATACCCGCTATGTGAGGGAATTCCGCTGGCGCGACGGCGGGGATGCGAGAGCGGGAGCGCCCGGGCTCGATCTCTGCCCAGCGATTGGCGAACTGCGCGCCTGCGGGCTCCGGAAGCTCGAGGGTCGGGCGCGGCACGCGCGCCGGCGGCCCGCGCCTGGTCGATTTGTGCACCCTCGCCATTCGGCGAGGAGGGGCTTGCGAGGGCTGGCTTGCCTTGCAGCTCGCGGCCGGGAGCGGAGAAGGGGAAAGCCGCGTGGCGTGCAGCGGCGCGCGGAAGGCCGTGCTGCTTGGAGGAACGAGTCGGCGCCGCTGCAATCGTTTTCACAGCGTTGCCGCTGTGCTAAGCAGGATGCAGGCTTGGCTCGGAATGGGTTCGGTATGCATCGGAGGTGTTGGGCCGCTGCGGCTGCCTGTGTCGTCCTGTCGCTCAGCCCGCGAGTAGCGGGTGCGCTGGGAAGCTCGGGGGGACAGGACATGATGAATCCGGCCGTCGACTTTCACGTAACCATGACCGACCCCGCCGCAAGCCGCGTGAATTGCCGCCCATACACCCCCGCC
>JBBIUR010000192.1:3348-4906 GCA_037440145.1 Myxococcales bacterium | reverse complement strand
GCGACGGCACGCGCGTGGAGTGCACGCGCTTCAACGCCGGCGGCAGCTTGCAGCTCGAGGGGAACATGGGCCGGGGCCACTTGCGCATTCCGTTCGCGAACATCGAGCAGGTCGAGTTCGCCGGCGAAAACCGCGACCACAGCCGCGCCGTGGTGCGGCTGAAAGGCGGGGACACGGTTACGCTGTCAGTCCGCAACTCCCTGACCTTTTACGGCCACACCTCCTTGGGCGTTTACCAGATCCGGGCGCGCGATCTGCAGCGCATCGACTTTGGCAAGTAGCTGGCGCGTTCGCGTCGGGTTCAGACGCCGGATGGCCTTCCGCCCCAGCGGCTGCCCCACGGCCAATCCCTGGCTGTCCCGGCGCTTGTGGCGGAGCGAGCGGCGACCGGGATGGGTTTGAGGGCCCCGGTGGGCACGAGTCGGCCCGCCCGCGTTGCCGTTTTGGCAATGGCGGGGCTTGCGTTCGGGTTTGCGCCGCCAGCGCAGGCTCTTTTCCTCAAACTGTGGCCCTTGGTGGAGTACGAGAAGGTGGAGGGGCGCACAGAGCATCGCCTTTTGGGGCCCCTCGTGGAGTTCCGGGGCGACGCCTCGGAACGAGTGATCGCGCTTCGGCCCCTGCTCTTGTACCGGGGCCGCTCGGGTCCCGAGGGCGGTGAAGCGGCAGTGCTGTATCCGCTGTCCTCGGTGCGCTGGTCGGCTGGGAGCGCTGCTGTGCGCGTCTTCGGGCTCTTGTCCATCCAGACCCAGGTGCCGCCCGCTCCTGCCGAGTGGGATCGGCGCCTCACGATCTTCCCGCTCGTCTTTTACCGGCGCTCTCCCGCGGCGGGGAGCACTCTTTCTGTGCTTCCGCTCTACGCCGACCTCCGCAATTTTTTTGGCTACCAGCGAATTCGGATGGTTCTCTTCCCATTGTTTCTCCAACTGGAAGAGCCGATGGTGCGCCGGTCGTGGGTGATGTTTCCGTTTTTCTCGTGGACCGGGGGAACGCTGGGCAGGGGTTGGCGGCTCTGGCCACTCTACGGATGGGAAGACCGGGGCGGTGCGGAGAAGCTTCGGTACATTCTCTGGCCTTTCTACATTCAGCAGTGGCGCGATCTGAGCAGTCGCACCCCGGAGGTCCGTACGGTCGTGTTCCCGTGGTACGCCGGGTCGCACGGCGGAGCGGTCCGGAGCTCCGCGGTGTTCGGCCCCTTTTTCACACACAGCGTCGACACGCGCGCGCAGCTCGAGACGTGGGGCTTTCCGTGGCCGCTCTGGGTCGTGCAGCGCCGCACGGACACTGGCGAGCGCCTATCCCTGCGGCTTGCGCCCTTTTACGGGGATCGGCGGCAGGGTGCGCTGCGCTCGCGCTTTGTGCTCTGGCCGCTCTACCGCACGCGAATCCAGGAAAGCCCGGACCACCGGTACGAGCGCAGCGATGCCGGCCTGGTATTGTGGCGCCGCGTCGTCGACGAGGACCTGGGCGGCGGCCACCGGTGGACGCGGCACACCCTGTTTCCCGCCTGGCGGCTGGAGGAAAGGGATGGCGAGTCGGACGGCCAGGTGTTGGCGCTCTA
>JBBIUR010000192.1:0-3335 GCA_037440145.1 Myxococcales bacterium | reverse complement strand
CCCGATCGTGCGCGAGGTCTACGCCCCCCTCTGGCGCCTCTACGCGTACCAGGCCCGCAGCGGCGAGCGGCGCCAATGGAGCTTGCTCTGGAATCTGGTATCCTCCGCGCGAGGCGAGCTGCGGTATCCGGTCGATGTGCGTTTCGGTCCAGCAGGGGCACAGCCGTAAGAGCGCGCGGGCCCACCGAGTTCGCGCTTGAAGGGGCTGTTGCAATCATGGCGACACGGGGTTCTATGCCTGCGAGCGGTTTGCTGCAGGGCATCGGAGCGACGGTGCTGCTGGTCCTGCAGATCCTCGGCGAAGCGGGACTGCTGTTTTTCGCTACCTGGCGGCGGCTGAATGCGCGCCGGCGCACGCGGGACCGCGTTTTGACGCAGATGGTCCGGATGGGGACCGACACGCTTCCGCTCGCGGCGCTGGTTTCTCTTTTTACTGGGATGGTGCTGGTCGTACAGGCGGCGGACCAACTGGAACAGTTCACCCAGGAGATCCTCGGCTCGATTGTCGGCCTCGCGATGACGCGCGAGCTTGGGCCGGTGATCATGGGTTTTCTGCTCGCTGGGCGCGCCGGGTCGTCGGTGGCCGCCGAGCTCGGTTCGATGAGCGTCTACGACGAGATCCACGCGCTGCGGACGATGGACATCGATCCGATCGAATTCCTCTCCGTACCGCGTTTCGTCGCCATGACGCTCGCACTGCCGGTGCTGATCCTGTACGCGAACGTGATCGGCATCCTCGGGGGAGCGGTTGTGGTGCTCCTCGATCCCGCGGTGAAAATCGGCGTGCGGCAGTACTTCGACAACCTGACCGAATGGGTCACGGTAGCGGACGTGATCGTCGGATTGCTGAAAGGCGTGGCCTTCGGGATGATCGTCGCCACGATTTCCTGCACTTTTGGCTTTCGCACCCGCGGCGGGGCGGAGGGCATTGCCACCTCCACCACGGCCGCTGTGGTCTGGAGCTTCGTGCTGATCATCGTGGTGGACTTCGTCATCGTGCGGCTAGCTCTGTATGTGTGAGGGCTTCCGGCCATGCAGCGCAAGGGCGTCAGCGTTCGACTTCGCAACTTGCAGAAGGCGTACAACGGGGTGCCGGTGCTGCGGGGGGTGAACCTGGATGTTCCCGCGGGGCAGACGATGGTCATTGTCGGGGGAAGCGGCGAGGGAAAGTCGGTCCTGCTGCGGCACATCGCCGGGCTGGAGGTACCCGACGGGGGCGAGGTGTTTCTCGACGACCTCCCGCTGCGGGCGTACCTGGCCATGCCGCCTGCGCAAAAGCCCTTTCGCGTCTCGATGGTCTTCCAGGGAGCCGCGCTCCTCAACTCCATGACTGTTGCCGACAACGTGAGCCTGCGGCTGCGGGAGTACGAGCAGCGGCCGGAGGAGGAAATCCGCCGGATTGTAGCGGCGTGTTTGGAGCAGGTCGACATGCAGGGAACGGAGGACAAGATGCCGGGGGAGCTTTCGGGGGGCATGCGCAAGCGGGTTTCCATCGCACGGGCGCTGGCGGTGGAGCCGCAGCTCATCTTGTATGACGAGCCGACGGCGGATCTGGACCCGATTCTCACCGAGCAAATCGGGGCGCTGATCAAGCGGATCCAGCACCTGCGCGGGGCGACGCAGATCGTCGTGACGCACAACCTGGCCCTGGCGCGGGAGACCGGCGACTGCATCGCGGTCCTGCACGGCGGGCACATCATCGACTGCCGGCCCGCCGAGTCGTTTTACGAAAGTCCGAACGAATACACGCAGCGGTTCATTCGAGCCGCAATGATGTGAGGCTCCGGCGGGGTCGATCGGGGGTGCGGCCCCGAGGGCGAGCGGCTCTTGGCTCCAGGGGGAATGCGAGATGACACGGGAACAGAAGGTCGGGTTGTTTCTGCTGCTCGGGATGGTGTTTGCCTTCCTCGCCATCGAGATGACTGCGGGAACGGGATTACTGCAGCGGGGCTATTATCTGTGGGCCGAGTTTTCTGACGTGCACGGGTTGAACACGGGAGACAAAGTGCGCGTTGCCGGAGTCAAGCTGGGGACGGTCGACGAGATCGCGCTCGGGGCGGATCGCGTCCGCGTGCGCTTGCGCCTCGACCGGCGCGCCGTGGTGCGGCGCGACTCCGTTGCCAAGCTGGACTATGAAGCGCTGAGCGGCAACCGCTTCATCTCGATTTCACTGGGATCGCCTTCCGCGCCCGTCCTGCACGACGGCGATACCGTTGCGAGCGAGTCGGTGCCGGGGATCACCGACATGGTGAGCGAGCTGCAGAAGGTAGGGCGCAGCGTTCAGGAGCTGGCTGATTCGCTGAACTACAATCAGGAACAGGTGCTCGGGAACTTGAGCGCGCTGATCGAGGAGAACCGGCGCGCACTGGCAGCGACGCTGGCCAACGTCGAATCCATTACTGCGAAGCTCGACGCGGGACAGGGCGCGCTTGGCCGGCTGCTGAATGACCCGGAGCTGTACGACCGCGTGGTGGCAACGGCGGGGAACCTGGAAGCGATCTCGGCGCAGTTGGCGCAAGGGAAGGGCACGATCGGCCGATTGCTGGCGGAAGACGACCTCTATGACGACCTGCGCGAATCGGCGGCCAGCTTGAACGAGACCATGCGGAACCTGGAAGAAGTGTCCGTAGGGGTGCGGAACGGCGAGGGGACCATAGGCCGATTGGTCGCCGACGACGCCCTCTATCAAGAAGCGGAGGACGCGATTCGCGGCCTGGACAGGGCCACGGCTGGTATCGAAGACCAGAGCCCCATCGCCATCCTGGGCACGTTCGTCTCGACGCTCTTTTAGGAAGGAAACCCGCCTATCGCCCTCCCCGCCAATGGACTCGGGCGCAGGTGATGCGAACCCCTGCGGGGGCGCCGTTCGGCGCGGGAATGCTCGACAGCGCGCTGTCCCCGATTCACCGCCGCATCGCGGGCGGAAGCCTCGCTCTGGCCGAATCGACGGCTGGGTCGAGCCGCCTGCCCGCCGGGTCCTCGGCGGGGGCAGCGGCGATACCCTTCGCAGGAAGCCGTTGCGCCCATGCCTGTGCGGAACTTTCCAAAACCCGATGGCTCGAGGCAGGATCAGGCATCAGGGCGCATTCTTCTCGTGACGAAACCGGCGATGGCAGCTCTTGAAGACCTTCGGCCTCATATCGTGGTGCGAGGAGTTCTCGCGGGCACTCCCGTCACCGTGGTGAGCGTCCAGTGGTTCGGGACTCAGGCGGTGGAGCTGACCTACAAGGAGCCCTCCGGCCGGGTGGGAAACGTCCTCCTCTACCGGGACGACGAACCCCGCCTGGAGGTCGTGGAGGCAGGACGCCCGTGGAGCTTCGACGGCGAGGGCGCGC
>JBBIUR010000191.1:0-7587 GCA_037440145.1 Myxococcales bacterium | reverse complement strand
GCGCCACGCGCTTGTAGACCTCGGAGGACTTCAATTTCGCCAGCGCGCACTGCATGTGGGTTTCGGGACTTTCTCCCCGCGAGAGATGCCACGCGGCGCTGTACGTGAGCAGCCGCGCCGCCTCGACCTCGAGGTAGTCGGCAGCCAGCTTGTGCTGGATGGCCTGGAACTTGCCGATCGGCTGCCCGAACTGCTCGCGCTGCGTGACGTACTGCACCGCGTAGTCGAGCGCCGCCCGCGCGCTGCCCGTGTTGTGGGCGGAGATCCCCACGCGCTCGGTGTTGATCGTCGAGATCAACTGATACCAGCCGTGGTTCAGCTCCCCGAGCAGGTTCTCTCGCGGCACGCGCACGTTCTCGTACCACACCTCGTACGTCGGGATGATGTGCCCCCCGAGCTTGGGGACCTCGCGCATGGTGATCCCCGGGGTCTTCGGGTCCACCAGGAACAGCGAAATGCCGCGGTGCTTCTTCGCGGTTTTGTCCGTGCGCGCAGCGACGATGATCACGTCGGCGAGGTTGATCAGGCTGGTGAACATCTTGTGGCCGTTCAAGACGAACTCGTCGCCACGCAGCTCGGCCGAGGTCGTGAGGGCGGCGAAGTCGGTGCCCGCGTTGGGCTCGGTGAACGAGATGGCGAACGTCACTTCTCCGCGGGCGATGCGGGGCAGGTACTGCTGCTTTTGCGCCTCGGTCCCGTAGCGGGCAATCGCCTCGGCGCTGAAGATCGCGGTGGGGATGAAATCGCAGCCGATGCCCCAGCGGGCAGTCTCTTCCAGGATGATCGCCACCTCGATCACGCTGCGCCCGGAGCCGCCGTACTCCTCGGGCACGAGCGTGCCGAACCAGCCCTGCGCGGCTATCTTCGCGCGCAGCTCGCTGGGGAACCGGTGCTCCTCGTCGCATCGCCGCACGTAGTCGGGCGGGCACTCGCGGCGCATGAACGCGCGCACGCTCTCGCGCAGCATCTCCTGCTCAGGGGTGAAGCCGAAGTCCATCGTGCGTCTCGCCTCCGTCTCAGTCGGGGCCCCCGGAGATCACACTGGCGTCGCGCAGTGCCGCGATCTGCTCTTGGGAGTACCCCAAAGCGGTGAGGACCGCCACATCGTCCTGGCCCAGGGTCGGCGCGCCGCGCCAGATGCGGCCCGGGGTGGCGGAGAACTTGGGGACGACGCCGACCCCCTTCACCCGGTCCCACACCGGATCGTCCCACTCGACGAAGTTCTCGCGCGCGGCGCAGTGCGGGTCTTCCGCGAGGTCGCGGATGCTGTACACCCGCTGGCAAGGCACCTGGTGCTCGATGGTGAGAATGGCCTCGACCTCGGCAGCGGTGTGCGCGCTCAGCCAGCGCCGCAGTTCCTCTTCGAAAGCCTGCGCCCCGGGCGTTCCCGCCAGGCACTTTTCGAACTGCGGCCACCACCGCTCGTCTTCGGGATCGACGCCAATCGCCCGGCACAGGCGGGCGAACGGCTCGCCCGCCGCGTTGATGCAGAACCACACGCCGTCGCCGCTCTGGTAAGTGTCCCACGGCACCGCCATCGGGTGGCGGTTCCCCGTGCGCTGCTTCACCTCGCCGTTCTGGAAGTAGTTGATTGCGGTATCCGCCAGCATGCGCAGGACGCACTCGTACTGCGAGATATCGACCGACTGCCCGCGTCCCGTGCGCTGCGCGTAAATGTACGCGGCTAGGGCCGCCCAGAGAGACCAGAGGCCAGTGATGTAATCGCACAGGTAGGGCTTGGCAGCGATGGGCGGGCTGGGATCGGGAAGGCCCTGGATGTACATGAGTCCGCCGAAGGCTTGGCCGATCATATCGTAGGAGGCGCGGCGCACGTAATCCGGGTGCCCCGTCTGGCCGAAGCCGGAAACGTGGACGATGACCAGCTTGGGATTCACCCGCCAGACCGTCTCGTCGTCGAGCCCCAGGCTCGGGTACGTGCCCGGGATGGAACTCTCGATCCAGATGTCCGAGCGCGCGCACAGCTGCAGGAAGATCTCTTTGCCCTGCGGTTTTCGCAGGTTGAGGGTGAGATCGCGCTGGTTGCGCTTTTCCTGAGCCCACGCGGCCAGATCGAAGCGGTAAATCTCGCCCTGGAGCGGCTCGACGTGGATCACCTCCGCGCCGAAGTCAGCGGCGAGCGTAGCGGCCCACGGGCCGGCATTGTTGCGGCCGCTGTCGAGGATGCGCAGTCCCTGCAGCGGGCCGAACGCCGGCATGGGAAGCAAGGTGGTCGAGCGGGCCACTGGTTCGCTCATATGCGCCGACCTACGTCGTGGCCCTCCAGAATGGCCATGTCGACCTTGCGCGGTGCCACGCAGTCCCCGATCGAGTACAGTTCCGGAACCCGCCCTTTTAGTTCTCGGTACAGGGAGTTTTCCGCGCGCCCGGGGTAGGCGAGCACCACCGTGTCCACGTCGGGCAGCACCCGGTCGGCACCGGAGAAGACGTGGTATGCGTGCACCGCGCGGTCTTCGATGCGGCTCACCATGTGGAGGGGCGTGAGCACCGCCCCCGCGCTGCAGAGATTCATGTACGTAATGATCAGGCTCGGCATGGTGACGTTCATGCCCACGAAGAACACCGGGCTCAGCACTTCCACCTCGCAGCCCTGCTGGAGCAGGAAATCCGCTGCGATCAGCGCGCGGTAAAAGCTCTCGCCGTCGATGACGACGGCGCGCTTGCCCGGCGACGCGCGCCCAAGAAGCAGATCCGAGACGTCGCACACGTGCGGTGCGTCGGCGCCCGGAATTGGCGGCCGCTGGGGCACCGAGCCGGTGGCGACCACGACCGCGTCGGGCTTTTCCCGCAAGATTTCGTCCGCCGTCGCTGCCGTGTTCAGGCGCACGTCCACCCCGAGCTTTTCCACCTGGCGGGAGAGGTAGCGGACGATGCCGCCGAACTCGTGCCGGCTCGGCACGCGGGTGATCACGTGAATCTGGCCGCCGAGCTCGGCTTCTTTCTCGTAGAGCACGACCGCATGGCCGCGCTCGGCCAGGATCCGCGCACATTCCATCCCGGCCGGGCCCCCGCCGGCGACGACGACGCGCTTGCGCCGCGGGGCGGGCACGAGCGTCCCGATGCCCCACTCGCGCTCGCGTCCCACGGCCGCGTTCTGGATGCAGCCGATCGGTTTGCTCTGCATCACGCGGCCGATGCAGTTCTGGTTGCAGGCAATGCAGGCCCGGATATCTTCGAGCTGGCCGGCCTTCGCCTTGCGCGGCAGCTCGGGGTCGCAGATCAGGGCTCGGGTCATGCCCACCATGTCCGCTTGCCCCTCGGCCAGGATGCGCTCGGCGAGAAGGGGATCGTTGATGCGCTGCGAGGCGAAGACGGGCAGCGATCCGACCGCTTGCTTGATCAAGCCGGCCAGGTACGCCTGCGAGGCGGGTGGGAAGTTCATGTCGCAGGTGATCAAAAACGGCGTCTGCCCCATGCCCGCGCTCACCGAGAGGTAGTCGAGCTCGCCCGTGGCCGCCAGCCGCCGGGCGATTTCCTGGGTATCTTCGGTGGTGAGGCCACCCGGCACGAACTCGTCCGCCGCCAGGCGCATGCCGACCACGAAGTCGCGCCCGACCGCGCGGCGCACCGCCGCGATCACTTCGAATGCGAACCGCATCCGGTTTTCGAGCGAGCCGCCCCAGCGGTCGGTGCGGGCGTTGCTGAGAGGGGAGAAGAACTGCTGGATCAAATACCCGTGCGAGGAGTGGAGCTCGACCCCGTCGAAACCCCCCTCCCTCAGGTACCCCGCGCAGCGCGCGAACGCCTCGATGAGCTCGGCGATCTCCTCTTCTTCCATTTCGTGGGGGACTTCGCTCGCTGGGGAAAGGGGGATGGGGGAGACGCCGAGCAGGGGCAGCCGCGAGATGCTGCCGTCGATTAACTGCCGGCCGCCGTGCGCAAGCTGCGCGAAGATCTTTGCGCCGTGCTGGTGCACCGCCGCGGTCAACTGCCGGTAGCGGGGCACCTGTCGCTCGTCGAAGGCGAAGGCCTCGTTCATCAGCGGTTGGGAGGTCGGATGCACGATCAGGGTCTCCACGATGATCAACCCCGCGCCGCCTTTCGCGCGCTCTTCGTAGTACGCGATGTGGCGGTCGCCGATCAGGTGGTCCGTGGAGAGCAGCGTGGTGTGCGGCAAGCTGGCGATGCGGTTCCGCACCGTGACGTTGCCGATCTGCAGAGGTGTGAACAGGAACTGGAAGGTGGGCATCACGCTGCCTCCCTCTGCTGCGCGCGGGCGAGCTTGGCCCGGTGGGCGCGGTAGATGCGCCGGTACTTTTCGGGGACGTATCCGTTCTCCATGAACCACTCGACCGCTCGCTCCAGGGCCCCGCGCACGGGATGCAGCTCCAGGCCGAGCTCGCGCACCGCCTTGGAACAGTCGTACGCGATGCGGAAGCGGCCCATCTGCATGGCGTGGTAGTTCATCGAGGGTGGCTTGCGCGTGATGTACTCGGCGCGCTTTTGCGCTACCCAGGCGAGCCACATCGCGACCCGAATCGGGAGCCGGACCTTGGGTGCCGGGATGCCCGTGATCTCGGACAGCATCTGGCAGGCGTCGCGCACCGAGACGTTCTCGTTGCCGATCAGGTATCGCTCGCCAATCCGCCCCCGCTCCGCGGCGAGCACGTGGCCCCGCGCCTGGTCGCGGATGTCGATCATGTTCATCGTGCTGTCGATGTACGCCTTCATGCGGCCGCACAGGAAGTGCAGCACGAGCATGCCGGGCAGCGAGGGCCGGTAGTCGAACTCGCCGTAACAGGAAGCCGGGTTGACGATGACGACGGGGCAGCCGCGGACTGCTGCGCGCAGCGCTTCGGTCTCGGCCATGTACTTCGAGAGCATGTACGTGTCCTGCGGCGTCCACCGGTACAGCGATTCCTCGTCCGCGGGCGTGCCGTCGGGGTTGGGGCCCACGGTTGCGATCGTGCTCGTGTAGACGCACTTCCGGTAACCGAGCTCCATTGCGACCTGGAGCACGTTGCGCGTCCCCAGCACGTTCGACTCGATGATCTCGTTCGGGTCGGGTGCCCACAGCGCCACGTAGGCTCCCACGTGGAACAGCGTGTCGCACCCGCGCATCCCCTCGCGCAGCGACTGGATGTCTCGCAGGTCGCCGTACACGCGCTCCACGGGCAGGCCATCGAGGTAGCGGGTGTCGCTCGTGCGGCGGACCAGGCAGCGCACCCGGTGCCCATGCGCGAGGAGATCGCGCACCACCGCCTGCCCCACGTACCCGGTTCCCCCGGTCACGAATGCCTTCATGTCGGATCCTCCGCGGAGCGCGAGCTCCCCAGAGGCGCGGGTGCCCGCGGTTTTCCCCCCGTTCGCCCGCTCACAGGAGGTTGCGGAGCTTCAGGGCCAACTGCATGTTGCCCTTCACCTTGAGCTTTCCGGTCATGAAGGCCATTTGCCCGGAGAGCTTCTTGTTCACGAAGTTCACGAAATCCGTGTCCTTCATGGTGACGGTGATGTCGGGGTTGGGCACTGCTTCGGCCTTCACGTCGAGTTTCTGGTCGCGGATGTCCAGGGTCCACGTTCCTCCCTGCTCCCCGGTGATATTGAAGAGCAGGGTGCCGGTGAACCCCTCGATCTTTTTCGGGTCCGCCTGCACGGCGGCCGGCAGTTCGCTTTCGAACCAATCTCGCGGTTGTGTCACTGCCATAACGGTCCCTCCTTATCGGCTGCGAAGGCCGTCACGGGGAGACCAAGCTCTTCGCTTTTTCCCCTGCGGCCCACGCTTCTTCCCGCGTCGATTCTGCGAGGGCTTTTTCTTCGGCGAGCACGCGCTGCAACTCCCGCACGCCGAAGTCGAGGTGCTGGGCCACAGCCCTGCGGGCGCGCGCTGGGTCGCCGGCGATCACGGCTTCGACGATGGCCACATACTGCTTGAACAGCTTGCCGAAGATCCGCGGCGCGAAGGCGAGCTTTTCGCGGCTAAAGGAGAACGCGCCTTCCACCATCGTCCACAGCATGCGCATCAGGTAGGCGTAAATGCTGTTGTGCGTGGCTTCCGCGATGCGGAAGAACGTCCGCGCGTAGAGGTCCACCACTTCGGGCGAGAAGATGGAGCGCCCCCCGCTCACCATCGCCTTTGCCTGTTCCAGAAGCTCGCGCAACTGCGCGCGCTCGCGCTCGGTGGCCCGCTGAGCGGCCAGTGCAGCCCCCTCCGGGTCCAGGTGGCGGCGGACTTCGAAGAGCTCGAAGATTTTCTCGGGGTTCCGCTCGAGCATGCTGAGCAGCGGCTCCCGCATGGGCGTCGGGATCATGGTGCGCACGAACGTCCCCTCGCGCGGCCGAATTTCGACGTAGCCGATTGCTTCGAGCACGGTGAGCGCTTCGCGCAAGGTGGGCCGGCTGACGCGCAAGGTTTTCGCCAGCTCCTTCTCGGTGGGCAGGCGCTGGCCCGGCTGCAGCTTGCCCTCGTGGATCAGTTTCTTGAACTGCTCCACGACCTTGTGAGAAATCTTGATGTTCTTCTCGATCGGCGAGAGTTCCGTCATTTGCCTTCCTCCCCCCTCCCCCCGCATCCGGATGGCTTGGTCGGGGTCGCTGCCGGGGTACTTCTCTGCGCGAGCAGTTCGCGCACGCGCTCGCGGTGCTCTGCGGACTGCAGGCACGCGCTCTGCGCTGCCGCTTCTGCATCGAGCGCGTCGGCGAGCCGCGCGTGGCAGCCCGCGCGCAGGGCCGCGCGCGCGAGGCGAACGGCTGTCTGCGGGGCAGAGGCGATCTGCGCAGCGAGGGCGCGGACCCGCCCCTCGAGCTCGCTTGCGGCGACCACTTCATCGACCAGCCCCAGCTTGAGCGCGTCGCCTGCCAGCAAGCGCTCGTTTGTCCACACGAGCCGGAAGGCGCGCCCGAGGCCGATGGCGCGCGGCAGGAAGTATGTGGCACCGAGGTCCGGGATCAGGCCGACCCCCGCAAACGCGGTGGAAAACGTCGCGGCTGCGGCCGCGATGCGGATGTCGCAGGCCAGTGCCAGGCTCAGCCCGCCGCCGCTGACGGGTCCATTGATCGCGGCGAGGGTGGGCACCGGGAGTTCGTGGAGGCCGAGCACGACCTCTTTGCCCAGGCGCTGGAAGCGCGCCCATTGGTCGGCCGCGGTCCATTCGAAGCGGCTCTCCAGTCCCTCCAGGTCGCTGCCGGCGCAAAAGCCGCGGCCATTGCCGGTCAGGACGGCCACATGGGTCTCGGGGTCACCGGCGACGGCGCGCAGCGCCGCGCCGAGCTCGGCGAAGCTCTCCTCTGTCAGGGCGTTCAATCGCTCTGGCCGGTTGAGCCGCAGCCAGGTGATGGGCCCGTCGCTTTCGAGCTCGAGGGTGCGGAACGAAGGCCACCTCATACGGAAATCCCGAGGATCCGCTGCGCGTTCTGGTAGTAGATCTTGTCCAGGATTGCCGGCGGGTATTTCTCGGCTTCGTAGTCGGCAAACAGCCGCTCGTGGCGAATCAGGGGGTAGTCGCTGCCGAACATCACCTTGTCCTGGAGCCGGCCGCGGATCTCGCGCTTGAGGGATTCCGGAAAGTACTTGGGCGACCACCCGGACAGCTCCTGGTAGACATTGCCCTTGTGCAGGAGCACGGCGATCAT
>JBBIUR010000190.1:4255-7606 GCA_037440145.1 Myxococcales bacterium | reverse complement strand
GGCGGCACGCGAGCGGGCCTGTTCGCAGGGGCTCTTGCGGCGCTTCCTTCGAATTACGTGTTCGAAAGGGGAGGTTTGGCACAAGCTCCGTACTGCGGGTATGTGGTCTACGTCCTCCTGTGCGGGCTATTGACCCTGCGCGTGCTGGAAAAGCCGACCGGCATGCGGCTCGGGCTTCTGGGCTTGGTGGGAGGCCTCAGCGCGTGGGGCAGTCTCTTGCATCTCGCGTATCTCGCTGTGTGTGTAGCGGCTCTCTATTTTCGGGGAGCTCTGGACCGAAAAAAGAACTACCTCTTGGTTGCGACCTTCCTCCTGGGCTTGTCCCCGGTCCTGTACGGAAATGTCGCCCATCCGGGCGTCACGGTCCGCCAGCTAGGCAGAAAGGCCTATTTCTCGCTCACACTAGCGAGGCGGTACGCAGAGGAGGAAGAGGAGGTGCAAGCGCGGTCGTACCGCTCGCTTCCGCTGCTCCAGGTCCTTGGCGCACAGCCGCTCAAAGACGGAAGCTTTTCTTTGCCCGGCAGCTTGACGGGCGCGGTTCTCGTCGCGGGGCTTCTCGGATCCGTTTTCGGATTCTGGAAAGAGCGCGCTGACCGGCCCGCGGACGCCCGGCACGCGGAAGCGGTGGCGCTCGGCCTGGCGGGCGTGGCTCTCCTTGTCGGAATAGCAGGTTTTACCCTGCAGCCAGTCGCGCGCTACCAAGTTCCGCTTTACCCCTTGCTCTCGATCCTCACAGCCGGGTGGATTTCGCGCAAGTTCCCGCGCGTGGCGCTGCCCGCAGTGGCGGCTGTGGTTCTGGTCCGAGGTTTTATGCTCGCCGTTCCCCCCGCGCACCCAGCGCGAACCCCGGTGGAGAAGGTAATCGAGACGTTGCTCGGGAACGACCTCCGTTTCGGGTACGGCGGAGGCGTGATGTACGATTTCAATTTTCGGTCTGGGGAAAAAGTCGTGCTCGTCGCCCTCGATCACTCCCGATATGAGCCATACGAGCAAGAAGTCGCTAGGGCGGATCGTATTTTTTATCTGTACCGGCTCGACCAAGAGCGGAAGCCCGTCCACCAGGTCTTCGTCGAAAAGCTGGCGGCGAAAGGCGTTCGGTACCGCGTTCTGGAGGTGGGCGATTACCGCGTGCTCTACGATTTCGACCCGCGCAGCGCTGTATCCGCTGAGTTCGTGTCGGAAGTCCGCCGGGAGTTCCGCCAGCGCAAGCTTTCTGACTGATCCCGTTTCTGGATCGCGCTGCGATTTCGACGGCCGCTGTCTTTCGGCTCCACCGATTCGCGCCAGAGCGTCTCGATTGGGAGACCCCTGATGGGGGAAGCCGGGAGGAGCGGACAACACCAGCGGGGGAAGAGGGTCTCCGCGGCCTCCGGGGCGGCTGGGTAGGCGCTCTCGGAGACTGGAAGTTTTCGAAGAAGAATTCCCATGCTAGGGAAAGGCAGAAACGATGTCTTCTTCCCTGGCCGGCACTGAGAACTCGGGTGGGGCTGGTGCGAGCCCCGGACGTTCTGAGCCTGTGCATTCCAGGCCGGGAGACGAGAGCCC
This sequence comes from Myxococcales bacterium, assembly GCA_037440145.1. GTDB lineage: Bacteria > Desulfobacterota > Binatia > HRBIN30 > BPIQ01 > JBBIUR01. The sequence goes on along the minus strand of JBBIUR010000190.1, from coordinate 6,061 downwards.
CCCACGCCGCGCCGCGAAGCCGGGGCGGGAAGCAACCATCGTAGAAGCCCTCGTAGAGACCTTCGTTCCGCCGTTTCCGATTCTGGAGGACGAAGCTCGGCAGCGGGTCCTTGTGGATGTGACGCGCTTCGTAGCGGGACAGATCCTGAATCTCCCGACCTACCTCAGATTCCCTTACCGGATTGGGCTTTTCGCTTTCGACCTAGGAGCCTTCCTTTTCGGAGGAAAGACGTTTCGCCGGGCGGCAAAACCAGCGCGGGAGGCGTACCTCGCGCGCTGGGCGCAGAGCCGGTTCGACCCCTTGCAGGATTTCGTGAAGCTAGTCCGCAGTTGCGCGCTTTTTGCGTACTTCGACCATCCCGCGGTGCAAGCCGAACTCGAACGGGAGCGAAGGGGCGCGGCAATCCGAGCGGAGAGAAGAACCCGTGCTTTTTGAGAGACCTCTGCGGACGGAAGTCCTCGTGGTGGGGTCGGGGGCGGGCGGCGCGGTGACTGCGGCCACGTTGGCCGAGCAGGGCTACGAAGTGACGATTCTCGAAGAGGGACCGGATGCGGACACTGCCCGCATGGTGACCAATTCTCCGGAAGCGATCACCACGCTCTATCGCCACGGGGGCCTCACGCCGATTCTCGGCAACCGGAGCATTGCCTTCGTCGAAGGGCGCTGCGTGGGCGGCTCCACAGAGATCAACAGCGGCTTTTGGCACCGGACCCCTGGTCATTGCTATTACCGCTGGCGCGCCGACGCATTGCTGGAGGATTTCGACGAGCGGCGAATGGAGGCATACTTCGAGCGGTTAGAAGCCGAGCTTTCCGTAACCAGCGGCTTCCCGTCTCCCGAACCGAAGAACTCGGCGGTCGTGCGCAGGGGCGCGGAGCAGCTCGGGTGGGAAGTGAGCCGCGTCAAGCGCTGCCAGACGGATCCCGCGCGCAGTCCTTTTGCGCCTGGCGCCAAGCAGTCGATGCGACAAACGTACATCCCGCGCGCGCTGGCCGCCGGGGCAAGGCTTCTCTCGGACTGCAGGGTGCGGCGGTTGCACGTGCGAGAAGGCAGAGTGACGGGCGTAGAGGCGGTTCGGACCGAAAATGGCCGCCGGCGCCTTCTCGCAGTCCGAGCCGACCACGTCTTTCTCTGCGCAGGGGCCGTGCAGACGCCCGCGCTTTTGCGCCGCAACGGCATCAGGAAGAACGTCGGCGAAAACCTCTGCATCCATCCCATGCCGAAGGTGGCGGCGCTTTTCGACGAAGACCTCGAGGGGCTGGAGAGCCCGCTTCCGCTGTACCAGGTTTCTGAATTTGGTCCGACGGTGATGATCGGAGGGTCGGTTTTCACGCCGGGGTTTCTGGCCATGCTGCTGTCGGAGAACTGGGGGCAGAACCGGGAAGCCATGCGCGAGTGGAACCGAATGGCCCTGTATTACACGGCCACGCGGGGCATGAACCGCGGCAAGGTGCGCGCGTTTCCGGGCCTCGACGACAGTGTGGTCGTTCTCTATCGATTGACCGATGCGGACTGCCGCAACTTGAGCTTTGGGCTCGCGCGGTTGGGGGAGCTTCTTTTCGCCGCCGGGGCGCGCGCGGTCTATCCTTCCCTCCGCTCTTTTCCTGTCCTCAAATCCGCCGACCATTGCCGCGGCTTTCTCCGGACCTACGTGCCGATCTCGGAAATGAGCATTTCGACCGTGCACGTCTTCAGCAGTTGCCCCATGGGCGAGAACCGCGACTTCTGCGCTGCGGCCTCCCACGGCCGCGTGCACTGGTTCCGCAACCTCTACCACAACGACGCGACCCTCATCCCCGCCTCCC
>JBBIUR010000190.1:0-4245 GCA_037440145.1 Myxococcales bacterium | reverse complement strand
GAGCTGGTCCAGCTGTTCGCGGGCCAGGCGTCGATCGCGCTGCGCAACGCCGAGCACTTCGCGGAAAAGAACCGCCGCTCGTACAAGCCGAACGCCCGCGGGGCCAAAAGCGCTCGCGCGCAGGCCGACGTTCTCGTCACCGGCGCCCCCGGTTGGCTGGGCACTCGCCTTGTCGAGGTGTTGGCCAGAGGCGAGGACGTGGGCGCTGCGATGCAGGCGCGGCGCATTCGTTGCCTGGTCCATCCCACGGCGGATCCATCCGTGGTAAGCCTTCTCGGCGAGCACGTGGACCTCGCGCCGGGAGACTTGCGGGATCCGGCGTCCCTGCAGGACTTTTGTCGCGAGGCCGAAGGAGCTGTCCTCTTCCACGTGTCGGGTGTCGTCCACCCGCGGATTAGGACGCGGTAGTTCTTCGAAGTCAACGTAACCGGGACCAGGCACTTGCTCGCGGCTGCACAGGAGGCCGGCGTGCGGCGTGTGGTGGTGGTCTCCTCGAACTCCCCCATCGGCTGCAACCCCCACCGCGACCACCTTTTCGACGAGAACTCTCCTTACAACCCGTACATGGGCTACGGCCGGTCGAAAGCAGAGATGGAAGCAGTGGTCCGAGGTGTCCAGGCGCAGGGCAAGCTGGAGACGGTAATCGTGCGGCCTCCGTGGTTTTACGGGCCGCACCAGCCTGCGCGGCAGACGCTCTTTTTCCAGATGATCAAAGAGGGCCGCTTTCCCGTCCTCGGTGACGGCGAGCAGCGGCGATCGATGGCGTACGTGGATAACATCTGCCAAGGTTTGATCCTCGCAGCAACTCGGCCTGAGGCGAAGGGCGAGATCTACTGGATCGCGGACGAGAGGCCGTATACGGTGAACGAAATCGTGACCACCGTGGTGGAAATCCTGGAGACGGATTTCGGGATTCCTTGTTCGAAACGCCGGCTCCAAATCCCGAGCGTGGTGGGGAACGTGGCCAGGCTCGTGGATTACGGGCTCCAGAGCGTAGGGCTGTACCACCAGAAAATCCACGTACTCGGGGAAATGAACAGAACCATTGCCTGCTCTATAGAGAAGGCGAAGCGCGAACTCGGCTACGCTCCTCGGTACGAACTGCGCGAGGGGATGAGGCGCTCGATCGGGTGGTGTCTCGCCAGCGGAATCCGCTTTTGACGAGCGCGGATCTGCCCAAGGATCTCTCCGCACGGAGCTCTTCCGATGACCAAGGTGCTGATCACTGGCGGCTCCGGGTATTTCGGCTGCCTTTTGCGCGACCTGCTTTTAGAGAAAGGCGACGAGGTCCGCGTCTTTGATCTTGTCGACGCGAGCGACCGGCCGCGGGGGGTCGCATTTGCACAAGGCGACATCCGCGACCTCGATGCCGTTCGGCGCGCTTGCCGCGGAGTCGAGGTCGTGTACCACAACGTCGCGCAAGTGCCTCTTGCCAAGGACCGGCACCTTTTCTGGTCCGTGAACTGCGGCGGCACGGAGAACCTCGTGCGCGCCTGTGTCGAGGCGGGCGTGCGGAAGCTCGTGCACACATCGTCGAGCGCTGTTTTTGGCATTCCTGACAAGAACCCCGTGGGCGAGCAGGCGGAACCCATGCCGGCCGAGGATTACGGGAGAGCGAAGCTCGCAGCCGAGCGGGTTGTCCGCCGCTACGCAGAGAAGGAAGGGCTCGACGCTACAATCGTGCGCCCGCGGACGATCCTCGGGCACGGCCGGCTGGGGATCTTCCAGATCCTTTTCGACTGGGTTGCCGATGGAAAAAGGATTCCAGTTCTGGGCAGAGGCGACAACCATTATCAGTTTATTCACGCGGACGACCTTGCCGATGCTTGCATCCGCGCTGCTGCAAGGCCCGGCTTTTCGATCTATCATGTTGGCGCCGAGCGCTTCGGAACAATGCGCCAGACGCTCGAAGCGCTTTGCGCCCACGCCGGAACAGGCAGCCGCGTGTATTCCGTGCCGATCGCACCTGCGGTGGCTTTCATGAAGCTCACGGGCCTGCTCGGCTTCTCGCCGTTCGGGCCCTACCACTGGCTCATGTATGGCCGCAGCCTGTATTTCGACATCTCGAAAGCGAAGCGGGAGCTCGGCTGGCAACCTCGCTGGTCGAACGAAGAAATGATTTGCCAGTCCTACGACTGGTATCTCGCCCACAGGGAAGAGGTTCTGCGAACCGAGGGCGCTTCGCTGCACCGGTCTGCCGTGAAGCAGGGTATTCTCAAGCTTCTCAAGCAGCTCTCCTGACTCCCGGGGGCTCCGGTCCCCGCACTGCACCGGCCGGCCCCTGGCCGCTTGGCCTCACAGGAACCGTGGGTTGGGTTGCCCGTATCCTGGTTCTCTCGAACTTGAACCCAGCGGGAAGGCCGTGATTGAGATAATGACCGGGCGCTGACAGCCCTTGTCACCGCGGAGCTGCTATCGGGGTAGACCAAGACAAAGAGAGTAGACCGACTCGCGAACGATCGACAGGGCTCACGGACCAATGCACGCGATTGCCAAGGCAACCTTCCTCTGCTTTGCCGGCCGATGGACTCGCTCGGAACCGTTTCTGACTCCAAGGTGAACGACGGGCGTCGCCTCTGCCCGCAGGGCAGAGCACAGGCGCCCGAGCGCATTGGAAATTCCAACCGATGGTAGCCGCTCCTTTTCCCGGATTTTGGGGCAAGCTCCACGGCCAAGAGGCTTGGCTTCCACTTCCCGCACATTGCCTCGATGTCGCTTTCGTATTTTGGCATCTTGCCAGCGTTCCCCCGATCTGGTCGCGCCTGGAGGCAGCGGCGGGTCGCAAGCTGGCGCCTGTCCAGCAAGACCGCCTCGCGGTACTGGCGGCACTGCACGACGTAGGCAAGGCTAACCTAGGGTTCCAACGGAAGCCGTTCGACCCTAACGACCCTGGCGTCCAGCGCGCGGGCCATGTTCGCGAATTGGAGGCCGTATTCGATGATGCGGCTCTGCGCGAGCGCTTCGCGTGTGCCATCCGCGCCCAGCAGCTTGCGCGCTGGTTCGAAGACCCTTGCGGCCTGGAGGCGCTGCTCTTCGCCAGTTGGTCTCATCACGGCAGGCCGCTCAAGTTTCAGGGGGAGCGCACAGGAACCTATTTCCTGGCGAACCAATGGTGGCAGCCGGCGCGTGGTAAGGATCCCATGGCCGCGATAGCGGAGGTCCTGGATTGGGCACAAGCTGCCTTTCCAGAGGCGTTCTCGGACGGCGAGCCGCTTCGCGCGACGCCTCGCCTGCAGCATTTATTTGCCGGACTGGTGATGCTGGCGGATTGGCTTGGGTCGCACCCTGGCTGGTTTCCGGTCGGACCGACGACTCTCAGCGAACGACTCCAGCACAACCGGCAACAGGTGCCGAAGCTCCTCGCTGCCGTTGGCTTGGACTCCCGGCTTTTCGCCCTGCCACCGCTCACGGACTTCGCTGGGCGTTTTGACTTTGCGCCCAGACCGGCTCAAGCGTGCGTGGACGCACTGGATCCTCAAGACCCGCGCTGCTGCTTGGTTGTCTTGGAGGCAGAAACCGGCTCGGGTAAGACCGAGGCGGCGCTAGATTGGTTTTTCAAACTGTTTGCCGCGGGTAAGGTGGGCAGCCTGTACTTTGCTCTGCCGACGCGGGTGGCTGCGTGCGAATTGTTCGCGCGAGTCGCACAGGTGTTCGCTCGTTGGTTTCCCGACCCCCAGGCACGCCCGGCGATCGTGCTTGCCGTGCCCGGTTATCCGCGGCTTGGAGCCCAAGTTGAGGCTCTGCCCGAGCCTGGCGAAGCCAACCTTTGGCAGGACGACGAGGAGCTCAAGCGGCGGGAGCGGATTTGGGCAGCCGAGCACCCCAAACGCTTCCTGGCTGCCACTGTGGCCGTGGGAACCGTGGACCAGGCCCTGCTCGCCGTCATCCAGACCGCTCACGCCCACCTGCGCGCCGCGGCTCTAAGTCGTAGTTTGCTTGTGGTAGACGAGGTGCATGCTTCCGACGAATACGCGAGCCGGTTACTGCGCGCCCTGCTCGAACATCATTTCCGCCTTGGCGGGTACGCGATGCTACTCTCGGCCACGTTGGGAATGCGCGCTCGCGTCCACTTCTTGGCTGCAGCCGGCCGTAGGCTCGAACCCCTTGCCTTGGAGCAAGCCACCGCCGAGCCCTATCCGCTCATTACCCTCGCCAGCGGCGAGGCCGTCGCCATTCCCCGCGGGAACCCAGACAAACCCGTCTTTGTGGAAGCAAAGCCCTGGCTATTTCAGCCCGCTGCGATCC
>JBBIUR010000189.1:0-7609 GCA_037440145.1 Myxococcales bacterium | reverse complement strand
CCACATCCCGACGTGGGAAATCGCCAGCACATCGGCATCCCCTGGAAATTTTCCGGCAGCCCTCTCTCCGTGACGCGCGCGGCTCCGACGCTAGGCCAGGACACCGAGTACGTCCTGCGCGAAGTGCTCGGTTACCCTACCGAGAAAATCGAGGACCTGCGGCGGCGAAGTGTCCTCTTCTGACGGCGGCGCCAAAGTTGTCTGTCCAGCGAGAAATTTTTTCTTGAAAATTTTCGGGCTCTGCGAAGAGATTAGAGCCCAGGAGGGGTTTTTCCGCCGCCGCGTATGCCCGCGAATCGCGAGCAAGTCTTTCAGTTGCTGCTGCTGAACTTGTCGCTACAGGTCTTCGATGCCATCGCGACCTACCAGGGACTGCGCCTGGGCTGGAAAGAGGCGAACCCGATTCTCGCCGCGGCGTTTGCGTCCCTGGGGATCGGACCCGCACTGCTGTTCTTCAAGGTGAAAGCTTGCCTGCTGCTGATCTTGCTGTACCGCCTTGCGGCGCACCCGGCGGTGCCACCCGTGCTCGGGCTCCTCGCGGGGGCCTACGGGCTCTTCTCCTTCGTGCCGTGGATGGCCAAGTTCGCAACGTTGCTTCTTTGAGTCAGCGAGCCGCAACCGGCGCCTCCGCCTCTTCCGCTCGGGAACGTCAGGCGGCGCAGCTTGCCGCCCGCGGAGCGGGCGTGCGACAAACGTGCGGCTCGGCTTGAGGCGAGCCGCACTTCGCCGGGAGCTCGATCTCCACGGTGGTGCCGCGACCGAGTTCGCTCTCGGCCCGGATCGTGCCCCCCAAGGCCGACGCGAGTTCCCGCGCCAGGGCCAGGCCCAACCCCACGCCACCGTACCGGCGCGTAAGCGAGCTGTCGGCTTGCGAGAACTGCGCGAAGATCTTCGGAAGAGTGCTGCGGTCGATTCCGATCCCCGTATCTTCCACGGCAGCCAGTACGCGTCCCGATTCGGCCAAGCGCGCCCGAAGCCGGACACTTCCTCGCTCCGTGAATTTCACCGCATTGCTGAGAATTGCCACGAGCATCTGCCGGAGCTTGCGGCGGTCGGTGCGGAGAACGGGAACGTCCGCCGCTACGTCCCACTCGAACCGGATCGGGCGCCCGGCGATCGAAGCGGTAACCCCAGGCGCGAGCTGTTCGAACAGGTCCCCCAGATGCACGTCTTCGATCTCCAAAGCCCGCTTGCCGGCCTGGAGCTCGGCGTAACAGAGAAGCTCCTCGACCAGATCTTGCAAGCGACACGCGTTCACACGGAGCCGGCCGAGGCTCTCGCGCGCGAACCCATCCCCCGCTGCCTGCACCGTGTCCTCCAGCATCTCCGCGTACCCTAGAATCGCGTGGAGCGGTGTGCGAAACTCGTGCGAAAGCACTCCCAGGAACTGCTCCTTGCTCGCCCGCACGCTCTCCTCGGCTGCCAGGATGCGCGCCGCGCTGTGCAGCGCACGGGCGGCAGTGAGTGCCACCACGCGGCAATAGGAGTCCTCGATCGAGCTGAGCCTCCCGCCGTCGCGGGCTGTCACTTCCAGCCTGCCAAACACGCTCCCCTCCACAGCGATGGGAAACCACACCGCGCCCGATGCCGGCTGGTGTTCGGGGTTTAGAACAACGGCACACGACAGCCTCGGGAAGGCTGCCTCGATCACTCCCGCAAGCCCCGCGCTCCACTCAGCACTCGCCGCCTGTGCCCACGGCCCAGCTCCAAACTGGAGGAGAAACCGCAGTCGCTCGGCCTCCCGCTCGGCCTCGACTCGCTGCCTCCTTTCGCGCTTCACCTGCTGCGTGAGATACGCATAGAACACAGCGACGATGAAAAAAAAGGGCAACCGCAACCAGGCGCCGGCTTGGAGGCCCGCCGGGGCGAGGTTCCAGAGCCAGTAGCCATACAGGACGCTGACGAGGGCGGCCCCGATAGCCACATGAAGCAGTCCTTCGGCAACGGTGGTCAGAAAAATCGTAAAGAAGTAAACGACGAGGAAGTCCTGCGAGACCCCGAGGTCGCGCCGCAAGGTCAGGAGAGCGAACAGAATCAAGCCCATGTCGCCAAGCAACAGGAGCGAGGAGAAGTTGCGGTGATGAAAGCGGCTGGCGGGAAGCCAAATGAGCACCCCGTTGCTGGCAAGGAGAATCAGGATGTAGGCCGTCGTACCGGCGCTCGGCCCGGGCTCGTCGAACAGGAGGAGATAAGAAATCGAAGCGAGAACCGCTGACCGGAGGAGGATGACCATGCGCTTCTTGTCGAGTGGAGGCAGGTCGTCACTTCTAAGGAGGCCCACAGACGTCACTTTCCGGTCGAACGCCTTGCGAGCTGCAACTTTGATTCCAGCGGGCGGCAACGTTCCGAGAGGAACTCGCCGAGGCTCCGGAACCCGGCTGCGCCCGTGCGGCTTTCACCTACCCCGGCGAGGTCGGAAGTAGCCGCCTATTGGTCTTTAGCGCGCCGCCGGGACCTCATCCAACGTGGGCCAGGGGCATGCGCCCGTCCAGTGTCCCTGGCGTTTGGGGAACCGCACGGGAGAGTGGGCCGCACGCAGGTTGGGGCCACCTCCCTCCGCAAAAGCAGCTCAAAGCGGAGCAGCAACTGCCCGGCTCGGACCGCGCTTTACGAACGCCGCGTGGGTTGCAGCCCCGAGCTTTGGCTTCCGCCGCCTCTCCCGCAGCGGCAGGATGCGGTGCCGCCGAGCGGCTCGGAGACGGACGCGCGAGAACTTCGGGGCGCTCCCGCTACCCCGCTCCAGTACGGCCTCCCTCCATCGAGCCAGGCCCCTGCGCACAAAAACCGGATCGAGCGCAAGGGCGCTGCACACCGATTCGAAGGAAAAGACCCAGCCGGACTGCTGATCGTCGAAGAGCCATTCTTCCGCTTCTTCGTACAGGCGCTTGTTCCTGCCCCGCTCGGCAGTCACGTAGCGCTGATAGCAGCTCACCGCGTCTTCCAAAATCGCGAGCATCAAGCGCCGCTCGCCTTCGAGAACACTGCGCCCTGCGATGAGTTCGTAGTACTGCGACGGCAACAACACCTCCGGCTCGACAATGGTCGCGCCGCCGCTGGCCGCCGCGCCGCCACCGCCGTTGCCCGATGTGAATTCGCTGTGCTCCCCGCCAGCCATTTGCAGATTTCCCCCCGGAGTGCCACGAAAGTCTGCACGGCTTGTGCCAGGGGTGCCCGCAGACGCGGAGCGCTTTCGCGCCGGCAATCCGAGGAATCCGAGTCTTCTGGGGGAAAGTTTCCGAAAGCGCCGGTCGCAAAACGCGACTCACGTTTGGGGTGAAATCGGACTACAGAATCGGCGCAGCATTAGACCCGCTAGCCAGCGCGCCCATCCGGCCTGTGGGTTAACGCCCGAGAACCGCCGCTGCTTTGGAGTACGCTGCCGCCAAAGCGCTGTGGGTCCAGCAGCGAGCGCTCGCGAGGGCGTCAATTCCCCAGAATGACCACGCACGAAACGGCACCCGGCCCGCCCACGTTGTGGGCCAGAGCGAGCTTCGGGTTCTTCACCTGCCGCTCGCCGCATCGCCCTCGCAACTGCTCCACGCACTCGAAGATCATGCGGACACCGCTCGCGCCGATCGGGTGGCCGAACGATTTCAGCCCCCCGCTCGGGTTGATCGGGATGTCGCCGCTCAGCGCCGTTCTCCCCTCCTCCACCAGTCCGCCCCCATGGCCTTTTTTGCAGAAGCCCAGATCCTCGATGTTGGAGATCTCGGTCCACGTGAAGCAATCGTGCACCTCGCCGAAACTGATGTCCGATGGCTTGACCCGCGCCATCTCGTACGCCTGGGCGGCAGCGATCTGCGTCGATCGAAACCCCAAGTAGTCGAAGGTCGGGTCGAAATACGGCCGGGCACTGGTCACGGCCAAGCCGAACCCTTTGACCAGCACGTACTCCTTGGAAAGCTTCGGGGCCAAATCGGCCCGGCACAAGATGGCCGCTGCTGCACCGTCCGTCGTCGGGCAGCAATCGAAAAGGCCGAAGGGCCACGCAATAATGGGGGCCTTGAGGACTTGCTCCACGGTGATTTCCATCCGCAAGTGCGCGCGGGGGTTGCGAGCGCCGTTGTAGTGATTCTTCACGGCCACCTTTGCCAGGGTTTCTCTTCCGATGCCGAACGTGTGCATGTACCGGTTCGCAGCCAGTGCGAAGAGCCCCGGCGCGGAGTTCCCCTTGGCGAGCAGAGGGTGCCCGATCCGGGGCAATCCGCGCCCTCCTCGATCCTTCAATTTCTCCGCCCCCAGTACGAGGACGACGTCGTACGTGCCCGAGGCGATTGCCATGCAGCCGTTCCGGAAGGCATCGGTCCCCGTAGCGCAAAAGTTCTCCACGCGCGTGATCGGCCGGTCGTAGAGGCGCAAGGCATCACCCAAAGACACGGCGGCCTTTCCGCCCGAGGGCCCCGGCAGGTACGTTCCCAGATAAGCGGCGTCGATGCGGTCCGGCTCGATGCCCGCGTCCCGATACGCCTCGAACGCCGCATCGCAGATCAACTCCTCGTAGCTCTTGTCGAAAAGGTCTCCGAACTTGGTGCAACCCACGCCGATCACGGCAACTGCATCCCTCATAACCACCTCGTCGCCAGAACGAACTCAGCGCGGTGGCCGCGCTTTCCAAAAATAGTTGTGGTTTCCGCCGGCGTCGTGCAATCGCCGGAAGGTCAACACCATGGGAGCCCCTATGCGGATATCCCCTTCCAGGAAGTCGGTTCCCTGAACATACATGCGGCCGCCGCCGTCGAGGTCGACGACCACCATTGGCAGCGGGTGCTCGAGGTGGGGAACGAGGTGATCCAACGTGAAGGTGAACACAACCCCCCGGCGGGACAGTTTGTAATCCTCGAGCCGGTCTCGCGCTTTGCAGCGAATGCAGACGCGCGCCATCGGGTACTGCACCGTGCCGCAAGCGGCGCACCGGCTTCCATACAGGCGGACATTTTGTTTGAGTTCTTTGAATTCGAGAATGTTGGTCAAGGGTTCTCCGCTCTCCTCTACAGGGATGAGCCGGCGATACTTGAGATACTTCTCGTAACTGGGCAACGAGGCCTTCGAAGCAATGTGGTCCGCCAGCAGTATGCCGCCCACTGCACCATCGCGGGTTGCGCGCAGTAAAAGCGCATCCGCGCCCTCGCCGTATGCCGCCAGCACGAATCGCTCGCCCTCGCGAGCCGTCTCGAGCGCCCGGATCAGCGCAAAAAACGGGTCCGCCACGCCTGCGCTGCCGATCTGGTCGAACGGCGGCGTGACCAACTGGTCTTTGCCCTCTATTTTCAGGCGCCGCGCCAGGTCTGCTGCGGCTCTGGGGCTCGGGGCTGCCACGATGAGCCGGGCAATGTCCCGCGGTTGCAGCTTGCTTCGGTCCAGCAAGCTGCGGATGGCCTCTTCGAGATCGCGGGCGTATCCGTACGTATCGGAAAATTTCCCCGACGCCACCTGCACGAACCGGCTTTCGTCCAGGCGCCAGAAGTGCGTGAACTCTTCTGAGACGCAAACGTGGTCTTCGATTTCAGCCAGGAGCCCCTGCCTTCCTATCCGAAGAGCGGCCGCCCCGTCGCCAAACCACCCCTCGAGCTCGCCTCTAGGCTCTCCCAGGCGCACCTCGGCGGCGACAGCCACGACATCCGACCCTCGGCCAGCCGCGACGGCATGCCAGGCCGCGACGATTGCAGAGAGCCCCGCTCGAGCCGAGCCAGCAAAGTCGGCCGTCCACAGGTTGCGCGGAAGGTCACATGCCGTCGCCACAAAGCTCGCGATCTGTTTCTCCGCGTAGGGTGCGGAGGTACTGGCGAAAAGCAGCCCGTCCGGGATACCTGTTCCGCGGCCGAGACAATCGAGCGTCGCCTCTACCGCCAGCGTGAGAGCGTCCTCATCATAATTGGCGACCGCGCGCTCGCCCGCGAGGCCGCCCGTGCCCCAGGCTGCGGCGAGCGACTTCCGATCGAGGCGAAACCTCGGCACGTAGAAACCGTATCCCGAAATCCCGACCATCGAAGCCCCTACACTGGAGCACCGCGGCGATGCAACGCCCTCCGTCGCAGGTGCCCCCACCGGCGCAATGCCAGCGCAACTGCAACTACACAGAGAACCCATAGCTTCCCGGCCCAATGGGTACCGGAATCCGGCACGACGGCGCAAGAAGGGCCTATCAAGCCGATGAAGGGCGTGAGCGTTGCAGTCACGGTAGGAGTCTCAGACGGCGTTGGTGTCTCCGTCGGCGTGCGAGTGCGCGTCGGTGTTTCGGTGGGTGTCTCTGTAACCGTCGGCGTACCCGTCACTGTCGGCGTGCACGTGAAAGTCGCAGAGGGGCCAGGCGTAAGCGTTGGCGTCTGCGTCGTGGTTGGGGTCGGCGTAGGCGGCGGTTCGCTGCTCAGAAAAAACGAGAGCGTTCCACCTTCGTTCAGCGTTATGACATCCTCCAGCTCGTCCCCGTCCACATTTGCCAGAAGCAGCTCGAGCGGCTTCGCAACGGCGGCCATTGCGCTCAGCTCCGCGAGGCCGCCAGCCCCGTCGCCGAGGTAGAAGCGCACCCGGTTCTCTGAGGTATCGGCAACCGCAACGTCGGTACGCCCGTCGCCATTCAACTCGCCCAGCGCTACGGCCGATGGCGAGCCCGCGTTCGCGGCAACTCCATTTTCGAAAGCGCTGCCGAAAAGAACAGCGATTTGTCCGGCCGCGCGCCGAGCGAGGACCAAGTCGGGAAACTTGTCGCGGTTCAGGTCGACCCTCGGGGGCAGAGCGTCCGCGACTTCCGCAGCAATCGCCAGGTCCACAGGCGCTCCACCAATTGCCACCTCTCGCGCTTGCGAAAAGCCGCCGTCCGCACCCTGAAAAAAGAGGGTTACGTTGCCGGCCTGACCGTCCAGGGCTGCTACGTCGGAACGCCCGTCTAGGTCCAAGTCGGCCACACCCACTCGCAGGACGGGCTGACCTACGGCGAGGGTTTGGGCAATCTCGAAAGTCCCGTCTCCCACGCCCGACAGGATTGTCACACTGCGCCCAGCCGAATTTCCAATGACAAGATCCGCGTTGCCGTCCCCATCGACATCCGCAACCGCAATGTCTGCCGGCCCCGAAACCGCTGGGCCGGGAGCCGGCGTGGGCTGCGGGCGCCGCGCGAAACCCCCTGTACCGTCACCCAGAAAAACCGCGTGCCCCGTGCGCTCGGCCACCGCCAGATCGAGGATCCCGTCGGAGTTCAAAAAACCCGCGGCCAAAGCCGCGGGATGATCGGCAGCGACTCCGGGTTGAACGCGAACCGCACCCTGGCAATCACCCCGAGCAAATGCATCCGCGCGGAGCAGGGCCACGCGAATCGCACCCGCCGAGGTGTCTGCCCAAGCCAGATCAGGGGTCCCAGAACGGTCGAAGTCGCCGGCGACCGCTGCTACGGGCTGCCCGCGCACGGCGACGTCGCAGCGCACGTAACGAGGAAGAGAGGGCTGGGCCGCCGCATTGGCGACCAGAGAACCAAGTCCAACCACCACCGCCGCGAGAATTTCACGGCACTCGCAGCGCACACCTCCCAGCGATGCCCGCGGGCCCCTCCCAAGCGGCCTGCGATCGCCTCGCTGTCCGCGGCGGCTCATGACATGGCCTTCTTTTTCCTGCGCCA
>JBBIUR010000188.1:0-7616 GCA_037440145.1 Myxococcales bacterium | reverse complement strand
GCGCGAGTTCGAGCGCGAGCGGCAAGAGGAGCGCTACCGCTCCCTGCTGGCAGCGCTGACGCCGCGCGAGGAGGAAATCCTCAAGCTGCTGGCTACGGGGGAGTCCAACCGCGAGATCGGCAGGCGCCTGTTTATAAGCGAGCAAACGGTGAAGAACCACGTGGCCAACATCTTCCGCAAGCTGCAGGTGAATGACCGGACGAAAGCAGCACTGCTGGCAGTGCGTCTCGGCTTGGGCGGAAAGGAGGCGCCCTGATGGTTCGGCGGCACTCGCCCTTGCGGGCTGCGGTGGTAGCTGTGGCGGCCGGCGTGGTGCTGGCGAGCTTGCCTGCTTTCCGGCTCGAGGACTGGTTGCTGTACGCCGTCTTTCTCGCAATCTCGGCGGTCCTGTACGTGCCCTCCGTGGAGGTGATGCCTCGGATGACGATCGGCATACCCCACCTGGCCTCTACGATCGGTTTTGTCTACATCGGCGGCTGGCCAGTGATTGTTCTTGCCGTCCTCGCGCCGGGGCTTATGCGCCTTTTGCGCGAGGTATTGCCCGAGCGGTGGCAGGAGCGAACTCCGCAGCTCGCGGGGCTGATGGCGCGCCGGCGGATCCTCGTCGCGGGAGCGGAATTCACTTCGCAACTGCTCGCCGAGCAAGCGACGTTCGTCCTGGGTCTGGCGGTGCGGCTCTCGGTGGCCTCTGCCCTCGCGGCGCCCTATCCGCCCACGGCGGTCCCGTGGGCCATTGCCGTGGGCGAGGTGAGCGGCTACCTGTGCTGGGGCGTGCTGTCGATTTTGCCGATCTACCCAGACGGCACGCTGTTGCCGCTTTCGGGAGCCGGCCGCTTTCGGACAGTATTGGCGGACATCAGCCTCATCGTGGCGTTCTGGGTCACGCCGTTTGTGTTTCTGGTTGCGTATGGCTTCCGGCGCGACGGACTCGAGGGGGCAGCGGCATGGTCGCTGGCGACCCTCGGTTTGCACTTCACACTCAAGCGGCTGAACGAGCGGCGATTGCAGCTCGACGAGCAGAAGCGGCGGCTCGAAGCGCTGAACCGCGAGCTCGAGCACCGGGAGAGGCTCTCGGCGATCGGGAAGATGTCTTCCGTTGTGTCGCACCAAATCCTGCAGCAGCTCGGCGTGATCGGAATCCACGCCGATCTCATTCGCAACGCTGATGGGTCGAGCGATCCGGTGGCAGCTCTGGCGCGAGCGCGGGAGAACGCCGTGGCGATCGAGGAGGCGGTTCGCGACGTGAACCGGGTCTTGAGGGACCTGCTTGTGTTCAGCAAGGATCTGCGGCTCAACCTCTACGAGCACGAACTCGACCGGATCGTAGGGGAGTGTGCAGAAGAATGCCGGGCTGAAGCGGAGGCTCGGGGCGTGCGCTTGGTGGCGGAGTGCCCGCCGGGCATCGTTGCGGTGCTCGATAAACTCAAGATCAAGCAGGCGCTGGCGAACGTGATCCGCAATGCCATCGAGGCGTCGCCCGCTGGGGGCGTGGTGCGGATCGCAGCGACGCGAGAGTCTGGGTGGGTGGAGATTGCCGTCACCGACCAGGGGCCAGGGATTGCCCCGGAGCACCGGCAAGCCCTTTTCACGCCTTTCTTTACCACGAAGGAGCACGGAACGGGCTTGGGTCTGGCTATTGCCCGGGAGTTCGCGGTGGCGCACGGAGGCCAGCTCGAAGCACGGGACGGGGCAGAGCAAACCGGCGCCACGTTTGTCTTTCGGCTGCCGGTGCGGCCGCCAGGGTGATGTCAAGAGCCGGAGTGCTGGGATGGGGGAATCCGCCAGTGGCTCTGGGAGTCGGGTCGGCGGCTGACGCGTCGTGTTGGGGAACAGACGTGCGCGCCGACTTGCTTCGAAGCGCAACCTCGGCTTGCCTTCCACTCCGCTATGTGGTCTCTGATCGCCGAGCGGGAGGTTCCGGTGCAGGTGGGAGGCGGGGCCCGAAAACGGGAAGCGACAATCGGTTGTGGGCCGCTAGCTCAGTTGGCTAGAGCAGCTGACTCTTAATCAGCGGGTCCCGAGTTCGAGTCTCGGGCGGCCCACTTCGTAACCCGAGAAATAGTGACTTCTTTTCGATGTGGGCGAGCTGGCGCGTAAACGCCCGCGAATGTCGTGGCGCTCCCCGCTTCGCCGCGCTCTCAGGAAAGCGGAGAACAAGAGGGTCGCTGCACGCCGGAGCTGTCCGCTCAGATGCGCCGGCTCTGGAGAACCTATGCAAGCGGGGCCGGAGCCTTCGCGGAAAAGGTCGCTCCGGTGCCGGAGCTCCGGCGGGAGGATCGAGCTTTCGAGCCCGGGACAGCCGTGAGTCATGCGGAAGATGCGACGGCTCTTTCCGCCAGTGAGCGGCGTGGAGCCACGGGGGCGTCTCCGGGTCACGGACGAGGGACACCGGCCGAGTCCCTGCGATCAAAACTGCCGTCGCGCGTTGCTCCAAGCGGCCGGAGTTGGGTAGGTGCTTATTGTGGGGCTTTAGCTTGGGCTCTTGTTGCCGCTAACTCGCCCCATTCGGAGACGGGAGGCCCGGCAGCCAATTGGATCGCCTGTGAGTTCCGCCGTGGTGGTGCCGGATCCTCCCGGCGCCGTGCCCCCAAGGTGTCCTGGCTTTCGACATCGGGCGTGCAAAGCACACCCAGCGGGAGGAGGCCGAAAGGGTCAGGCATCGTTCACGGGCAGTTTCGAGCTGCGCGGTAGCCGGCTTTTTCTGCGGCCTGGCGGCTCGGGAAGGTGACTCGATTTTTCGCTGCGACGCTTTCGTATCCTGGGCAGCCCGGCCAGTGGTAAACTCCCGAACGCCGGTTGCCGATGACTACTCCCCGTGGCGAAGGGGAGGGCGCACGGATGCCGAGAGTCCGGGAGAACGAGGCTCGTTGCCGCCATTTCCAGGGCGGCACTCGCTGCTCTGGCCGCAGAACCCAAAGCCCCCGGCGGGCTCGCCTCGCCTCGGTCTCGAGGGAAAACAGCTTTGCGTCCGCCGCATACCGGCGGTAGACCCACGCGTGGCCATCGCGGACCATCGCTGCGCTGACGTCCTGGCCGTCGGCGCAAACTCGCGCCACCGTCCTTCCATAATCATCGGTCTCGACTGGAAAGACGCGCACGACTTTTCCGTTCACCAGGGCTGAAAGCGCTCGCTTGGCCTCGGCACCGTGAGGCTGATCGGGTTCGGGGGCGTCGATGCCGGCGAGGCGCACGCGAAGCGGTCGATCCCCCAATTGGATGATCTCGAGGCTATCGCCGTCGATGACACCGACGACGCGCCCTGAGATCTCTGGGCCACCGAAGCCGGGAGGAGCCGGGAGGAGTAGGGCAGCGAGGACCAGGACGCGCGTTATCGCTCCCACTCGGGCCTGCCTCAACACGCGATGACTCTAACCCGCGCATCCCCAGCTTTCCAATGCGGAGGATCGAAACACTTCTCCGCCAGCCCGACAGCTCTTCGCGGTCCTGACCGGGGGCCAGTACCGGCCTCCTCTCGGAGACTGCCCGGCCAGGGGCACCCACAGCCGGGGGAGTGGATTGATGCAACTGCTTTCCGGGGGTTAGCTTCGGGGGAACATGGGCGCTCCGAGCCCGGATCCGCAGGGCGCGGCACGATTCGCGGTGCGCAAACACGCAGCCCGAGGACTTCCTCGGCCGCCATGCCGAGCCAGCGATCCTCGACGAGATTCGATGTCTATCGAGCCTCTTTCGCAACCTGAAACGGCGGATCGACGAGGATCGCCGGCCAGGCCGTTTCCTCATGACCGGGTGCCAGACCTTCCCTCTCATGGAGGGCGTCTCCCAGGCGGTCGCGGGCCGTTGCGCGATCCTGCAAACGACTCCGCTCTCTCTGGCGGAAGCAACGGCTGCACTGCCCAGTCGAGCGGGTCTCGACTTCGTCGCCCGCCGGGGTCTCCTGGAGTTCTATAGCGGCCGGTCGCGCGGCCCAGAGACTGGTACGCGTCCTGCGCGGCGACTGAGCTCGAGCGCGGCATTGCAACCTGCGCCGGGTAGCAGACCTGCGCGGCTCCAACCGCGTCCTTCGCGGGCCGCTGCCCTTCGCTCGGGGAAGGTGCCGACTCAGGCGGAGCTGGCTTGGGATGCCGACGCTGCGCCCAACACGGCAAAAACCTGGCTTTCCGTTCCAGAAGCTTGGGGCCAGATCTACCTGCTTGAGCCTTACCACCGGCGCCTCGGAAAGCGCCTCATCAAATCGCCCAAGCTCTACTTCGTCTACCCCTGCCTTGCTACCTGCTCGGCATCCACGACGTGGCGATGTTTTGCGCCTCACCTCTTGCGGGCGCAATTTGGGAGACCATCGTGGTGGGCCAGGTGCTCCGGCACTTTCTCGCCACGGGGTAGCGCCCGAATCTGTGGTTTCGGTGAACTGCTTACGAAGGCGTCGACCTTGTGGTCGATTGAGGTGCCCGTCTGCTCGCGATCGAATGCAAGCTCGCGGAAGCGCCTGGGTCGGAGGCGCTTCGCGGCTTTCGCTCGCTGATCCGCACCTACGGCGCAGAAGTGCTCGAAGTCAGGTTTGTCGCTCGCCGAACCGCGCATCCCTACCGGATCGAGAAGTCCCCTCTGATCACGGGCGTCAATGTGGGCGACCTGTTGAAGGTTCTCCCCGTAGGCTCATGGCGCCGCCGGGGGGTTGGCATTCGCCACCGATCATTGCGCGGGCGGTCGCGCCCCTAGTCGCGCCCTCTGGGGCGATCGACAACCGAGATAGTGAGCACCGGAGTCCTAGCAAGGCTGTCCCGGCGGCAGTGGCGGTCTCGGAGAAAACCGGTTCAGGGCCGAGTTACCGCGAGCGCTCCGCCGAGTTCCCTTAGGGGCTCGGTCCCTCCTTTCGAGGCACGTGGCCTCTCCCCTCGGCCCGTCCGACCCTTACGCGTCCCGCTCGCCCCGTGATAAGAGCGCCCTCGGTGCCAAGGCTTGCAAAAGTTTCCATCGAGCTTCTTCCCTTCGCAGCCCTGCTCGTTCTTGGAGGAGCCATCGCACGGTCACCGCTGGAACTCTGCCCGGACTGCGGAGTCAATCTCGAAGCCGGACAGCTTTTTTCGGAGGGCAAGCGGCTCTACGTGGACTTCGTTTCCGTAAACCCTCCGCTCGTCATCTACCTCAATGCGCTTCCTGTCCTTGTGGCCGGCAAGCTCGGACTGCACCCGGTAGTTGCGTTCAACGTTCTGGTTTTCGCCCTCGTGACCTGGTCGACGTGGATGACCCTGGCTCTCGGTCGAGCAGAAGAGAGTCGAGCTTGCCCGATCCGGGCACCGATTGTCGGGGCGGCATGGGCAGGTTTCTCCCTCTGGCTCTGGCTCGGCCAGCCCTTCGACGTCAACGACTACGGGCAACGGGAACATCTCTTTGTTCTCTTGTGGCTCCCGTACGCGCTCCTGCGCTGCTGCGACAGCTCGGCGGAACGACGGCTTGGTTGCCGGATTGCCCTGGGGGTTCTTGCGGCGCTTGGAGCTTCGCTCAAGCCGTACTTCGCGGCGAGCGTTCTTGCAGCGGAGCTCTCCCTGCTATTGGCGCGGCGAACCTTGCGGGGTTTTTTCGCGCCCGAAGTTCTCGCTGCCGCGGCGACCGGGCTTTTGTACGCCGCACACTTCGCACTGCTGCCCGAGCCCGCCGGCGCGGCTTTTTTCGGAACCTGGCTCCCGCTGCTGCTCCGGTACTACGGCGAGTACGCCCTTCCCCGGGCGCTTGCCCCCGAGCCGTGGACGATTTCTGCGTTCGTTGTGGGGGTTGTGTCTGGCAGCATGGCGCAAAGCGGAACGCTGCGCCACACGGTCTTCGGCCGCACCCTTGCCTACTTGGGGGCTTTCACCTCGCTGGCAGCGGTGACGGTCTACTGGCAGGCGAAGGGCTTTTTCTACCATCGCATCCCGGCATTGGCGGGGCTTTTGGTTCTCAGCGCGGTTTTTTTACCGAAGCGCTCGCGAGGAGGTTGCCCGAGCGGCTTGCTTCGAGCCGGCTTCTCGTGCCTGCTCTCGGTCTCGCCACATGGCTTGCCCTTCTCTGGTTCGCCCCTCGGGCCCTTTCCGGAAACAACCAGACGAATCCGTTGCTTCCGCAATTCGAGAGTCTCTTTGGCCGGTACACCAGCCAAGGCGAATCCATTGCCGTTTTTTCTACGAGCGTGTGGCCCGCGTATCCCACCCTGCCTCAACTGCGGCGCCGGCAGGCGCATCGCTTTCTTTCAGCCCCGTTTTTCTACATCTCGATTGCAGCCCGCAGTCGAGACGGCGGGCAGGCGGAAGCGCTCGTTTTCGGCATGGTGCGCGAAGATATCGAACGCGAGCGGCCGCCCCTGATCCTGGTTGCTGATGGACCGTGCGCGCCATGCGAGGGCGAGCGCTTCGGGCGGCATGTGCTGCGCGCGCTCGGGCCCATCATGGGAGCGTACACCCAGGTCTTTGCGCCCGGCCTGCCAAGATGGATTTTCGTGTTCGCGAGAACGAGGGTCGCCGTGGAGGTCGCTCCTTTCGCAGGCACAGCGTCGGCCCGCCCCTTCCGCTCTGCGGAATCCTCGACAGCCCGATCGCGCTTGCAAATCTCGCGAGCGAGTAGCGCGGCCCATTCCGAGAGCGCGGTCCGTCCCTTTCACAGCTTCCTGTTAAGGCGGTGTGCAAACACGCGCACGGTTTCGAGCGTGACAGACCCTCCGAGATCCAGCGGTCCAATTCAGGAAAAAAACCCATCGATCCTCTCCGCTGTGTGTACAATTTCGGCGATGGGAAGATCTTCAGAAAGGCGCAAGACCCTGGCCGTGTGAACGCGGCTGTTCGCGCCGTATCCCGAAAAAGGCGCGCAAGGCCGAAGCCCCGGGCAAGACCCCGCTGCCTGGCGCGCTCGACAATGACTCGATACGGGGCTTGCCCTCGGCTTTGTCGCTCCCTCCGATGAAAATCCTCAACAGCACGGCTTCGGCTGGGAGTTTGATGCACCCCTCCGTCAACAGGTGCCTGCCGCTGCCAGGGCACTGCCCAGGAGAGGCGGTAAAGCGGGTGCGTTCCCCGCGCTGTGCTGGGAGCTTCGTGCCATCGCTGGAGGCCCGGCTGTTCGCGCGGATTGCTTGGCCCTGCCGGTGCTGGCTCAGCGATCCCATAGGCGTGCACGAGAGTGGAAAAGAGCGCGCGCGTTCTGTGGAGCGCTCGCGCGCAGACCCGCATGTGCTGCGCAATTCCCGGCTTGTGCCCGGCTATTACGAGGTCGTTCTTCCCGTTGCTGTGGGAAAAGTCGGGGTCGGCGGCGCCGCCCGGCGAATCCTCGCTAGGGCGCGGCGGAAGCCGCTGCAGAAAGGCCAGGGTGAGTGGAGGGACTCGAACCCTCAGCCCCTGGAGCCACAGTCCAGTGCTCTGCCAGTTGAGCTACACTCACCGCGCGGGGTCCTACATAGCATTTTCCCCGTCCTCCGGCAGCAACCGGCCTGCTGCCCCGGTGCTGCGGGCGCACGCGCCAGAAGGGATTCGAACCCCTGACCCACGGCTTAGAAGGCCGTTGCTCTGTCCCACTGAGCTACTGGCGCACAGGGCTGTGTGGGAATCAACACCGAAGGAACGCCGTTTTCAAGCTGGTCGGGGTGAGAGGATTTGAACCTCCGACTCCCTGCGCCCAAGGCAGGTGCGCTA
>JBBIUR010000187.1:2024-7896 GCA_037440145.1 Myxococcales bacterium | reverse complement strand
TCCGACCGTGCTGGGGCGCTGCCGCGGATGAAACTACGTCCCCCAAAGTGAAACTACGTCCCCCAAAGTGAACCAAAGTGAAAGTCTGTCCCCGGGGTGAAACGGGGTAGCGACGAGCAAGAGGTCGCGGCCCACCCAGGTGGCGGAGCGGATGTGGAGGGGAAGCGCGCGAGTCATTGTGCGGACGCCGAGCGACTCCGCCATGGGTCGGCCGTCTCCGCCCACCAGTTTGGGCGCGTAAAAGAGCAGGAAACGATCGACGACGCCCGCGGCGATTGCCGCAGTGGCCACTGTGGCCCCTCCCTCGATCATGACCGACGAGATGCCGCGGCGCGCTAGTGCCCGCAGCGCTCTGCGGATGGAGATGCGGCCATTGCGAGCGGGGAGTTCTACTACCTTGGCGCCGCGGCGGCGAAGGGCCGATGCTCTGGGCTCTGGTGCCGGTCGCCGCGTGAGGATCCAGGTCCCTGGGGCAGCGCTCGGGGAGACGACTCGCGCGCCCAGTGGAATTCGCAAGCGGCCGTCCAGCACGACGCGCACGGGGTCGCGCCCGCCTGGCAGCCTGCAAGTCAATAACGGGTCATCGCGGCGCACCGTTTCGCACCCGATCAAGACAGCGTCGTGAACATTGCGCCACGCGTGCACGAGCATGCGCGCGGGACTTTCGGTGACCCAGCGCGCGACTCCCCTTTTTGTGGCGATGCGCCCGTCCAGAGAAGCTGCCAGCTTCACGGTTACCCATGGCATTCCGGTTTGCACTCGCTTGCGGAAAGCGCTGATCAGTGCGGCACACTCTCGCTGCAGAACGCCGAGGCGGACGCGGATTCCGGCCCGGCGCAGCCTTTCAGCCCCGCGGCCAGGCACGGTGGGGTTCGGATCTCGGCAACCGATCACCACCCGCCGGATCCCGGCAGCGAGAATGGCGTCGACGCATGGCGGCGTGCGGCCGAAGTGCGCGCAGGGCTCCAGGGTGACGTAGAGGGTCGCTCCTTTCGCCTTGGCTCCCGCGCGGCGCAGGGCGACGACCTCGGCGTGCGGCGCGCCAGCCTGTTCGTGATAGCCGCGGCCGACCACGCTGTCCTTGCGGACCACCAGTGCGCCGACCGGCGGGTTGGGACTGGTGCGCCCGAGCCCGCGAGAGGCGAGATTCAAAGCGAGCTGCATGAAACGTTCATCGCGCTCGCGTTGCCGCACTTCCCGCGCCACGGCGGAAAGGGCTTCGCCCGGCGGCCACCCCCGCAGCTCTCCAGCGACTGCCGCCAGGAGGGCGGATTTCGGCTTGTGCGCCATTACCGGGGTTTTGGGGGGCGCCAGTGCCGCCGCTGCGGACCGCGAGGACTCGGTGCCGTTGGCTCGCCGCGCCGCTCTTTGAGCAGCTCCTCGAGCTCGCGCATGAACTCCCCCACGTCCCGGAACGACCGGTAGACCGACGCAAAGCGAACGTAGGCGACCTTGTCGAGCGCATGGAGCTCCCGCATGACGGCTTCCCCAATGGCGGAACTGGGAATCTCCTTCTCCCCGCGCTCTTGCAGCGCGCGCTCCACCCGATCGGTGAGCTCTTCGATCGTAGCCATGCTGATCGGTCTTTTCTCGCAGGCCTTTGTCAGCCCGGCGATGATCTTCATCCGGTCGAAGGGCTCGCGGCGGCCGTCCTTCTTGACGACCATCGGCAACACCTCTTCCACTCGCTCGTACGTGGTGAAGCGGCGCTGGCACCCCTCGCACTGGCGGCGGCGCCGAATCACGCTCCCGTCCTTGGTGAGTCTCGAATCGATGACGTGATTATCCGTCCCGTGGCAGAAGGGACATTTCATGGGCGACGGCCTCGAGACGAGTGCGCGAGCTGCTCCGCCGCCGCTTTCAGGTCGCGGCGCCGGATGCCGGCAGGTCGTGTGGGGAGGAGCTCCAACTGCCCCCGCAAGCAGGGCGCGGGTTTTTCGAGCGCCGCCTTAATAAGGACCTGTGCGGGCGAGCCACCGCCCGAGGCAGTCGATCAGTGGCGTGTGGTTCACGAGGGGGTCCGGTGCGATTCGATGTAGTTCACCACGTCCTGCACGGTGCGGATCCTCTCGGCATCTTCGTCCGAGATCTCCATGTCGTATTCTTCTTCCAGAGCCATCACGAGCTCGACGATGTCGAGCGAATCGGCACCCAGGTCTTCGATGAAGGAGGCATCGGGCGTCACTTCGTCGATGCCCACACCCAGCTGTTCGCTCACGATTTGACGGACTTTTGCCTCGACTTCGGATCCCATACTCCCTCCTCTCGGTGGTCGCTCGAGGCGGTTACATGTGGAGGCCACCGTTCACCGCCAGCACGTGCCCGGTAATATAACCAGATTGGGGCCGGGCGAGAAAGACGACAGCGTCGGCGACTTCCTCCGCTGTGCCCCAGCGGCCGAGGGGAATCACCCGCAGGTATTCCTGCCGCAAATTCTCCGGAAGGCGCCGCACCACCTCGCTGTCAATGAAGCCCGGAGCGACGGCGTTTACCGTGATGTTGCGCGGTGCTAGCTCGCGCGCCATCGATTTCGTGAATCCGATCACGCCGGCCTTGGCAGCGGCGTACGCGCCTTGCCCGGCGTTGCCCATTTCCCCCGCTACCGAGGTCATGTTGATGATGCGGCCGTAACGGGCCCGCATCATGATGCGCGCTGCTGCCTTCACGCAGTGAAAGACGCCAGACAGATTGGTGGCGAGCACCCGGTTCCACTCCTCTTCCTTCACACGCAGCACGAGGTTGTCGGCCACCACGCCGGCGTTGTTCACCAAAATGTCGAGCCGGCCCGCCCGGGCAGCTGCTTCGCGGATGCCCGCGTCGACGGCGTCCGGGTCGCTCACGTCGAATCGCTGCAGCGACGCGGCCGCCCCCGCGGCTCGTATCTCTTCGGCAGTCGATTCGGCTCCCTCCTGGCTCGCCACGTAGTTGATGACCACCTCGCGCGCACCGGCGCGCGCCAGGGCCACGGCAATCGCCCGCCCGATGCCGCGCGACGCACCGGTGACCAGAGCCACGTGTCCCTCAAGCGGGCCCATCGGCGGGTGCGTTCATCCATGGCAACGCTGCGGGCTCTTCCGCGGGCTGGCAGGCGATCTCGGGGCAGATGCGGCGCACGAGCCCTGTCAACACTTTCCCGGGGCCGACTTCGAGGGCGCGCCGACAGCCGAGGCCGGCGAGTGTCTGGACGCACTGCTCCCAGAGCACGGGCGAGACGACTTGCCGCACGAGCCCGCTGCGGATCGCCTCGGCCGTTGCATAGACCCGGCCGTCGACGTTCGCGATAACGGGAATGCGCGGCGGCCGGATTTCGACGCTCCCCAGAGCGGCTTCGAGCCGCCGGGCTGCGGGTTCCATCAGTGCGCAGTGGAACGGCGCACTGACCCGGAGGGGTACCACTCGTTTCGCGCCACACTCGCGCGCCCGCTCGCTCGCGCGCTCAACTGCGCCCCGACGGCCGGCGATCACCACTTGACCGGCGCCGTTGAAGTTCGCCGGCGCGACGATCTCGCCGTCTGCCACTTCGGCGCATAGGAGGCGGACTTGCTCAGGGTCGATTCCAAACACCGCTGCCATCGCCCCCTCGCCGACGGGCACCGCAGCTTGCATTGCCGTCGCGCGCTCGCGCACGAGCCGGAGGGCGTCCGCAAAGTCCAGAGCCCCCGCGGCCACGAGGGCGGAGAATTCCCCGAGGCTGTGGCCTGCTGCCCAAGAGGGGTGCAGTCCGTAGTGGCTTCGGAGGACTCGGGTCGTTGCCCAGCTCACGGCGAGCAACGCGGGCTGCGTGTTTTCCGTGAGCGTTAGCTCCTCGGCCGATCCTTCGAAACAGAGACGCGACAGGGGAAACCCTAGCACGTCGTCGGCTTGCGCAAAGACTTCCCGTGCTACGGCGTAGCGCTCCGCGAGCGCGCGACCCATGCCCGGCTGCTGCGACCCCTGCCCGGGGTACAAAAACGCGATCCGGTCGGCCATCGGGGTGCCGAGGAGCTCAGGCAGCGACTTCCAGGACTTTTCGGCCCCGGTACGAACCGCAGTGCCGGCACGCGCGGTGCCGGAGGGTCAGCTCCCCACACTCGGGGCACGGTATGGGAGCCGGCGCTACCAGCGCATCGTGCGATCGGCGCTTGTTGCGCTTGGAGCGGGAGGTCTTTCTTTTCGGGACGACCATCGCGTATGCTCCTTTACTCGAATTTGTGCAGGATGCTTCGTCCTGACTGCACAGTTCCGGCTTAGCGGCGCGGATTGGCCAGGTGCACCGCGGCCCGCGGCGGATTGCTCGCAGCGCATGAGCACGGGCCCAAGTTGAGGTTCGACCCGCAGTTGGGACACAAGCCTTTGCAGGCCTCGTGGCACAACGGGCGCGTCGGTAAGCTCAGGAAGATCTGCTCGCGCACTAGAGGCGACAAGTCAACGTACTCTCCCTGATAGTACGCTAGTTCCACGTCTTCTTCGTCCTCCCATTTCCGCGCTGCGAGCGCGTCGCACTGGGGCACCAGGACGAACGCGAAGTGCCGCGAGATCTGGCTCTGAAACTCCTCCAGGCAGCGCCCACAGTAGCCGATCACGGGTGCAGTCAGATCGCCCGCAAAAAAGAGTTCGGTTCCCGCCCGGTAGTACGTGAGCGCCACGTGTACGGTGCCGGGGAAATCATAGTCGTGCACCGGACCGCGCTTGAGCTCGGCGTTGATCTCCTCTGTCGGCTCATCGTAGGCAAGGTGTTTGGCCCGCGTTTCGACGTCCCGAACACAGATTTTCATGGCGAGCTGCCACCGCCCCGGAGCCTACGGATTGCCCCCCGGCTTGTCAATGATCGCAGCCCCCGTTTCACTTTGGGGGACGTAGTTTCACGCGCCAACCGCGCCTCGCGGCCGCCGAGACTGGACGAGCCCTTGGTGGGCTTGGAATCGGCCTCGACTTTCCCCCGCGTGAAACTACGTCCCCCAATGTGAAACTACGTCCCCCGGGATGAAAGGCGTTTTTCCAGGCGGCGGAGGCGTTGCAGCAGCTCGGGGAGGCGGTGGCTGGCGGCTACCAATCGGCGCCACAGTTGGATTTCCACCGCCGGGGTGCCACCCATGGTTTTGCCCGCGGGGACGTCGTTGGGCACGCCACTCTGTGCGGCGATGCGGGCGAAGTCCCCGATTTCGAGGTGGCCCGCCACGCCGACCTGTCCTCCTAACTGGACTCCGCGCCCGAGCCTTGTGCTGCCGGCAAGCCCCACCTGGGCTGCCAAAAAGCAGTGCTCGCCGATCTGGCAGCCGTGCGCGATCATGACGAGATTGTCGATCTTGGTTCCCTGCCCGATGCGCGTGGCGCCGACCGTGGCGCGGTCGATCGTGGCGTTGGCGCCCACCTCGACGTCGTCTTCGAGGATCACCGTGCCGGCCTGCGGCATTTTGTGCGGCTTTCCGTCAGGGTCGATCGCATATCCAAAGCCGTCGCTGCCAATGACCGCCCCGTCCTGGAGGGTCACTCGGTTCCCGATCCGCACGCGCTCCCGCACGGTGACGTGCGCATGTGCCGTGAAGTCGTCGCCGATTTGCGCCTCCGCACCGATGAACACGTAGGGCCCCAGGCGAGCTCGGGCGCCAATCCGCACGCCGGCTTCGATGACTGCGTAGGGGCCGATGCTCGCGCCTGGTCCAATGCAGGCAGAAGGGTCGATGTGCGCGGTGGGGTGAATGCCGGGCGCGGCCGAACGCGGCCGGTGAAAGAGATCGAGGGCACGTGCCAGCGCTAGGTAGGGGTCGGCGGCGCGCAGCAATGCCGCCGGCACTTGCTCCGTAAAGTCGCGGCCGACGATAATCGCCGCCGCGCGCGTCGCCCTCGCTTTGGGTGCGTACCGCGGATTCGACAGGAAGGACAGATCGTGCGG
>JBBIUR010000187.1:0-2014 GCA_037440145.1 Myxococcales bacterium | reverse complement strand
CGCTTCCTCCAGCGTGGCGACGCCCTCGATCTCGACGGACCCGTCCCCTTGCAGCTCGCATCCCAAGGTAGCGGAAATTGCGTCCAGGCGCATCGAAGTCGACCTCCTGCTTCGGCGTCGCTTACTACGGGCCGGCGCGCCTGGCCAGCAGCCCACGGCGTGTCGTTGGCCCGCAAATCACTGCTCACCTTGGCGCGCGAGGCGTCTGGTGTTGCCCACTGTCAAAGGATACCTGGGCGGAGAGCAGTGAGCCCGCAGGGCTGGTTGGGCGGGGGCGTGCACGGGTCGCCGCAGCTGCTTTTCGACGTCGAGCCGCAGGGCTCCGAACACCACGGTGTCATCGCGTGCCACCATCTGCTCCTACTCCCAGCACGGGGTCTGGTCGATATCGATTGCCGCGGCCCGCAACAGGGCGAGCGCGGGATCAGCCCGCTCGCGGCCGAGCTGGTGGTTGAAACGCGGGGGAAATTGCCTCTCCGGCAAGCGGTCCGCCCCAGCAATCCCCCGCACACCCCGGAGCTACCCGCAGCGCTGCGATCAAAAGTCTCTGCCAGTGCGGCGTTCCTTCGCTCACGGAGCCTCCGTGCCCGCGGAGGGCGGTACGGAAGGCCAAGTGAGCCACTTCCCACACGGGAGGCGTCTCCGTGCGCCGGCCTTGAGCAGCTTGCAGCCGAGGTGCTAGCCATGGGGCGCCCCCACGCTCGCGGAGGGCAACATGACATAGATGCCACAGTGTAAAGCGAGGCGATGGCGCCCCCACGCTCGCGGCGGGCAACAGCTCGCGATCTACTCGATGCCAAGCCGTCGCAATGCTCTTCCCGCCCTGCGCGAGGGGCCCGTGCATAAGCGAAATACAGATACTCACGCTCGGCGAGCCCTTCCCGCCTGCGCGAGCGCGGTGGTGCGCACCGCAACCCCTGGGCCTCAGGGTCCGTCTTGCCCACCCATTTTGCCCGATCGCTGGAACACCTTTTCCACCTCCTGAAACGGCGGCTGGCGGGGTGAATGCGTGCCGGTTCTGCGGTCGAAAAGCCCGTCGCAACGCTGCAGCTCGTCGCGTTGTTTCCACCGCCGCATCGTTCGCTCTGAGACCCCAGCGTCTCTGCCGCCCCGATCTGAGCTCGCCACGGATCGCCCGTGCAATCACCTCTTTTGGATTCAACGGCTGCTTCTCGGCGCTCACCCCGCAGAACACCTCCGTCCCCGAGTTCTCCTCTGGAGAACCCGTGCTGTACGCCCTACTACCGAAAAACGCACACTTCGTTTGCTATCCCGACCGGTCAATTCGCGTACTCCTAACACGAGCACCCCACTGCGTTGCGCACCTGCACCCCCTGTGGTAGGCGCCCTCCTATATTGAGGAGAGCATGCAAACGCCCGACTTCGAGAAGCGCGGGGGCTTAGTTCCCGCCATTGCCCAGGATGCCGAAAGCGGCGAGGTGCTGATGTTGGCGTATATGAACCGCGAAGCCTGGGAACGAACCCTGGCCACGGGCAAGGCCAGCTACTGGAGCACGTCGCGCAACGCCCTGTGGATCAAGGGCGAGACTTCGGGCCACGTGCAAGAGGTCGTCGAGGTGCGCGTGGATTGCGACGCCGACGCCGTCCTCCTGAAAGTGCGCCAGCGCGGCGGTGCTGCCTGCCATGAGGGCTATCGAAGTTGTTTCTTTCGCCGCGTGTCTCCACAGGGCTGGGAAGTGATCGCGCCCCGCGTCGTGGAACCCGAGGCGACGTTCGGCAAGCGCTCCTAAGCGAGCGCCTGGGCGGAAATGGCCACCGGCAATCGAAAGATCCTGAAGTTCGGGATCCCCAAGGGGAGCCTGGAAGCCGCGACGATCGAGTTGTTCCGGAAGTCGGGGTGGAAGCTCTCCGGCAGCGATCGCTCGTATTTTCCCACCGTCGACGACGAAACGCTGCGCTGCGCGCTCGTGCGCCCGCAGGAAATGTCGCGGTACATCGAAAAGGGCGTCCTCGACGCGGGAATCACGGGGAAGGATTGGACGCTCGAGAACCA
>JBBIUR010000186.1:1643-7918 GCA_037440145.1 Myxococcales bacterium | reverse complement strand
TTCCGCGCGGAGGAGGCAACCGCGAAGGAGGAGAAGCTCGCCTTGTACCGCGAAGGCGAGAAACTGGCCCGCCAGGCCGTCGCGCTCGACGACAATAACGCGGACGCCCACTACGCCGTTTTTGCAAACTACGGGCGGCGGCTTCTGCTCGAAGGGGTCGGAGCCAACCCGCTCAAACTCCTCGAGGTCAACCGGGAACTCGATCGCTGCCTGGAACTGAATCCGCTGCACAGCGATGCCCTGGCGGCGCGCGGCGGCTTGTACCGGCAGCTGCCCTGGGTGCTAGGGGGCAACCTCAAGAAAGCCGAAGAGTACTTGTCCCGCGCCGTCGCGCTGAATCCTATGTCGGTGGGCGCGCACATCGAACTCGCGCGCACGTATTTGGACCTCGGCGAAAAAGAAAAGGCAGTCAAAGCTCTGGAAGCAGCGACGTACTGGGCGGAAAAGCTCCACAAGTACCGCCAGCTGGGAGAAGCCCGCGCGCTGCTGGCCGAAGTGCGCGCCCGCTGAGCGCCTCAGAGGTCCCGAAAGAGAATACGCTCTCCACCCATGCGCGGCGAGAAGTTCACCGAAACGGCCCTCCGGTTCTGCCGCCGCGAGGCTTGATTGGAGTGCGGCAGTCGTTCTACCCTTGTGCGCGCGAAGGACGGGTGAGGCCAATGAAAACCGGACGGTTGCAGCACGCGGAGGCGCGGTGGGGCCGACTTCGAGAGCTGCCCCGGCGATGCAGGGGGTTCTTGCAGGCACACGCCGGCGGCGCGGCGGGCGGCTTCGCATTGGCAATCGCAGCCTTCTGGATCGCCGCCGGCGGTAAGGCCGCAGCGCAGGAAATCGACTGCGAGGCTGTGCGGTGCACGGTCCAACAGGCCATCGACCAGAACTGTCGCTGTGACGCAGCCGCGAACCACGGGCGCTATGTGAGCTGCGTCGCCCGGCTGGTAAACCGAATGGCCCGAGCCGGGGAAATTCCGCACCGGTGCAAGGGCAAGATCCGCCGCTGCGCCGCGCGATCGACTTGTGGCAAGCCCGGGCGCGTGACGTGCATCCGCCCCGCCGCTGCCTGCGACCCGGCCACCACCACGTGCGCCAACGATCCCGCAACCGCGTGCTCGAGCGATTTCGACTGCGGCACCCGGTGCAGCATCAAAGCCTCGGCGGAGCACTGCGCCGCAATCGGGGGCCAAGTGGGTCCGAGCGCGACGTGCTGCTCGAGCTGCCCGAGCGGCCCCTGAGTCCCCACGCCACGCGGCCTGCGTGGGACGGCCGGCGCCGCGGGACACCCGTCCGAGCCCGGCAGAGGGCGGCAACGCTGTAGAGCCCACGCCGCCCCGGCAGCTACTGCGGCTGAAGGGAGCGCGCGCCGCGACCCGAGAAAAGCTGCCCACTGCGTTGACGTTCGCTCCCCGGCGTACTATCCGAAGCCGCGACATCCTGGCGCCAAAGGGGAGTGCCCGTGCATCGCCGCGCTCTGATCACCCTCACGCCCGAGGAACAACGACAGTTTCTGGAGACTTCGAAGACCATCATCCTGTGCACGATCGACCGTCACGGGTACCCGCACGCGGTGCCGATGTGGTACGTGACCGACGGCGATGCGGTGCTGATGACCACGTACCGCAAGTCTCAAAAGGTGATGAACATCCGGCGCAACCCGAAGGTGGCCCTGCTGATCGAGTCGGGCACGACGTACGAAACGCTGAAGGGGTTGATGATCCGCGGCGAAGCCGAAATCATCGATGACCTCGAGACCTGCGTGTCGATCTTGAGCCGCATCCACCAGAAGATGTCGGGTTCCCTGAGCCCCAACCTCGAAGAAGCCATGCGGGCACAGGCCCGCAAGCGGGTTGCACTGCGGATTGCGCCGCGGCGTGTGAGCAGTTGGGACCACGCCAAGCTTGGCGGCGTGTACTGAGCTGCCGAACCGGTTTGGCGACGCGGCGACCCGCAAGCGACCAGAGCGAAAAGGCCCCGGCCGCCAGCAGGCCACGTGGCGTCTTCGTCGCGGACCGGAAGGCCGCGGCGCGCGTGCGCCGGGCCCTGCCGTCCTTCCGGGACTTCGTCGAATACGCGCTGTTTCACCCGCGGCGGGGGTACTACTCGGCGGGCGTCGTCCGCATCGGCGATGGTGGCGACTACGACACCTTCCCCAGCTCGCTCTCACCGGTTTTCGGCGCCGCCGTGGTGCGGATTGCCTTCGACCTCTGGAGGCAGTGGGGAAAACCACCGCGCTTCGGGATCACCGAAGTAGGGGCTGGCAACGGTTGCCTTGCGAGCGATATTGTGACGGAAGTGGAAACTCGGGCTGCGCGCGACCCTAGCTGGCAAGCCTTCGCGGCAGCGCTCGAATACCGCATCTGCGAGAAGAGCCCGGCTCTGCGGGCGCGGCAGGCTGCGGCACTGGGGCCTCTTGGCGCGCGGGTCCAGTGGTCCAGTGCAGATCTCTCCCGGCCGAGGCGTCCCGCCCCCGCAGGCGCCGCCGGCATCGTGATCGCCAACGAAGTCCTGGATTGCCTCGCCCACCATAAGGTCGTGCGCGATCCCAGCGGTCAGTTCTGGGTCGCGTTCGTGGGAGCGCGGCGGCCCGGGACGAGGCACGCGCGTGGGATCGGGCGCTTCTATCCCGCGCGCGACTGGAAGCGCGCCGCCAGCGGATTCCCGCGTGCAACCCGGTACACGGAGCTGTTCGTGCCCGCGGCGCACCTGCCGCAACTGCAGGCGTTTCTGAAACGGCACTACCCTCCCCCGCGCCCTCCTAAGCGCCCCTTGCCCGAATGGTGGGTGTACTACGCTTGCCCCGAGATCGAAAATTTCATCCGCAACGCAGCGCATCTGTACGACCGGGCGGAAATTCTGCTGATCGATTACGGCGGCCTCGATGGCTACCACCGGCGCACGCCGGCGGAGCAGCGCCTGCGCGCGGGAAGACCCCGCGAGCACGCGAGTCCCTATCGCGCTCCGGGCCACCAGGACATCACCTTTCTCGTCGACTTCTCCGTGGCCATCCGCGCCGCCAGCGCTGCCGGTCTCACTGTCGAGTACTACGGGCCGCAAGCAGAGCTCTTGCGGCGCGGGCGCGTTCGCCTCGGCGATCGCGCGGTGGAACGGATCCTCCACTTGCGGGTTCTGCGGTGGCTGCTGGCCGTGCTCGGCGCTGCCCCGGACGCGGCACAGCGCCGCGGGGCTCTCACCTGGAAGCCGCCTGGCAGCGCCGCTCCGGCGCAACGAGCCTTGCGAGAGGAGATCCGGCGCGCCGCGGCCGAATTTCTCGGCAGGCGGCCGAGCCGATTTCGACTCCTGGTGCTCGCCAAATCCGAAGAGGTCTCCCGCCGCGGCTCACATGCGAAAAACGCCGACGCGCGGGTCGGGAATCGGGGCGTTTAGCGACATGGAAATGCCAAGGCCGAGAACATCGCGCGTCTGCACCGGGTCCAGGATTCCGTCGTCCCACAGGCGCGCCGTCGCGTAGTACGGGCTGGATTCTTCCTCGTACTTCGCGAGGACCGGCTCGACCAGAGCCCGCTGTTCCACCTCGGTCATCGTCTGCCCCCGCGCCCGCAGTTGCTCCATCTTCACCGCGAGCAGCGTCTGCGCTGCCTGCTCCCCCCCCATCACAGAAATCCTGGCGTTGGGCCACAGAAACAACAGGCGGGGGCCATATGCGCGGCCGCACATGCTGTAATTCCCCGCGCCGTGGGAAGCCCCGATGATGACGGTAAACTTGGGAACCTGGGCATTGGCCACAGCGTGCACCATCTTCGCTCCGTCTTTCGTGATCCCGCCGTGCTCGTACGCCTTGCCGACGATGAACCCGGTGATGTTCTGCAAGAAGACCAGCGGCAGCTTGCGCTGGCAGCAGATCTCGATGAAGTGCGCTCCTTTCAAGCTCGACTCGGAAAACAATACGCCGTTGTTCGCGATGATCCCAACGGGATAGCCGTGAATCCTCGCAAACCCGGACACGAGCGTGGTGCCGTAGAGAGCCTTGAATTCCTGAAAGCGGCTGCCGTCCACGATTCGGGCGATCACCTCGCGCACGTCGAAGGGCCGGCGTGGGTCAGGAGGCACGATCCCGTAGATTTCCTCAGGATCGTATGCCGGCGGCTCGGGCGATTCGACATCGAGCGGAAACTTTTCCGGCCGCGGCAAGTTCTCGAAAATCTCGCGCGCCAGCGCCAGCGCGTGCTCGTCGTTCACGGCCAGGTGGTCGCAGACCCCGGAGATCCGCGTGTGTACGTCGCCGCCTCCCAGTTCCTCCGGGGTGACCACCTCGCCAGTTGCCGCCCTCACCAGCGGCGGTCCGCCGAGAAAGACAGTGCCCTGGCCGCGCACGATGATGTTCTCGTCGCACATCGCTGGCACGTAGGCACCCCCGGCCGTGCTGGATCCCATGACCACCGCGATCTGGGGAATGCGCATGGCCGACATGAGCGCCTCGTTGTAAAAGATCCGGCCGCCGTGCTGCTCGTCGGGAAAAATCTCTGCCTGCAAGGGCAAAAAGGCGCCGCCGGAATCTACGAGGTAGATGCACGGCAGGCGGTTCTCCATCGCGATCCTCTGAGCGCGCAGGTGCTTCTTGACGGTCATTGGGAACATCGTCCCGCCTTTCACCGTGGCGTCGTTGGCGACGACGACTGCCTCTCGCCCGCAGATGACGCCAATGCCCGTGACCAGTCCCGCGGACGGAGCCTCGTTCTCGTACATCCCCCACGCCGCGAGCGGTGACAGTTCCAGAAAAGGAGTGTCCGGATCGAGCAAGCGCTCGATGCGGTCGCGGACGAGCAGTTTTCCGCGCTCGACGTGGCGCCGCTTGGCCAGCTCGGGGCCCATCTGCCGGACAATCGCCAGCCGCTCGCGGAGCTCCGCGACGCGGGCCATCATGAACCTGCGGTTCTCCTGAAATTCCGCGTCGCTCGTGCGAACCTTCGTCTCGATCCTGCGCATGGCGGAGCGCCCCCGAACTCAGAGAGCCCAGCGGGGTCTCCGCTTTTCGAAGAATGCCGCCATTCCCTCGCACGCCTCCTCGCCGGCCCGCACGCGCGCGAGGATCTCCGCCGTTCGATCCAGCAGCCGGTCGATGTCCATCGGGTCCACTTCCCGCACCAGCTCCTTCACGGAACCCAGAGCCTGCGGGCCGCACTGGTGCAGTACCCGCAGGCACTGCTCCACGGCTTCGTCCAGTTCTGCCCGCGGCACCACCCGATCCACGAGGCCGAGCGCCTTAGCCTCCGCGGCATCGAAGGTCTCGCCGGTCAGAAACACGCGGCAGGCGGCGGCGGGGCCCAGCTTGCGCACGACATACGGGGCGATCACTGCCGGCACGAGCCCCAGGCGCACCTCCGAAAAGGCAAAGTGCGCCTCGGCAGCGGAGACGGCGAAGTCACATGCCGCGACGATCCCCACCCCGCCGCCGCGCGCGGGCCCGTTCACGCGCGCAATCACGGGCCGGGGGAACCGAAAGCAAGCAGCAAACAAGCGCCCCGCCTGCCGGGCGTCTTGCAAGTTGGCCTCGAAGCTCGCCCCGCGCATCCTGCGCATCCAATTGAGGTCCGCACCGGCGCAAAACACAGTACCCGCTCCCGTGATCACGACTGCGCGGAGGTCTGTTTCTCGCGCGAGCCCATCCAGAGCATCGACCATCCGAGTCGCCAACTCAGGGTTCAAGGCGTTGCCGACCTCGGGCCGCTCGAGCGTCAGGTACGCCACCTCGCCCCGCCGTTCCACGTCGAGCATAAGCGCTCCTCCCTTCCGAGGCACTCGGACTGCGGGCGCGCAGCCCGCGGCAATCATGGGCACAGCGGAGCGGGCACCTCCAGCTCCATTCGGAGCAGTCCCTGGCCCAGCGTCTTGCCCTGGTGATCGGCGCGCAGCGACAGCGTGCCGCCG
This sequence comes from Myxococcales bacterium, assembly GCA_037440145.1. Classification (GTDB taxonomy): domain Bacteria; phylum Desulfobacterota; class Binatia; order HRBIN30; family BPIQ01; genus JBBIUR01. Next base: position 2,035 of record JBBIUR010000186.1, on the reverse strand, counting down.
CCCCCGAGCGCATCCTCTAGAACGAAGTTGAAAGCGAGCAGATTCGGCAACTCGTACCGCGTGACGCGCCCGCGGACGAACTCGCCGAAGTACTGCCGGACCCGCTCTTCGGTGAGCGCGCCGCGCAGCCACGCGAAGGCCTCGGGGGAGCGAGCGGCAACTCCAATATTCGCCGTGTTCCCTTTGTCGCCCGAGCGGGCGTACGCGAGGGCGGCCAACGGCACGCGCCGCGTGGGACCGCTAGCCGGAATCACAGGACCCCGCGTGCTTCCTTCGCGGCGGCGAACTCGCGGGGTCTGTGCCGCTTGAGGAGCCGGGTGGTCCATCGCACAGGTCTCGAGCAAGCGCCGCTCTCCGCTCCGCACCTCGACGACCGCCTGCACTGCGTCCCG
>JBBIUR010000186.1:0-1588 GCA_037440145.1 Myxococcales bacterium | reverse complement strand
GGCCTCCAAAGACCCCGAAGCCCGGTGGCGCCTGGAGGCCGAAGCCCAGGATCGTGTTGGCGAAGCGCTCCACCTTTTTGCGATCCGGATCGCGAACACCAATGCGGAATACGATTTCGTTTGGCTCGATGGGCGGTGCGGCCGGTCCCCAGCAGGCGTTGTAACCGACGAAGTCCGTGCGCCGGTCTGCGAAATCGGTTCCCAGCCGGTGCCAGATCATCTCCGCGAGGCGCTGCCCCTTGGCCAGCACATCGGGGCCCGAAAGCAATGCGGTGCCGATGGCCTTGAAACCGTCGCTGTATACGATCGAGGCTTTCAGCTCTCGGGGCGGCGGCTCGCCGCGCGCGCCGCTCACACGCACCCGGTCCGCCGCTTCCTCGGCGACGATAATCGACGTGAAATCCGCTGTCACGTCCGGGGTCCAATACGCCTTCGGATCCCCGATCTCGTAGAGCAACTGTTCGGTGACCGACTTGCAGTTGACAACGCCGCCGCTGCCGGGAGGTTTCGTCACGACGAACTCGCCGTCGGGGCGCACCTCGACGACGGGATAACCCATATCCAGCATCGACGGGATCTCCTGCCAATCGGTGAGGTTTCCCCCCGTCGCTTGTGCGCCGCACTCGAGGATGTGGCCGGCGATGGTCCCGGCAGCCAGGCGGTCCCAATCGGTCCAGTCCCAGCCGAACTCGTGCACCAGCGGGGCGAGGATCAGCGCGGCGTCCGTGGTCCTTCCCGCAATGACGATGCGCGCTCCTCCCTGCAAAGCCCGCACGATCGGCCGAGCACCCAGGTACGCGTTGGCAGCCACCACGCGCCCGCGAATCATCTCGTAGGGCCGGCCATCGTCGAGGTTCGCGAGGTCCGCGCCTGCGGCGGCCATGTCGTCGATCCGCGCGCACAGGTCGTCCCCACTGACGACGCCGATGGGCAGATCCACACCGGCCTTCCGGCAAGCATCCTCCACCGCCTGCGCGCAGCCGTAGGGGTTGATGCCCCCCGCGTTGGCAATCACCGTGAGCCCCCGCCGCGCCACTGCGTCGAGCACCCCTCGCAGTTGCGATACGAAATCCGTTGCGTAGCCGAGCTCTGGATCCCGCGCTCGCTGGCGGTGCAAGATGACCATCGTGATTTCGGCCAAGAAGTCCATGGTCACGTAGTCGGCATTCGACGCCTCCACCTGCCGGGCCAGCCAGCCGGCGTCCAGCGTGAAGTTGATGAAGCCAGGATGGGCGATGTCCACCGGGCCGATAAAGTCGGTCTTGGGCAGCCGCTTGACGATGGCGGAGGCGACATCCATGGGCGACTTGCGGGCCAGACGGGCCGATTGCAAGGCGATGTTGGTACTATAGTCGCCGTGTTCCGCCTGCTTGGGCCGTTCCACCGTCACCGGCGGCGATTCGTACTTCGGCAGGTCGCCTTTGCGCTGTGCCTTCTTGATCGCTTCCTCGACCAGTGTAGCGATTTCGCTCTTTACCACACCCATCGTCCTTTCAGCCCTTCCACTTGTTCACTCCCACAGCCTCTCTACGGCCTCTTTCATCTCCGCTATCACATCTTCCACTGCTGGCTCGTCGCACGGGATGTG
>JBBIUR010000185.1:0-7953 GCA_037440145.1 Myxococcales bacterium | reverse complement strand
GGCAGTGAACCTCCTGTCGTCGTGCTCACAGCAGACGTGTTCCGCGACAACAGCCTCACCGTGGTGCTGCAAGAGCGCGTGCTGCCGAACCTCGGCTCTCCCGGTATGCTGGAACAGCTTGGGCGCAGCGGCTATCGAGGCCCGGTCGGCCTTCGGATCAACCCGGGATTCGGCCATGGCCATGTGCAGGCGTGCGACACCGGAGGGCCGAGCTCGAAACACGGCATCTGGCACGAGGACCTCGACGCGGTGCGAAAGCGAGCTTGGCGGGAGGGCTTCCCGATCGTCCTACTCCACGCGCACATCGGCACCGGCCCGGAAGCCGATGAGTTCCTGGAAAACCTCGCGCGCCTGGGGGCCCGGTTTGCAGAATGGATTTCCAGCTTCCCGGACGCGACCGCGGTCAACCTCGGCGGTGGGATCCCGTACCCCTATCGGCCCGGTACTCCCGGCGTCGATCTGGAGGGGGTGGGAGCCGCGCTGCGGGAAATTCAGAGCGCAGTGAGCCGCGCTGCCCGCCGGCCGGTGCGGGTGGAAATCGAGCCCGGCCGCTTCTTTGTGGCTCCGGCCGTGGTCCTGGTCGCCCGGGTGACCGAAGTCAAAGAAACGCGGGGGAACGAAAAGGGCCCGGGCCAGACCTTTGTGATGGTCGACGCCGGCTTTTGCGACCTGGTGCGTCCCGCGATGTACGGTTCGTACCACCACATAAGCGTACATGGAAAGCGCGGGCCCTTGATTCCGAGCGCCGTTGCGGGCCCGCTGTGCGAGTCGGGGGACGTGTTCACGCGCGACGCCGCCGAGTTGATCGAGCCGCGCCTGCTGCCGCGGCCGAGCCCAGGAGACCTCGTCGTGCTGCACGACGTGGGCGCATACGGGGTGGCGATGAGCTCCAACTACAATTCCATCGGCCGTGCGCCGCAGGTCTGGCTCGAAGACGGCCAGCTCTTCCTCATCTCGCGCCGGGAGACCTTGGAGGATATCGTTCGCACCGAGTGCTTCGAGCCCCTGTGAGCGGCGGGTCACTGCCCGGGGTCCCAGCAGCCTGGGGGCGCGCTTCCGGGCCGCCCCCCAGCGTCCGCGCCCCGCGGCTCGCTGCGCACCAACTTCTCGATCTCGCGGCGCAAAACAGCAAGCCCTTCGCCAGATACCGCTGAAACGCAAACCACGGCTCGCACTCCCGGCAGCGGCGGACCGGCCGCGAGCTCCCGCATGCGGCGCACGCGCTCGGAGCGACCGACTTTGTCGGCCTTCGTGACTGCCAGCACCACGGGGAGCGACACCCCTTGCAGAAAATCGAGCAGCATCCGCTCCTCTTCTTCCATGCCGCGGCGGACATCCAACAAGAGAACCACTCCGCGCAACTGGCGGCGCGCGCTGAGATACGCTTCGACGAGCTCTTTCCACTGCTCCCGCAGCGCAAGGGGCACCTCGGCAAAGCCGTATCCAGGAAGATCGACAAAGACCACGCGCCCCCAGACGGCGAAGAAGTGGATCTGTCGGGTTCGTCCGGGCGTCTTGCTGACCCGCGCCACCCGACGCCCCGCCAGGGAGTTTAAGAGCGACGACTTCCCCACGTTCGACCGCCCCGCAAAGGCGATCTCCGGAAGCGAGTGCGCGGGCAACTGGCTGGCGTGGGCGGCCGCCGCGAGAAACCGGACCTCCCTCTTCATTGCGCGCTTCTGGCCTCGCGGGGATCGGCTCCCGCAGGGCGGCCGTCATTCGGTACGGAGCACCGCGCCCGGAGGGAGCAGCGCGAGCAAGTGGCGAAAGGCTCGCTCCAAGTACTCCTTGTCTTTCGACTCGAGCGTGATCCGCACGCGGTAGCTCGGATCTGCGAGCTTCGGATACGAGCCGAGCAGCAGCTCCGGGTACGCGGCCAAGGTCTGGCGCAACATCTCCGCAATCGCGCTCTCGGCCTCGTTCGTGTAAACGACGCGCATGAAGTAGGGATCCACCGCGAGGCGGGGCTCGAGCGCGCGGACCTTCGCCTGGAACAGCTCTGGGATACCCGGCAAGATGTAAATGTTTTCGACTTTCAAGGTCGGGAAGCTGAGCTCGCCCTCGAAGATGAGCTCCGCGCCTTCGGGGATTTCCGACATTTTCAGCCGCGCTTCGTTGATCCGGTCGCGGAAAAACTCCCGCAGGCGCTGCTCAATTTCGGGATGCCGCACCACGGCGCGGCCCAGCCCGCGAGCTACGCCCGCAATGGTCATGTCGTCGTGTGTCGGACCCACACCGCCCGAGGTGAAGACGACGTCGTAGAGCGGCCGAAAAGTCCGCACCGCCTCCGCGATCTCGTCGAGTTCGTCGGGAACCACCACGATGCGCCGCAAGGCCACGCCGATGCCATGCAGCTCGCGGGCGAGGAAGGCGGAATTCGTGTCCGCGATTTTGCCAGAGAGGATCTCGTTCCCGACGACGATGAGGCCTGCTGTCCGGTCGCGCACGTGTCGAAACCGCGAGTTCAGAGCGAGATCGCGTCTTTCCGGAAATCGCTCCTGCCGATCTTCACATTCACCAGCGCGGGCTTGCCCGCAGACAGAGCGCGTTCGAGCGCCGGTCGAATGTCCTCCGGGCGCTCGACGTACTCCCCGTGGCCGCCCAGTGCTTCGACGACTCGATCGTACCGCGTATACGCCAGGCGCGTGGCAATCGCGCGTTCAGGCCCGTAGAGCTGCACTTGCCCGCGCAGGATCTGCGTCCAGGCCGCGTCGTTGCCCACGACTCCGACGACGTTGATCTTCTGCCGCACCATGGCCTCGAACTCGAGCCCATGGAGTCCGAAGGAGCCGTCGCCGTACAGGATCACCACCGCAGAGTCGGGCTTGGCGAGCTTGGCAGCCATGGCATAGCCCGGGCCCACCCCGAGGGTCCCCAGCGGGCCCGGGTCCAGCCAATGGCCCTGCTCGTACACGCGCACGATGGAGGCTGCGGTGGCCACGAAGTCCCCGCCGTCGCCAATCACGATGGCATTGCGGTCTAGCAGATCCGCCACCTCGCGGCACAACCGCAACGGATTGATCGGCACGGCGTCGGAGTACATTTCCGGTTCCATCTGGCGCCACCGCTGGCGCTCGCGTTCGCGCAAGTGGTCGACCCACGGCTTTGCCATGGCCGGCGAGTACCCGTCCACCAACGCGCACTGCGTAAGCTGTTCCATCACTAGGCCGGTGTCGCCAATGATTCCGACTTCCACTGGGCGGTTGCGGCCGATCTCCGAACCATCAAGGTCCACTTGGATCACTTTCGCTTCGGGGTGGAAGTGCGACTCGCGGCCATAACCGAGGCGAAAGTCGAACGGGGTCCCGAAGACGATCACGACATCCGCCTGGCGGAGCGCCTCTTTCCGCGTGTGGGCGAAAAAGTACGGGTGCTCCGGTGGCAAAGAACCGCGCCCGAGACCGCTCACGTACACGGGCAGCCCGAACGTCTCGACAAACCGCGGGTACGCTTCGCGGCGCACGGACCAGCGCAACTGCGTCCCCACAAGTGCCACGGGGCGCTGCGCAGTTTTCAGCAGTTCGAAGGCGCGCGCCACGTACCGCGGATCCCCCGCGATCCCCGCTTCCGTGCGGTACCTGGTGGGGAAGGGGATGCGCTCCTCGTCGTACGTGTCGAAGAGCTGGTCGATGGGGATTTCCAGAAAGACCGGCCCCGGCACGCCGGTGGTGGCCTTGCGGAAGGCCATGCTGACGTACTCGGCCAGGCGCCGCCCCTCCGGGACAGAGACTGCCCACTTCGTGATCGGACGCATCAGCTCCACGTGGTTCATGTCCTGCAAGGATCCCATGTCGGCGAACGGCCTGGGGCCCTGGCCGCCGATGAGGATCATCGGGATGTTGGCGCGGTGTGCGCTCGCAACCCCGGTCACCGCGTCCGTCAGGCCGGGGCCCGCCGTCACCACCGCGACCCCGGGCCGGCCCGTCACACGAGCCCAACCGTCGGCAGCATGCGCGGCAGTTTGCTCGTGGCGGACATCGATCACGCGGATGCCTTCGTCGATGCACCCATCGTATATGGGCATCACGTGACCCCCGCAAAGCGTGAAGATGAACGGCACCCTCTCGGCGCGCAGAGCTCTGGCCACCACGCGGCCGCCGTGAATCATCGCCATTTGCCTTCGCCCCCGATCTCCCTTGCCGCCTGAGCTTCCCACAGCACACCCGCCCGCCGGGGCTGGCGCCGCTTGCCCGACGATCGGCGAGCGCCGCAGTGCACGGATTCTTCGCGGGACCCCGCTCGCAAGAGCCGCACGGTTACCGCGGCGCGACTATACCGGCGCCGCCCCATAGCCGCAAGGCGCCAAGCTCCTTCGCGGGACGGCCAGAAGATTCGCTTTCAGGGCTCTCTCCCGCACAGGGGGCTCTCGGAGTGCGGGGAACAGCGCTAGCGACCCACCGCGGCTGAAGGTCACGAAGCCGCGGCCCCGCGGAACGCTCGGCGCGCCGCTCACCCCGTTTCCTCGATCACGATACCGGCGAGATCCTTCATCTCCTCGAGCAAGTACTGCTTGAGGCGCTTTTTCAACCGGCTCTCGATCTGGCGCACGCGCTCCCGGCTGATCCCGTACCGGTCCCCGATCTGCTGCAGCGTGAGCGGCTCGTCAGCCAGCAAGCGCTGCTCGAAGATCACCTTGTCCTTGCCCTGCAATCTCTCGCCGAACTGCCGAATCTTCTCGCTCACCTTGGCGCGGTATTCCGCATCCGCCATCTGCTGCTCAGCCGTAGCGGTCCCTGCCGGCAACAAGTCCAGCAGCGTCGTCGAATCCGAATCCTCGATTGGAGCATCCACCGAGACATCGCGCGCGGCAAGGCGTTGCTCCATCTCGATCACTTCCGATTCCTTGACGTCCAGCCGGCGCGCCAAAAGCTTGGGGCCAGGCACAAAACCCTCGGCCTCCAATCGTTCCTTCTCTTTCTGCAGGTTGAAAAACAGTTTGCGCTGCGCCTGCGTCGTGCCAATCCTTACCAGGCGCCAGTTGTTCATGATGAAGCGAATGATATACGCGCGGATCCACCAGACGGCGTAGGAAGGGAAGCGAACACCGCGGTACGGGTCGAAGTTCCGCACCGCCTCCATCAGCCCGACGTTGCCCTCCTGAATGAGGTCGAGCAGGTTGTGGAAGGCGCGCTGGTACTCGCGGGCGATCAGCACCACGAGTCGGAGGTTCGAAGTCACCAACCGGTACGCAGCTTCCACGTCGCCCCGTTCCCGGTATGCCACGGCCAACGCGTGCTCTTCCTCGCGGCTCAAAAGCGGATACTTGCGGATCTCAGCCAGGTATCGCTGGAGGGTATCCGTGGGAACGAGCGCAGTCTGCTCGCGCAGCTCCGCTTCGCTCGATCCCTCGTCCTCGATGAGCTCTTCCAATGCCTCCTCTTCGCCCTGTTCTCCAGCCACGAAGGTCGCCTCGTCGTCGGCCATGCTCCCGCCTTCCCGCGGTACCACCGACCGCAAAGGTCGCTCCCCCGCCCGCCGGAAAACGCTTACTTCTGTTCGGGATAGCGCGCCCGCACCTTCCCGGCCGCGATCTCCCGCAATGCCGTGACGACCTCTTTGTTGTCCGCTTTCAGTAACGGCCGAGCGCCCTTCAGCAATTGCTTGGCGCGCTTAGTCGCCAGAAGCACCAGCTCGAACCGGTTGTTGACGTTCTGGAGGCAATCTTCGACCGTGATCCTAGCCATCGCCTCTGCCCTTATGTCCCTTGTAGCGGAAATTTCCCGCCGCGCAAACCCCGTGCCCCGCCACCTGCTGCCGCGCACGGCTCGTTGACACGCGCTCGCTCCCTGTCTATCTGGCCGATATGAAGCGGTTCGAGGCGGTGGCCAGGGCGCTGCTCAGCAACGGACGAGGCGGTAGCGAAAGGCTGCTGGCGCGCCTGCGGGAGCTTTATGCGAGCGCTGTGCAACGCCACCGGTGGCTCGTGGAACATGCGGAGCTGGCGCCCCATGAGGCCGGGCGCCGGGCGTTGCAAGAGCTCGCCGCCGAGGAAAAAGAGCAGGCCGAAAGGCTGCGGCGGCTTGTGTCGGCCGTGGGCGGCTTTGCGGGGGACGTTCCGGTCCCCCCGCCTCCCCAGGGAGCATGCAACTACTGGGGCCGGCTCACCCAAGATCTCGAGGCGCACCGCGCTGCGGCCCGCGATATCCGCGACCAGGCTACGACCCTGGTCGACGAGCACCCGGAGCTCGCCGAGGCGCTCGCCGCGCTCGCGAGGGAGGAGGAAGAGCACGCCGCGCGGTTGCGGGCCCTAATTGCGCGCAGTGACCCTCAGGCGCTCGACTGAGGAGCCCGAGCTCGCCCCTGCGCCCCCGGGTGCCGCTCCGCCCGCGGCCTCCCGGTTCCCCAACTCTGGGCAGCCCCCGGCCAGCGGGGGAAACACGTGCACTTCCTGGCCATCTCTGAGGACCGCAGATGCATCGAGGGACTCGTCGCCCGAGAGGATCATCGCCGCATGGCGGGCGGGAATCCCCAGCCTCGCAATCAGATCTCCCACCGTCGCCCCCTGGGGCAACTCGACACACACCGCCCCTTCGCTTCCGGGGGGCGCCCACTGCTTCAAGATTGCGTGCAACCGCACTTCGACTTTCACGGCTCCAACGTCCGAGCGGAGTGCAGCGTGGCAGCGTAAGTCACACGCGGCAGGCCGTATTGCGAGAACTCCTTCCAACTCGCCCCCCGCCGAATCAGGCCGTGCACCACGCCCATTTCCGCCACACCACTCCCATCGCCCGCGTACATGGCCCCGACGATTCTTCCCCGCGCATCGACGACGATCTTCCGGTACGCATCGCCACGGCCCCTGCCACCGAGCACGACTGCCTGGTCGCCGGGGCCCTCTCGAAAGCGACCCAGCTGCGCCAACGTGACGCCGAAAAGCTCGACGACGTTCATCCCCAGGCTGCCCGAGTACCGCATGCAACCCCCTGCCATGTTCGCCCCGGCCGCCCTGCCCTGCTCGACCGCCGCGGGCCAAATCGCGTGGAGGACGCGCTCCCCCGCAAGAAAATCCACCACCTCCGCAACGTCGCCCGCTGCATAAATCCCCGGGACGGAGGTTTGGAGTTCGGCATCCACCAGGATGCCCCGCGCGCTGGCCACCGCACCGCCGCGTGCCGGCCCGAGATTCGGGCGCACGCCCACGGCGACCACGAGCATGTCGCCGTCCAAGGAGCCGCCGGAATCCAGGTACACCTCGACTTTTCCGCCCGCAGCCGTAACCCCAGTCACGCGCGAGGCGAGGCGGACGGTTACCCCGGCCGCTGCCACGGCATCCAAAAACCGCTGCGCCGCTTCGCGGTCGAGCAGCTGGGGCAGCAGTTGGTCCGTTACTTCCACCACGGTCAGCCGGAGTTCAAGCTTCCGCAGCGCCTCCGCCACAAGCATGCCAATGAAACCGCCGCCCACGATCACCGCCGACCGGCTCCGCTCTGCCGCCGCCTTCATCCGCATCGCATCCGCCAAAGTCCAGAGCGAATGGAACTCCACTTCCCCGAGCCCCGGGATTGACGGCACGATGCATTCCGATCCGGTCGCGATCAGGAGCCGGTCGAACTCGACTGCTCTGCCGTCTCCGAGCCAGAGCTGCCGCTCCGGCACATCGATTCCGCTCGCTTCCGCTGCCTCCAGAAGCTCGGCACCGGCGGCAGCGTAATCCTCACGCGTGCGAATCCAGAGCGCGTCGAGACCGATCTTCCCCGCCACGTAGTACGGCAGGGCGACGCGCGAGTATGCGGGCCCCGCCTCCCGGCATACGACCACGATTTTGCCGGCCGCATCGCGCTTGCGGATCTCGCCCATTGCCGCCAGGGCGGCGGCACTGTTACCGACCAGCACGTATCGCGCACGCATGAAAACCGGCAAGGCGGAGCCGCGATCACGAAACCGGAGGGGCTGCCAGTGACGGGCCCACCGCAGCCGCGTACATCTTCTGCTTTGCCGCCGCCGCCGTCTCCC
>JBBIUR010000184.1:0-7956 GCA_037440145.1 Myxococcales bacterium | reverse complement strand
AGGGCTCTCTCTGGATCGCCGACTTGCGTTTCGAACCGCGGGAACCCGCAGGCCACGATGGAACCATCCCCATCGCCGCGGCCTCCACGGCTGTGCCCGGTTTCGGCGCCGAGCTCATGCTGGACGGAAACCCCGCGACCTCCTGGAAGAGCGATGCGAACGCGGAGCAGTGGGTGCAACTGGATTTCCGCCGCAACTGGGAATGCGGCGGCCTGGTGATCGATTGGGACCCAGAGGACTTCGCGACTGCGTACGACGTGCTGCTCTCGCGCGACGGGACAGAATGGAGCGAGGCATACACGACTGCCGGCGGGAACGGCGGGCGCGACTACATCTACATGCCCGATGCCGAGGCGCGCTACATCCGCCTCGCCCTCCACCGCAGCAGCCGCGGGCGCGGCTACGGCATTGCGGCGGTGACCGTCCAGCCCTCGTCGTTCTCCGACTCCCCAAACGACTTTTTCGCGGCTGTGGCGCGCGACGCCCCCAAGGGTACCTATCCGAAGTACTTTTACGGCCAGCAGACGTACTGGACCGTGGTGGGCGTGGACGGCGACTCGAAGGAAGCCCTCGTGAACGAGGAGGGCATGGTCGAGGTGGAGAACGGAGCATTCTCGCTCGAGCCTTTTCTCTTCGCCGACGGCGCGCTGGTCAACTGGAACGAGGTGGACATCGCCCAGAGCCTCGAGGATGGCTACCTGCCGATTCCGGCGGTCGTCTGGCAACGCGACGGCCTGTTCCTGGGAATCACCGCGTTCGCGGCTGGGGAGCCCGGGAAATCCGTGCTCGTCGTCCGCTACCGGCTCGAAAATCAAAGCGATCGGCGGCGCAGCGGGCACCTCTACCTCGCCCTGCGGCCCTTTCAGGTGAACCCGCCCTGGCAAACACTGAACACCACCGGGGGCACCACCCATGTCGGCGATATCCGCTTCGATGGGCGCGCCGTCTGGGTGAACCACACCAAGGCAGTGGTGCCCCTCGTCGCGCCCGACGGCTTCGGGGCTGCGACCTTCGAACAGGGGCCGATTACGGAATTCCTGCTCCAGGATCGCCTACCGGCATTGCAGGAGGTCACCGATCCCTTCGGCTTTGCCTCCGCCGGGCTGCGCTATGGCTTCGACCTGCTGCCGCGCACGCACGTGGAAATCCCCGTGGCGGTTCCGTTCCACGACCCGTACGATGCCACCACCGCAGGGCTGGGCCCGCGCGACGGGCTCGCTTTTGCCGCGCAGGCGCACGAGAAAACCCGTGCGTACTGGCGAAGCGTTTTGGGCCGAGTCGAGCTGGCCCTTCCTCCAGCCGCGAAGAAGATTGCCGACACCGCGCGCAGTAACCTGGCCTACATCCTGATCAACCGCGACGGCCCGGCGATCCAGCCCGGATCGCGCAACTACGCGCGGTCGTGGATCCGCGACGGCGCGTCGACCTCGGCGGCTCTGCTGCGCATGGGATCACCCCAGCCCGTGCGCGAGTTTTTGGACTGGTTCGCCCAGTACCAGTTCCCCGACGGCAAGATCCCCTGCTGTGTCGACCGCCGGGGCACCGACCCCGTGCCCGAACACGACAGCAACGGCGCGTTCCTCTACGCGGTCGCCGAGTACTACCGCTTCACGCGCGACGCCGGCTTCTTGAGCGACCAGTGGCCGCGGGTCGCGAAGGCCGTGGACTACATCGCGGCCCTGCGCGCGCGGCGCACGACCGAGGAATTTCGGACTGCAGAAAAGCGCGCGTATTATGGAATTTTGCCGGAGTCGATCAGCCACGAAGGGTACGCCTCCCAGCCCGTACACTCGTACTGGGACGACTTCTACGCCCTGCACGGCTTGACCGGCGCGGCGGAGCTGGCCCAAGTCGTCGGAGACGAAGCGCGAGCTCGAGAGTTCGCTGCCCTGCGAGACGCATTTCACGCCGACCTGGTGGCGTCCATCGCCGCCGCCATGCAACTCCACGGCATCGACTACGTGCCCGGTTCGGTGGAACTCGGCGATTTCGATCCCTCGTCGACTGCGATCGCGCTGTTCCCCGGGGACCAGGAGAACCACCTGCTGGCGGGCGCCCTGCGGCGCACCTTCGAGCGCTACTACGAGGAGTTCCAGAAGCGCCGCGACGGCGCGGCGGAATGGGATGAGTACTCGCCGTACGAGCTCCGCAATGCGGGGGCGCTGGTTCGCCTGGGAGAAAAAAAACGCGCGCTGGAACTGCTCGCGTTCTTTCTGCGCGACCAAAGGCCGCCGGGATGGAACCACTGGGCCGAAGTGGTGTGGCGCGACGCGCAGGCGCCGAAGTTTCTCGGCGACATGCCGCACTCCTGGGTCGGATCGTGTTTCCTGCTGGCCGTGCGCAACTTCTTTGCCTACGAAGACGAAGCCGAGCAGGCGCTCGTCGTCGGCGCGGGCATCCCTGCCGAGTGGGTCCGCGACCCTGCCGGCGTGGCGGTGAAGAGGCTGCCGACGTACTACGGCGTGCTCCACTATCGCATGCAGGCCGAGGGCTCCGCGGTGCGCGTGGTCCTCGGGGGCGACGTGGCAGTTCCGCCCGGAGGCATCATCGTGCGGTCGCCGCTGGACGCGCCCGTGATCGGCGCGACGATCGGCGGCAAACCCGCGGCGAGTTTCGACGCCCGCGGCGCCATCGTCAGCGAGATCCCGGCCGAAGTGGTGCTCGCGCACGCTCCGTAGCCGAGCGCGAAGGGAATGGCGCGCAAGGCGGGAAACGCCACCGCCGTGTGGCCGCTTTCCAACGGGAGCTACCGCGTTCTCGTGACCGGCAGCGGCGGGGGCGTGTCCGCGTGCGGGGACCTGCAGCTCACGGCACCGCGGGGCGAGCTCGCCGAAGCGCCGGGACTCTCCGCGTACTGCCGCGATCTCGATTCGGGCGCGTGGTGGACGGTGAATCCCGCCCCTGCCTCCGAAGGGCCCGCTCGCTGCCGCATTGCGGACCGCGTGGGAGCCGTGCGCGTTTTCCGGCGCGGCCACGGCCTCGAGGTTCGCCTCGACGTTTGCGTCGCTTCCGAAATCGACGCCGAGATCCGCCTGCTCCGAGTGCGCAACCTTTCTCCGCGCGCGCGGCGCCTGGACATCACAACGTACGCAGAGCTGGCGCTGGCTCCGCCCGCCGCACACGCTGCACATCCGGCCTTCTCGAAACTCTTCGTGCAAACCGAATACGCCACCGCCGAACGCGTGCTCCTCGCGCGCCGCCGCTCGCGAAGCGCCGAAGAGCCTGAAGCCTGGGCCTTCCACATCGTGCTGCCCGCAGGGACACTGGAGTTCGAAACCGACCGCGCCGTGTTCATGGGCCGCGGGCGAGATCTCGATTGCCCCCTGGCGATGGACCCAGACGGCGGTCTTTCCGGCACCACTGGGAACGTGCTCGATCCCATCCTGAGCCTGCGGCGGCGGTTGCGCCTTCGTGCGGGCGAGACGCGCATTCTGGCGGTCTGCCTCGGCTTCGCGCGGTCGCGCGCCGCTGCCTTGGCCGCAGCGCGCAAGCTACAGCGCTGGCAGTTCCTCCAGGCAGCATTTGCCGCGGCGCAAAGGCGCGAGCGCGCGCTGCGGTCCGCGCTGCGCATGTCGAGCCACCAGGCGCGCCGCTGGGTGGCGCTCGCGGGAGCGATTTTCAGCCGCAGGGCTTCCCCGGCTCCCGGCGCGATCGCCCGCTGCCGCGGGCGCACCCTCGAAGAACTGACCGCTTACGGCATCGCCCCCGAGCTGCCGCTCGTCGCGGTTCGCGCCCGCGCGCCCCAGGTCCTGCGCGATGCCGTGCGAGCCCATGCCTGGTGGCGGGCGAACGGGCTCGACGTCCAGCTTGCCGTTCTCTGCGAGACGCCTGCGCAATGCGCAGCCGCCGCGCGGCTCCTTGCCGCTGCCGGCGATCCGCAGAATGGCTCTCGCGCACAGCGCATCTTCCTCTGCAATCGCCAAGAGCTGGGCACACGCGCCTTGGAGTTGGTCGAAGCGGCGGCGTGGGCGATCCTGCCTCGCCCCCGCCGATCGGCAAGACCGCGCATCGCTCGCCAACAGCGGCCCCTTGCAGCACCGGCCCGCACGGGGTCACCGCCGAGCTCCGTTCGAGCCCAGAGCGCGCCAGAGGTCTCCTCAGCTCCCCGCCCGGCCGGGGAATTCGACAACGGCTATGGGTACTTTCTGCCCGCGGAGCGCGAGTACGCGATCCGCGTGCAACCCGGTACGCGCGGGCACTTCCTGCTGCCGCCAGCGCCATGGATCAACGTCGTGGCGAACGAGAGATTCGGCTTTGTCGCAAGCGAGACCGGAGCCGGCTTCACCTGGAGCGAGAACAGCCGGGAGAACCGGCTCACGCCGTGGTCGAACGACCCTCTGTGTGATCCACACGAAGAGGCCCTCTACGTGCGCGACGAGGACGCACGGGTTTTCTGGTCGCCACTTCCCGGGCCAGTTCCCGCACCGGCGCCGTACGAGGTGCGGCACGGCCACGGATATAGCCGCTGGGTGCACGCGAGCTTCGAGCTGGAGCAACAGGTGACGCTGTTCGTCCCGCGCGGCGAGAGAAGCAAAATCCTCTGGCTCCACCTGCGCAACACAGCCGCACAGATGCGGCACCTTTCGGTTTTCGCGTATTGCCGGCTCGCCCTCGGATCTGCACCCTCGCCATCCGTGCGCGCCCGCGTCGACGCGAAAGCCCGTGCAGTGCTCGCCGAAAACCCGCTGCGCCGCCACGCACTGGGACGCCGGATCGCCTTCCTCGCTCCGCTGCGCGGGGACGGGAGCCGGGCCGCATTCGCGGCCGACCGGCGATCGTTCCTGGGACCCCGCCTTTCCCCTGCGGAACCCGCTGCTCTGCGCACGGCCCAGCTGCTCGATGGCCGCCCCGGCGAGGGCACCGACACATGCGCCGCCGCGCAGATCCGGCTGCGCCTTCGCCGCGGGGAAACAGCCGATTGCGCATTTCTTTTTGGCGAGGCGCGCAGCCGAGCCGAAGCAGTGCGCATTGTCCGCCGCTACCAGGCAAAGGGCCGGCAGCTCGGCGAGCACTGCGCACGGCGGCTCGCAGCGGTGCGGCGCTTCTGGCGCACCTTGACCACTGCCATCCAAGCCGAAACGCCCGCGCGCGCCATCGACCTCGTGCTCGACGGCTGGCTCCTCTACCAGACCACGAGTTGCCGGCTCTGGGGCCGGTCGGCCTTCTACCAGTCGGGCGGCGCGTTCGGCTTTCGCGATCAGCTCCAGGATGCCGCCGCCCTTGTGTACTCGCGCCCCGATCTGACGCGCGCGCAAATTCTCCTCCACGCCGCGCACCAGTTCGTCGAGGGCGACGTCCTCCACTGGTGGCATCCGCCGTTCGACTGCGGTACGCGCACCCGTTTCTCCGACGACCTGCTGTGGCTTCCCTATATCGCGGTCTTCTACGCCGAGACCACTGGGGACTGGGCGGTTTTCGACGAGCCCGCTCGCTTCCTGGTCGCCCGCGAACTTGCACCCGGCGAAGACGAAGCGTACTTGCAGCCGCGCGACTCGGGCCAGCGCGCCGACCTCTACGCGCACTGTTGCCGCGCCATCGACCGCTCGCTGCGCGTAGGGCAGCACGGGCTGCCCTTGATGGGGACAGGGGACTGGAACGATGGGATGAACCGCGTGGGGCGGCGCGGCGCAGGCGAAAGCGTGTGGCTCGGATTCTTCCTGTGCGCAGTGCTGGAAGGCTTCGCCGCAGTGTGCCGCCGCCGCGGCGACGCCGAGCGGGCCCGCCGCTACGCCGCGCACCGCCAGCGGTTGCGCGCAGCGCTCGAAGAAGCGGGCTGGGACGGGCAGTGGTACCGCCGCGCCTATTACGACGACGGCACGCCTCTCGGCTCGGCACAAAACGACGAGTGCCGCATCGACGCCCTGGTCCAGGCCTGGGCCGTGATCTCCCGAGTCGCAGACCGCAACCGCGCCGCGCAGGCTATGGAAGCCGTGCATCGCCTGCTGGTAGTCGAGGACCTCGGCCTCGTGCGGCTGCTGTGGCCCCCCTTCGACCGGAGCCCGCAAGACCCCGGCTACATCAAGGGCTACGTGCCGGGAATCCGCGAAAACGGCGGGCAATACACCCATGCGGCCCTCTGGGTGGTGCGGGCCTTCGCGGAAATTGGAGAGCGAGACCGAGCGGCGGCGCTGCTGGAGTCCCTGAGCCCTGCAGCGCGCGCGGGGGGGCCCGCTGCCGTGGAGCGCTATCGGGTGGAACCGTACGCGGTGGCCGCCGATGTGTACACCACGCCGCCGCATGCGGGCCGCGGAGGCTGGACCTGGTACACGGGCTCCGCGGCGTGGATGTACCGCGTAGCCCTCGAGTCCATCCTGGGCTTCCGGATCACCGGCGGGCACACCCTGCACCTCGAACCCCGCATTCCCGACCACTGGCCTGGCTACCACCTCCGCTATCGCTTGCCCGACGGGAAAACCATCTACGACATCGAAGTGCGCAATCCCAGCGGGTGCGCAGCCCGGATCTCTAAGGCAATACTCGACGGGGCGCGGGCAAAGACCGATGGCACGCGCGCGATCGTACCGCTGCTGGCGGACGAGCGCGAGCACCGCGTCGCCCTGGAACTCGGCGAGCTTCCCTAGCTGGGGGCCGCGCGAAAAGCTCTCCGCACGCGAGGTCCCCTTCGGCCGACGCAGCGGGCCGGCGGCCGGTCGTCGCCGCGACAGCGAAGGGCCCCAGTTGGTAGCCGCGGCGGGGCGTCCGACGGCAGTCGCATCGGCACTCGGGGATTGCCGCGAGCGGGGCCTCGGTTTTCGCCGCGCCGGCAGCCCGGGACAGCGCGCGAACCCCCTTGGCGCGCCGAATCGCTCCGGCGCAGCAGGTGGAGTCGTACGGCGTGCGCCGCCGCCCTCGCCGCGGGGCGCTCAACGCAGCAAAGACTCGCCGCGCTCGTCGAAGAGATAGAGCCGTCCAGGGTCGATGCGCACCACGCGAGACTCCCCCGGGGCAAGGCCCGCCATGCCCGGCAACCGCGCAACGAGGCGCACCGCTCCCCCTTCGGCGTCCCCCGCCGGCACACAAAGATACGCGAGGCTCTCGTGCCCCAGGTTTTCGACGTGCTCCACCTTTGCGTGCAGAGTCACCCCCGTGCCCGGTGTATCCACTCCCACGGCCTCCGGGCGGATGCCTGCGGTGATGCGGCGGCCCGCGAGCTCCCGCACGCGCGTGCCCCGCAGCCGCGCAGCGGGGACCCCGACCGCGCCGCTGCCAATGCGCAAGGAGACGCCCGACTCGCTCGCGCTCTCGACCACGGCGGGAAATAGATTCATCGGCGGCGAGCCAATAAAGCCCGCCACGAACGCGTTCGCCGGCAGCTCGTAAAGCTCGCGCGGAGTACCGACCTGCTGCAGGCGACCCTGGTGCAACACCGCGACGCGATCCCCCAGGGTCATCGCTTCCACTTGGTCGTGTGTCACGTAGATCATCGTAGTGCCCAGCCGGCGCTGCAGTTCTTCCAGGTACGCCATACGCTCGGCTCGGAAGAGCGCTTCGGTCTGCTGCAGGTACGGCTCAAAGGCCCGCTGCAGGGCCAACAACTGCCGCAGGCTTTCCTGGACGGTCATCTGGCGAAGCAGCCGCGTCTCTTCAGCTTCGATCTCCTGCCATCCATCGCGCACGCGGCTCAAATCATTCCAGGTTGATTCTTCTTGTTCACTCGGGCTCGTGGTTCCTGGCAACCTTTGCTCAATGGCCTTACCCATACCTGACCCCTTCCAATCCCAACGCCCAAAAGCACGGCGTTTCGACGTCACATGGTCACGGTTTCAAAGGCAAACCGCAGTTGTTCCGGCGCAGGAACTGAGAAATTCAGTTTCTCAAAGCCAATCACTCGTCCAGCCCGGTCTTTCATCAGGATGACCTCATCACCGGTCTCCTCGCAGATGTACTCGTCCTGCGGGTCGCCGAACCAGACGGTCAAAGTGTTGCCTGCACGGTCATAGAATACCTTTACTTGTT
>JBBIUR010000183.1:7787-8049 GCA_037440145.1 Myxococcales bacterium | reverse complement strand
CGTGCATCGGTTCCAAATCGTATGGCTGCGCCAGGGCACTCGCTCGGCTCGGCCGCAATCATGGGCCACAACGGGGCGCGGCGCAACGGCCCTTTCGAACCAGCGCGCCGCGCGGGTGATCTTGCACTGCCCTGCGTTTTGCGAAACGAATAGGCGGGAAATGGGGAAGGTCGTCGACCTGCAGAGCTACCGCGGGAGAACTCGCCCCCCGGGCGGGAACCCGCCGGCGGTCGCGTGTGCCGAGTGCGGCGAGCGGCACCCT
>JBBIUR010000183.1:4154-7738 GCA_037440145.1 Myxococcales bacterium | reverse complement strand
GAGCGCTGGTTGTGCCGCAATCGGGGATGCCGGGCTGCGTGGCTGAGCCGCCGCGGCCGCCCGTGGGAGTGAAGCGCCTGGGATTGGCGGTTCGCCGCGATGGAGTGCCGCCGCCGCGGGGCGGAGGGGGCCTGTGTGCGGCCCGGCGGCGGGGTTCTGGCCCGCTCGAGGCGGTCAGGGCAGCGGCCGGATCACAGGTCCTCGCCGCTTCCACAACCGCGTATCGGGCACGATCGAGTGCGCTCCGGTGCCGAAGACCACCTCGGTGGTGATCTGGATCAGCGACGGGTCGATGGGATCGAAGTTGTCCGCAGCGGAGAGGTTCGTGGGGACCGTGGAGATCTTCAGCTTGCTCGGCCGGCCCGAGTTCCCCTTCGCGAAGACGGCTTTGTAGAGGGCGTTCAGGCTTCCCGCAGGGTCGCGGTACACAAAGCGGTTGCCCTTCGCGTTGGGGGTGAGCGTGCCGGCCGGAATCGTGACCGAGTAAATCGCGTTGTCGTCGCGCAGGGTGACCTGGATGTCGCGCGTGGCGGGATCGAACTCCGGGCTCCCCGTTCCGAGCTGGGCCAGGAGCACGAGCTTGTCCGTGCCCGGCGAGTCGCCGAACCGGATCTTCCCGCGGAGTTTGAGAATGCCCGACCGCAAGCGGTCCTGCCCGAGGGCGTCCACCCCATCCGGAATCCCGTCCCCGTCGGTGTCGGCACGCGTGGGATCAAGTCCCTCGCGGTATTCGTCGCGCAGCTTCTTGCGATCGCCGTCTCCGTCGTCCCGGCCCTTGCGGCTGAGATCGCCGAAGTGCCAGCGCTCGTAGGCGTCGAGCACCCCGTCGTTGTCGAGATCGCCGTCGCCTCCGCCGGCCAGGTCCTGCGCGACCTGCAACATCGGCACGAAGCGCCAATCGCGCCAGATCGGGTGCAGGCTGGTGAAGTTGGGGTCCACGGAGCTCACGCCGACGAACACGGAAACGCCCTGGATCAAGCCGCTTTGCCCCAGCGGGAAAATGAACTCCCCGCGAACCGCCGGCCCGACTTCTACGATCTGCTCGTAGATTCCGCGGTTGCCCGAGAGCGTCGGCTCGAAGTCGAGCTTGGCCGCTGCTTCCGTGTTGCCGAGGGCGAGAAAGGCGTCGCGCAGCGGGTGGCGGTAAAAGCTGAGGGGCCGCGGCGAGTCGGCGGGAATGCCGCCGGCCGCCAGGGCAGAGAGCGTGTCGCGCACTCGGGTTTGCCAGCCGGTGCCGTTGAAGTAGTCGCCGCCGTACGCCTGCGCATAGCCTCCGGGCAGGTCCCCGGCAGCTGAGTCGATCGCGTGTTGCACGAGGTGGAGGGCGCGCGTCCCCGTAGGCGTCGAGACCGCGCCGCTGTACTCGTCACCGTAAATGTCGGCTGCCAGCTGGTTCACCAAAGAGTTGAGGAAGGCCACTTCGCCGCGCACGGTGAGGTCCAACACCGGATCGATGAACAGCCGCCCGAAAAATGGCGGTCCGTTGTGCGCTTCGAGCGCTGCGAGGACGGAGTCCACCGCGGGGTTCCCGCCGTTGCCCACGGCATTGACCGCTTGGCGCAGCCGGGGGATGAGATAGCGGCCGAACTTTCCCCGCCCGTCGAGCCCGGCGACGTCGCGGTTGAGCTGCCGCTGCTTTTCGCGATCCCAGGCGCTTTCGCTCGCCAGCCGCTCCAAGATGAAGATCACTCGGTGCTGCCTTCCGAAGCCGTCGCCTTCGTCCGCCGTCGCTGCCTTGTTGTTCCAGTTCGCCGTGAATCCCTCCGAGGGGTTGATGGCTTCGGGCATGGCTGCGATCTCGTACACTTCGAACGTGTCGCCCGCTTGTGGCACGACGCCCAACTCGCTCTCGAGGGTGAGCGTGTCGCCGGTGTTGGCGGCAATGCGCCGCGTTTGCTTGTGGGCCGCGCCGCTCGTGATCGTGACGATGTACTCACTCCCCTGCTGGCTCGGGTTCAGGTAGCGGAAGTTCGGCGGTGGCGGCGAGAGGTCGTCGGTGCCGAAGACCGGAGCCGTGGCCTTGAGGGTCGTTGCCGTCGCCACGGCGACCGTGCCGCTGTATGCGACGAGCGGGTTCGGCCCCGTCCCGTCGAGGGGCAGGCGCGGGTCGAGGCCTCCCTGGCGGATGCGAGCAAACCCCGAAGACCAGTAGCCGATGTTTCCGTTGCCGCTCGCCGTACCAATGCCGTTGAAAGCCTTGTTGTCGGCAGCGAGGAAGTTGTGGGTGCTGGGGATGAGGCGCGCGCCTTTGCGCACATCGAGAATGGACTCTGCGCGCTGGTACAGGGAAAAGCCAAGCACGGTCGTGGTTTCTTCCCGCCACGTCGGGCTGTCCAGCGCCACGGCAATTACGGAATTCCCCGGCCGCACGGCGACGAAGACCGACGTGGTGTTCGGGATGTCGGTCCAGGGCGTGGCGATCGTGAGCGTGTTCGCCGTCGCGGAGCTGACCGCGCGCATCTGCCCCGCGCCCTTGCCGTCCGTGATTACGACGTGTCCTCCAGCGTAGCCCGCGTCGAAGGCGCCGGGCCGGCTGAGGGTGGTCGCGGTGGCACTGGAGACCGTGCCCTCGGCATCGCCCAGAAAGTCCACGATCGGGCGCGATCCCCCGTTACCGCCGCGCACGTGGCTGCGCCAGAAGACGCGGGTGACGTCCGGCACTGTGGGTGGCGAGCCGCGAAAGGTTTCCGTCCTGCGCGCGAGCGGCGCTGGGGTGCCCTCGTCGTCGTAGCGAACCGAGTCGGTGTCTTCGTTGATCAGCTCTTCGAAAAACGTGTCCACGATGAGCAGCTGTGCCGTCGTCGTCGTGTAGGCGACGCTATCGGTGTGGCCGATCAGGATCAGCGGAGCGCCCACGAACTCCATCCCGACCGCCCGGACGCGGTTGGCGCTTCCCTCCGCGCTGCGGTTCTCCGCAAAGTGCATGATCGAGGGGGTCTGGATCCCGGTTTGCGGAAAACCCCCGATCCACGGGTACCCGGAGGCGCTCTTGCCGCCCCCGATCATCCACGCGTAACTTCCCATCATCGGCCAGGCGCCGAGCCGCTGCGCGAATTCCGCTCGGTGGCGCCGCCGCTCTGCGAGCGAGCGGGAGGCGGCTTCGTAGTCGAAGCGGGGAAAGCGCGCTGCAGCGCCAAGGCGCACCGGCGGGCGCGCCGCGGCCAGCGGCCCGCCGAAGCCGGGTGCATTCGGGTCGGGCACAGAGACGGGCGCCAGGGGGTCGTTCAGGAAATTGCGGTCGTTCCAGATCTGCTCCCCGGCCGGGCTGCCGTGCTTGCCGACCAGCACCTGTAACTCCGCGAGCAGCGCCGCCGCATCGAAACCGCCGAGGCCGAAATTGCGGACCTGGAGGATGCCGATCGCCACGGCGAGCTCAGGCGTGAACTGGAACCCCCCGTGCGGGTGTTCGGGATCTGCGCCTCCCGGGGCCCGGTAGTACGGGTCCACCTGGTCGGATAGGTTCGTGGCATTCCCGAAGAGATCGGCGGCGAGCCCGAAATCGTTTTTCAGAATGCTCACTTCGATCGGCTCGGGCAGCGTGCCCGCGTAGATGGCATCGATCGTGTCGTTCACCCCGCGGCAGT
>JBBIUR010000183.1:0-4144 GCA_037440145.1 Myxococcales bacterium | reverse complement strand
ACTCCAGAACGAGGGCTTGTTCTCGCGCCGGGAGCTTGGCGAACATGTCGTTGAGTTCCGAGGACGTGTACGCCGTCTGCCGCGCCTCCACGTCGTCGTTGAGCACGCTCGGGTCGAGCAGGCCGAACACCTGGTAGAGCGTTCCCCGGGCGACGCGGGCGACGAGGATCATTTGGCCGAGGCGGTCCTTCGCGATCTCGCGCCCGTTCTCGCGGGCCAGCTCGTTGTCCGTGTCGGCGTAAAAGTGAGGCAGGCCGAAGGCTGGCTCGCGAAAGGTGACGCTCGCGGCGCGCGCGCTTTCCGCGCCCGAGCAGAGCACTGCGGCCGCGCACGCGGCACCCAGCGCATACCGAAGCTTTCGTGCGATCGCCATGATTCCTCCCGCTACAGTCGTGCGCAAAGCGCTCTGGACCCAGACTCCCCGAGAACCACTGCCCTCGTTCTCATGCACACCAGTCTGCAGGCTTGCTGCGCGTTGCCCGCGGCAACCGATGCGGTGTTTTCCCGCACTCTTTTTCTCACGCCCACAGCGGCGCGGTTTTGTCAACAAAGAGAATTCACGCGGCGCTGGCCAGTTCGAGGCGTGCCCACTGCCGAGCGGGGCGGTGGCCGGCGGCGGGCGCGGGCTCGAAGCGTGCGCGGCCCGGCTTGCGTTTTCTCGGCTTCTCCCTATCATGCGAGCGCTGACTCTTGGAGTGATTACTCGCATGAACCGGGAATACGACATCGAGGAAGTGAGCCGGCAGTGCCGGCTGCCGGTGGACACGATTCGCTACTACCAGCGGCTGCGCTTGCTCCACCCGCCGCGGCGGGCGGGCAGGCGGGCGCGCTATGACGACTCGCACCTCGAGCGGCTCGGGCGGATCCGCTCGATGGCGGAGCGGGGGTTTTCGCTGCCGGCGATCGCGGAAATGCTCGCGGGGGAAGCGGCGAAAAAGCGCGACGAGCGGCTCGAGGCGGCTCTGGTGCGCGAAGCATCGGCGCCCCGGTACTCATCGGAGGAGCTTGCGCGCCAGGCGGATCTGCCGCGCACGTTGCTCGGCGCTCTGGAGCGGGCCGGGTTGGTCGGTGGGGAGGTCGCGCCGAAATCGGCCCGCTTGTATTCGGAGTCCGACTTGGAAGTAGCCCGCAGGGCGGCGAAGTTGCTGCGCTATGGCTTCCCGCTGCCGCGATTGCTCGCGCTAGCGGTTCGGCACGATCGCGCGGTGCGCCAGACCATAGACGAGGCGATCGATCTGTTCGACGAGTACGTGCGCAAAGCTGGTCTCGGGGAAAGTGGCGAACCGGAGGCAGTGGCCGAGGCCTTTCGCGAGCTTCTGCCGGCGGTGACCTTGCTGGTTGCGCACCATTTCCAGCGCGTGCTGATCCACCGGGCGCTGCAGCGGCTCCAAAAGAGCGGGACCAAGCGGGAGCTAGAACTGGCCAAGCGCGAGGCGGCGCGCACGCGCCTGGGCCTTCGGTGGTCATGACGCTGCCCCGGCGGAGCGAGAAGCGGCGCTTCGTGGAGGAGATGTTCGACCGGATCGCGCCGCGGTACGACCTGCTCAACCGCCTCGCGACGTTCGGCGCCGACACGGGATGGCGCCGGCTGGCCATCGCTTCGCTGGGGCTGCATGCCGGCGAGCGCGTCCTCGACCTGGGGTGTGGAACCGGAGACCTGCTCGATTTGGCAGCGGGCTGCGGCGCGGTTCCGGTGGGCGTGGACGTGTCGGCGGAAATGCTCCGCCGCGCTCGGCGCCGGGTCCCGCAAGCCCTCCTGCTGCGCGCCGATGCAGAGCGTCTTCCGCTGCGCGACGCCTCGGTCGACGCGGTGGTCAGCGCCTTTGCCCTGCGGAGCTTCACCGCGGTGCCGCCCGTGCTTGCCGAGGCGGCGCGCGTGTTGCGTCCCGGGGGGAGGATCGCGCTTCTGGAAATCGATCGGCCGCCGGCGCGGGTGCGCCGCGCCGTATTCGACTGGTACCTCGGCCGCGTCGTGCCTGTGATCGGGCGCGTGCTTTCGCACGGCTTTGCGTACCGGTACTTGGCCGAGTCTGTGGCCTACCTGCCGCCCGATGCGGCGCTCCGCTCGTGGCTGGAGGCGGCCGGGTTTGCAGCGGTGGCGAAGAGGCGGCTGGCTGGAGGGGCGGCCCAGCTCGTGGCGGCGCAGCGGGGAGTGGGGGGATGAGCGGCGCGTGCCGGCACGCCGTTCGGGTCGAGAGATTGAAGTCTGCGGCCCGGGAGTTTCCGGCGCTCGGCGGTGCCCTGGCCGAGCGCCCGCTCTTTTACTGGGAGGATCCCAAGGCCGGGGAGAAGATGCTGGCGCTAGGCTGCGCGCACGCAATCGAGGCGGCAGGCGAGGGCCGGCTGGCAGAGGCGGATGCGCAGGCGCAGCGGTTGTTCGCGGGCCTCGAGGCCGCAGGATCCCAGGCCCTAGGCGACGCGCTCCCGCGCCTGGTGGGTGGCTTTTCGTTCTCCGCGCGGCACGTTCCGGCGGGCTGCTGGCGCGAGTTTCCGCCGTGCGTCTTCGTTCTTCCCGAGCGGCTGTGGATCGCGCGCGGAGATTCGTGCTGGCTATTGTGCTGCACGCCCTGCGGGAGGGCGCGCCTGCGAGAACCCGTGGTGGGGGTGGCCGCGGGCTCGGCTACGAGCGATCCCGAGTCGGCGCGCGCTCGGTGGGCCGAACGCGTGAATGCAGCGTTGGCGGCTATCGCCGCGGGAGCGCTGCGCAAGGTGGTGCTGGCGCACAGCGAGCGATTCCCCTGGGACCGTTCCCCTGCGGAACTGGCCGCCCGTCTGCGCGTGGCGAGACCGAGCTGCGTTTTGTTCTGGTTTGCACCGGGAGCGACGCACTTGATCGGCTCGACCCCGGAGGTTTTGCTGCGGCTGCGCGGCGGGGCATTCCAGACGCACGCTCTCGCCGGCACGGCTGCGCGAGGGCGCACAGCGGAAGAAGACCGGCGCCAGGCGGCGGCGCTGCTCTCTTTGTCGAAGGACCGTCGCGAGCATGCCGCGGTGGTCGAGGGGATCTGCGAGTCCGTGCGAGGGCAGGTGCGGGGGTTGCGGGTGGCGGATGGGCCGCATCCGGAGCTGCTACCGGAGGCGATTCATCTGAGCACTGCCATCTGGGGCTGGGCGCCGGATGCGACGGCGCTGTCGTTGGCAAACGCTTTACATCCGACGCCTTCGGTGTGCGGGCTGCCGCGGGCGGATGCTCTGGCGAGGATCGAGAAGGAAGAACCGGATCGGGGGTGGTACAGCGGGGCGCTCGGCTGGATCGACCGCAGTGGCGGCGTGCTTGCGGTGGCACTGCGCTCGGCCCTCATAGACGGCCAGTCCTTGATCGCGTGGGCGGGGGCGGGAATCGTGAGCGGCTCGAATCCCGGTGCCGAGTTCGAGGAAACCTCCCTCAAACTCCAACCGTGGCGCGCGGCCGCCGCTGCGGCGCCGCCGCGGTGCGCCGCCGTGGGAGTGCCGCGATGAGCAGTGCAGCGGAAGCCAATGCGCGCGCTGCGGCCGCACTGGTGGACGAGCTCGCCCGGTGCGGGCTGCGGGAAGCCTGCATCGCTCCCGGGTCTCGCTCGACCCCGCTCGTCCTCGCGCTCGATCAGCGGCCTGAAATCCGCAAGTGGGTGGTCACGGACGAGAGGGCCGCGGGATTTTTTGCCCTCGGGACGGCGCAAGTGACCGGGCGCCCCGCCGCGGTCGTGTGCACGTCGGGAACGGCTGCGGCCAATCTGGCGCCGGCAATCGCCGAAGCAGCGACGGCGGAGGTTCCGCTGATTGCCATCACGGCCGACCGGCCGCCCGAGCTGCGCGACCGCGGGGCGGCGCAGACGATCCGCCAGGCCGGCCTGTTCGCAGGGCACGTGCGCTGGAGCGCGGACGCGCTGGTGCCGCACGAGTTTCCCCTCTTCGATCCCTACTTTCGCTCCCTTGCCTGTCGGGCCTACGCCGCTTCCCTGCGGCCGGCGCCGGGTCCTGTCCATCTCAACGTGCCGCTGCGCGAGCCGCTGCTCGGGCGCATCGGCTCGTGGGGCGGGGAGTGCGCGGGGCGCGAGGGCGGGCAGCCGTGGACGGCGGCGCGCGAGAGCGTGGCGGCTCTCGGGGAGGGTGCGCTCGAGGAGCTGGCGCGCGCCAGCGCAGAGGCGAGGCGGCGCTTCGACGT
>JBBIUR010000182.1:0-8057 GCA_037440145.1 Myxococcales bacterium | reverse complement strand
GAGCCAGGGCGGGGTCAATCGTCCGCTGGCTCGCGCCCCCGCCCCCAGGGCCGCCACGGCTGGCGCTGGCCGCGCTCGCGCTCCGCGCGCGCGGCGCGCCGGATCTGCTCCCGCAGCTCGGGGCGCAGCAAGACGAGCTTGGCTTGCTGTTCCAGCGTCAGCAATTGCTGAATCTCGCGCAAGCTTTGTTGGGGAATGCCGGCGAGCTGCTCGTCGATCGCATTCGCCTCCGCTACCCAGCGCGTGATCTCCTCGGCCGGGGGCGGCGACTGTTCCAGCGCTGCTCGTAGTTTTTCTTCGACTTGCCGGCGCCGTTCCAGGAGCGCGACCCGCTGCTCGTCCGCCTTGCGGATGATGCGCCCCACTTGCAGCGCTTTCTCGTCGGGCAGGTCCAGCGCATCGGCAAGCCGCAACGTGAGAAAGGTCCGCGCTCGTTCCCGCACGGGCCGATGGGCCTGCACCGGCCGAGCGCCAACCGCCAGGACCAGTGCCGCAAGTGCGCTGGTCGCTAAACCTGGGCGAAATCCTGCCTTCATTTTCTCGCACCTCCTCCCGAGCTCGCTGAGCTCACGCTGTGTCTCCTGCGATCCATCCTGCCATTTCCTCCACCGGCACTTCGTCCGCGCTCGGTTCGATCGGCTCGAGTTCCAACTCGGGCTCCCACCAGGCCAGCTCCGCAACCGGCACCTCGACCGCCGCTAATGGGCGGCTCGCCCGCGCCACCTCCGCACCCTCCCCCACCACTGCCGCAGCCACCTCGCCCATTGCTTGCCCGTCGCCGGGCTGCGCCGGCGCCCTCTGCTGCGGCACCCGGGTCGCGAGCCACACAGCCGCAGCCGCTGCCGCAACAGCCGGAGCCCAGCCGAACGCGCGGCGCGCGCAATTGGCCGTGCGCCCGGGTACACGCTCCATCGCGCGCACCGCCCGCATCACCTCTTGCCGTTGTCGCACTGCTTCCGCCTCGGTCAACGCGGGCGCCCGAACGCCGCGGAGCAGCGCCGCTACCGCGCGCAGGTCCGCTGCAGACCGGTCGCATTCGGGGCACAAAGCCAGATGCCGTTCCACGCGCAAGCGAAGCCGGCCCGCCAGTTCGCCTTCGGCACAATCCACCAGATGCACCCGCAACCGCCAGCACTGCCACCGGTGCCACGCGCGGCGGAGGGGGAGAGTCCGCCCCGTTCTCCCACCGCGCTGCGACGTCACGAACCGCGCTCTGTCAGCCATTGCCGCAATTTTTTGACCGCGTAGAAGTAGTTTACCTTCGCCGCATTTTCCGAGATTCCCTGCGCGGCGGCGATTTCTCGAAAGGGCAAACCTGCAAACAGTCGGAGGTTGAGCACCGTTCGCTGCCGGCTGGGCAGGCGTGCAATCCATTTGCGCACGAGCGCCGGTTCGACCTGCCTCTCCAGCGGCACGGAATCGCTCGGCAGCGACCCCTCCGGTACCTGCTCGAGCGACACTGCCGCATCGCGGCGCGCGCGCCGCTCGACGGCGCGACACTCGCGCACAGCGATCCCCAGCAGCCACGTGCGAAAGGCCGCCCGGCCGTCGAACTTTCCGAGACTCCGGTACGCCTGCACAAACGTGCGCTGCACCGCTTCGGCCACGCGGTCCTCATCCGCCAGCTGCCGCCACGCGAATCCGTACAAAGCCGCCTGATGGCGCCGGACCAGGATCTCGAAGTCGTCCACCTGTCCGGCAAGCACCCTCGCGATCACCGCAGCCTCGTCCACAGGAGTTCCCTCGGCCGTTACCGCAGCGATGCGTGGCATCCGCGGTTCCCCTCTGTTGTGCCCCGCTGTCGCGTGGACGGCTCCGGCTCCACACCTTAGCGCCGGCCGGTGGCAGGCCCAACGGCCATCGATCACTGGCACCGCGCATCGCGCTCGAAGCGGCCGATCGCAACACGAACCACGGGCTGCGCCCGGCGAAACCGCAGCGCGCCGCGGATGCATACCCCGCCACCGGCAAACGCCCGGCGGCGCGAGCGGACCCGGAATGGCCCAGCCGCTGCCGACCTGGCTTCCTCCACCGCCGGCAAGCCGCTCTCCGCGCCCCGGTGAGTCCGCGTCGGCTCGCGCAACTGGCCCCGGATCGGCCCCGCTCCGGACGGCAACTGCGCCGCCATGCCGGGTACGCCAGACGGCGACCGAACAGCAAACGCGCCCATTGTTTTCAATCTCCTTGGCTTGCTCCTCTGCTTTGGAGGGCGAAAACGTCCAAAAGGTTAAATGGCAGTCGCACCGCGAAGTCTCGGACCCGGCGGGCCAGTGCCCGCTTGCTCGCGGGCAGCCGCACAGGGCAGAGTAAAGGTAATGGAACTGACCACTTCCGGGCACCCCCTTCACACTCGCGCGCTGAAAGTCGATCTGGTTCGCCGTGCCGACGGGTTGCTCGAGGCGCGGTCGTACCTGATTGACGTGCGCAAACGGGGCTTTGTGCCCGTGGGCGGTGAGCTGCAAGGGCCTGGTCTCATCCACGACATGCGGATCGAGGCGGTGATCGACCCCGAGAGCCAGACTCTGCGAGCGATCTCCGCGCGACAGCCCGCAGTGGCCTTCGAACCGTCCGCGGTGACGCAGGGCGAAAGTTGCCGGGATCCGCTGTGGCGCGTGGAGGCGCTAACGGGTTTCCGCCTGGATGACGGCTTCGCCAGGCGCTTGCGAGGGGAAATCGGCGGACCCGCGGGATGCTCCCACATATTGACCCTGGCACAATTTCTCGGGTCGAGCGCGGCGTGGGCATTGCGGCAAGAGCCGCTCCGCGATCTGGCCCGGTGGCAGCCGGGCGCGCGCGTGTTTCAGCGCACCGCGGTCCTCGATGGGAGCGAACCGCGGGAAGGCCGGCTGGAGATCGCCGCCCAGCTCACGGAGCTGCACTTCGCTCCAGCACCTGCAGTGGCTCGCCCGATGGATCGATTCGCCGCCCAGGTCGAAGTGCGCCTGATTGCCGAGATCGCGATGGACACGGTGACGGTTGCCGATCTCCGCGCCGCCGAGCGCAGGCGGACGCGAGCAAATCTGGAGAGCGCGGCATGGCGCGATCGGACCGCGCAAGTGCGCGCGATCGCCGGCGCGAGCGTCTTCCGCCAGCTCACCGGTGCAGCGCTGCGCGCTCTTGCCGACCTGCCCACAGGCGCGCCGCTGCTCGACGCATTGCTCATGGTAGCGCCCATGTTCATCCAGTCCGCAGGCGCACTCTCCGAGCGCTGGCCTGCGCTCTTCCGGGATCACCCCTCGGTCGTCGGTGCCGGCGGCATCACTGACTCCTGTTACATGTGGCGGCGCGACGGGGCGCTCGCGCGCATGCGGGCTGTCGAGAAGCCGCCGCCAGAACTCCGCTAACGATTTGCGGGGCGCGCCGCGCGCATCACAGCGTAGAGGAAGGGCAAAGCCGAGAGCTGGCTCGCCGTCGAAAAGGCTGCAAGGACTGCGGGGGAGAACGTGTAAAGCCAGCCCATCAAGGCACTGCCTGCAAACCACGCAAGGCCAAACGCGGCATTGAAAATCCCGTACCCGGTCGCCCGCCGCTCGCGGGGAACCAGCTCTGCCACCACAGCCCGCACGACGGACTCCTGCGCGCCCATTCCAATGGCCCACAAGAACAGGCCGAGCCACAGAAAGCGCGCCCCCAAGGGGAACACGAGGGGTGCGCTCCACGCAGTTGCCGCGGCCACGCCGATCAAGACAGCCAGACCGTAGCGATCGTACAGGCGCCCCAGCGCCAGGGCACCCAGGGCGTCCACAGCCATCGCCGCCGCGTACCACACGGGAATCAGCCGATCGGCGACCAGCGCCGCGGCCTTCATGTGAAAGGCGACAAGCGCGTAGTCCGCAAAGCCAAGCCCCAGGCATGCCGCCGCTGCCGTGTAGATCCAGAACCCGGGGCGCAACGGTTCGCCGCCATCGGGCCCCGTCCCCGCGTCGAGCTGCTGTGGCTGCGGGTAAATCACTCTCGCAGCCGCAAGGCACGAAAGCGCGATTGCCGCGGGGATTGCGAGCACCGCAAACGCCACCGCGTAGCTCCCGCGCCGTGCAAGCACCACAGCGACGAAAAGGGGCCCGACAATCGCGCCGATCTGGTCCAAAGCCTCGTGAATTCCGAACCCCCACCCCCGGCCCACCTGCCGCGCAGCACACGAGAGCATGGCATCGCGCGCCGGGGTCCGCACTGCCTTGCCGAGCCTCTCGGCGACGATCAACCCAGCCGCCACTTCCCAGCAGCCGGCCAGCGCCAGCGCCGGGACCGCCAGGAGATTGACTGCGTACCCCACAATCGTGATCGCCCAGTAGCGGCCGGTCCGGTCGCCTAAGAACCCGAAGGCAATCCGCAACCCGTAGCCGACGAATTCGCCTGCGCCCGCAACCGCACCCACTGCCGCGGCCCCCGCGCCGAGCGAGGCCAGAAACGGCCCCGTGATGCTGCGCGCCGCCTCGTACGTCAGGTCCGCAAACAGGCTCACTACTCCCAGCAGCACGAGAAACCCCAAGGCGGCACTCCTCGACTTCGAGGACGCGTTCAGGCTCGCCATGTTTCCACCGCCCCTCACTCACCCGTGGAACCGGCACCACCGCGCGGCCGAACTCCCCGCGTCGCCTCGGATTTGCTGCGTCGCCATTGTCATAACGGAATTGTCATAACGGAAATTGACCTTTGTCCTATCTGCCCTTCCGACCGTTCGGTAGGTAACGACGCGTTTCCACTGGGCGTCGATTCAGTGAGACTCGGGGGGCCGAGCGATGCGCGCAGCGCAAGGTGCGTGGGCACGAAGGTACCGGGAAAAATGGACCTGGGACCGGGTGACATGGGGAAGCCACTCGGTGGATTGCTACCCGGGCGGGTGCCCCTGGCGGGTGTACACTAAGGGCGGCAAGATTCGCCGCGAAGAACAAGCAGGGACCCTGGTGCCGGTGGAGCCCGGCATTCCCGACATGAACCCCATGGGGTGCCAGAAGGGCGCCGCGTGGAGTCACTGCCACAATTCTCCGGACCGTGTCCTCTACCCCCTCAAGCGGGTCGGCGGGCGGGGCGAGGGAAAGTTCGAACGCGTTTCGTGGGGCGAGGCGCTCACGGACATCGCCGAGGCCATCCTCGATGCCATCCAAGAGCAAGGTGCGGAATCGGTGCTGACCCTGCTCACCCCCGAGCCGGGCGCAGCGCCGGTGCGGCTGTTCTCGCAACTGCTCGGCACGCCGATGACCAACGGGAATGCGGAGTTTCAAGACTTCAGCCCCGGCTGGCACATCACCTGGGGCGTGTTCAACCCCGTCTCGAGCATGGAGGACTGGTTTCTCGCTGAGCTGACGCTGATCTGGCACGCGAATCCCGTTTACACCAACATCCACTGGTTCCACTACAGCGCGGAGTCGCGCTACAACGGAGGCGAGGTCATCACGATTTCCCCGGACTACAGCCCCTCGGCGATTCACGCGGACTACCACCTGCCGATCCGCATCGGCACGGACGCGGCGCTGGCACTCGCAATGTGCCAGGTGATCGTGGAATCGGGGCTTTACGACCGCATTTTCGTCCAGGAGCAAACCGACTTGCCGCTCCTGGTCCGAAAGGACACGCAACGCTTTCTGCGGGGCACCGATATCAACCCCGCAGATCGCGAGGATCAGTTCTTCTGGTGGGACGCGCTGACAAACACGCTGGCGCCAGCGCCGCAGGCGACGCTGGCGCGAGCGGGCGTGGAGCCAGCCCTGGAGGGATCTTTCCGGATCACACTGGCCAACGGGCGCGAAGTGGAAGTCGAGCCCGTCTTCGAGCGCCTGAAACGCCACCTCAGGGACTACACCCCGGACAGGGCCGCGAAGGTCTGCGAAGTGCACCCCGACAACATCCGCAAGCTCGCCCGAAAGGTCGCCACGCGGAAGACGAAAATCTTCATCGGCTGGAACTCGGGCAAGTACTACCACGGCGACCTCATAGAGCGAGCCATGGCCTTGCTCCTGAGCCTGACGGGGAACTGGGGCAAGAGGGGTACCGGCACCCGGTCCTGGGCGATCATGGCAATGGACGCGTTCCTGCACCGCAAGGAAGCAGCCGGACAAGCTGCAGCGCAAAAGCTCGTCGCCAACCTGATCGCGATGCGCCGGATGCTGGCGCAAGCCGACCCGACGATGACGCCCGAAATGATGCACAACCGGGCAGCAGAAATCGCCGCCGAAATGGGCGGGTTGGGGAATATGGTCCCGCCCGCATTTCTCTGGTTCTATCAGTACGGGTACCGCGACCGCTGGAACGACCCGGAAAACCACGATCCCTCGATGCGCCGGTTCGAAGACTACCGGAACGAGGCGCTCGACAAGGGCTGGTGGGATCCGAGCTGCGCAGCGGCATATCGCGAAGTCGAGCCGCGCGTGCTGATCGAGGCTGGCGGGAACCTGCTCCGCCGCCAGCGCGGCGGGCAAAAGCTGCTCCTCGAGCACCTGTGGCCGAAGCTGAAGATGATCGTCTCCGTCGACTACCGGATCACGACGACGGGGCTCTACTCCGACTACGTCCTCCCCGCAGCGCAGCATTACGAGAAGCTCGGCAGCAGCATGCCGTCGATCCACCACCTGAACTACGTGCTCTGCGACCGCGCGGCGCCACCGCCGGGAGACGCCCTTGCGGATGTCGAGATCGCCATGCGGCTGATCGAGAAAATCGAGGAGCGGGCGAAAGCTCGCGGGTTTACGCAGTATACGGATCGCAAAGGGAACCTGCGCACCCTCGATGACCTGGTCGCCCGGGCAACACTGCGCGGCGCCGTGCGGGAGGAAGAGCGGCGCATCGACGAGGCCATCCGCGACCTCGCCGTGTACGGAGTGCTCCCCAAGGGCACGACGCTGCAAACGCTGCGCGAGCGCGGTGCGGTGCGTTTCACGGGCTGGGGCATGGTCGGACACGGAATGGCGCAGGGTTCGACTCTGCGCCCCGACGAAATCCACGTGCCGCTGCGCTGGCACACCGAAGACAAGCTTCCCTACGACACGCTCACGCGCCGCGCGCAGTTCTACATCGACCACGAGTGGTTTCTGGAAGCCGGCGAGGCTTTGCCGACTCACAAAGAGCCGCCGCCGCAAGGCGGACGCCACCGCCGCTTCTTGCTCACCAGCGGGCACAACCGGTGGAGCATCCACTCGATGAACATGACCAACAACCTGCTCTTGAACACCCACCGCGGCGAGCCGTTCGCGTTCCTGAATGACCGCGATGCGCGCGAGCTCGGCATTCAGAACGGAGACCGGATTCGGCTCGTGAACGACTTGGCGGAATGCGTGCTCCAGGCGAAAGTGAGCCCGGCCTGCCGGCCCGGACAGATCATCCTGTACAACGGGTTCGAGCCGTACATGCACCCCGGCTGGTACAGCCAAGCCGACCTCGAGCCGGGACACGTAAAGCCCCTCGGGCTGGTGGGGAAGTACGGGCACCTGAACTACCGGATGTTTTCCTGGCAACCGATTCCCGCCGACCGAGCGGTGCGGGTGGACGTGGAAAAAATCGCTTGACGGAGCGGAAAGGAGCGCCCCATGGGAACCATCACGGCAGCAAAGCGGCAGCTCGGCTGGGTCTTCGACCTGAACAAATGCATTGGCTGCCAGACGTGCTCGGTCGCGTGCAAGGTCCTCTGGTTAGCGGACGAGCCGGGCAGCGAAGCGATGTGGTGGATGACCGTGAACACCCAACCAGGGCGAGGTACGCCGCGCGATTGGGAGACGATGGGCGGCGGCTACGACGCCGAAGGCAAGCTTCTGGTCGGCCGTGCACCGACCGACGAGGAAATCGGCGGCGGCTGGGACTACAACTACGACGAGGTATTGCGCAGCGGAAAAGGCCGCAGCGCTCACTTGCGCAAGATTGCCGGCAGCCCATCGTGGGGCATGAACTGGGACGAGGACGAGGGAGGGGGCGAGTTTCCCAACGCGTATTTCTTCTACCTGCCGCGCCTCTGCAATCACTGCACTCGCCCTGCCTGTGTCGAGGCGTGCCCGAACGACGCGCTGTTCAAAGACTCGGAAACCGGCCTCGTCCTGCGCGACGAAGACAAGTGCCAGGGAGTACAGATG
>JBBIUR010000181.1:0-8101 GCA_037440145.1 Myxococcales bacterium | reverse complement strand
GCGTGCCACCGCTCGCAAAGGAGTGCGTCGGGCTGGGCGTTTCCGTGGGCAGCGCGCTCCGCGTTGCCTCCGGCGAGGCGGTCGACGTGGGCGTAGGCGTGGCGCTCGGAACTGCCGTGGGGGACCGTGTTCCGGTGGGGGCGGCCGTAGGCGATCCCGTTGCAGAAGGGGATGGCATGCTGGGCGTTGCAGTCAGAGAGGGGGTCTCTGAACTAGAAGCCGAGGGACTCGGAGAAGCCGAGGGACCGGAGGTCGGGCTCGGGCCCAGCGTGCTTGTCGCAGTTGGGCTTGGCAGCGGCGGCGCAGTGGACAGCGTAGGCGTCGCGGTAGGCGTGATCGCACCGGCCAGAAACGCAACCACGCGCGGGACGTCCCCGGCCGTCAGACGCCCATCCCGATTCCAGTCCGGCACCGAGCACGCCGCGTCGAACAGGGCTGCGATTGCACGGACCAGCTCTCGCGGTCCCGCCGCTTGCGGGTCGCACCGCTCTGCCCCCGCCGTCGAGGCCAGCCCCAAAAACGCGATCAACCCGCCAGCCAGCATGAGCCGCATCTTCGTTGGGCGCGGCCCAGTGCGCGGGTTCGACTCCATGGTGCCGGTACTTTCTCGGCCCTCGATCGCTACAGGTCCGCAACCTATGCGATATTGAACGGAAGATTGCAACCGGGTCCGACTGCCCGCCGCCACTGCCGCGTGCAGGCCGGACCCGCCTGGCCGCCGTCAATCGCGCCCCCTACCGGTCCGCCGGCCGGCAGAGCTCAGACGACCTTGAACTGCAAGTAGCCGCGCAGGCACATGCGGAGCAGCAACCAACCGTGGCGAAAACGCCGAATGTTCGAACTCCCGTACGTGCGCTCCTTGTACCGCACCGGAACCTCCACGATTTTCAGGCTCTGCTTCGCAGCACCGAAGAGCAACTCGAAGTCGCCGAACGGATCCAATTGTTCCGGTGAGCCCCAGGCCGTTCGCATGCGCTCGTAGTCACGGCGCAGAAGCGCTTTGGTACCGCACAAGGTGTCTTTGAGGGGCTGATCTAGCAGCCAGCTGAAGCAAAGCGCGAAGAACTTATTGCCCACGAGATTCAGGAAGCGCATCGCCTGCCCTTCCATCGGGTAGACCAGCCGACTCCCGTAGGCAGCGGTTCATCGTCCATCCTCTGCGCGGGGCCCCCCGCGCCAGCGCGGCGTAAAACTTGGTCAGTTCCTCCGGGGGCACCGTCATATCCGCATCCAGAATCACGAGGACATCCCCGGTCGCCGCCTCGAAGCCGCGCCGCACTGCATCTCCCTTCCCCTCACCATCCTCCTGGAGGAGGAGGCGAATCTTTCGTTCCGGGTGAGCTGCGATCTGCCTCTGGATTTCTTCGCGCGTACCGTCCCGCGAATCTCCATCGACGAAGATGATCTCCGTCCCCGCGCCCATCTCAGGAGTTCGCTCGATCACGCCCTGAATATTGCCCCGCTCGTTCCGCGTGGGTACCACGACGCTCACCGTGAGCTCGCCGCGGCCCTCGCGGAGAGACGGGCGCGCGACGATGACTTCGAGGAGACACAACTGCCGGATGCCCGGAAACTGAGACACGATGCCGTTTAGCAGCTGTGCGAGTGCCGGCACGCGCAGGGGAAGCAAAACGCGGTAGGCGCGCCGGACGGGCTCGAAGTCCGTTAAGCGGAGCAAGTTCTCGATGTCGCGCATCCCCAACCAGTTCTGTTCTCGTTGGGGCATTTTGAGCCGCAGCCGCTCCGCAAGCTTGAGCACGGGCTCCCACAGGAAATTGTAATAGGTGATCACGACTTTGCTCTCGCGGTGCGTCACTCTGTGGAGCCCTTCGAAGCAGCTCTGGACGTCGGTCAGGTGGCCGACGAGATCCGAAAGCAAGACGTAGTCGAACCGTTCCTCGATCTCGATCGCTTCTGCGTCGCCTTCGCGAAAGTCGAGATGCGGGTACTTCGAACGCGCCAGGAGCACCATCTCCGGACTCAGATCGATACCAACGCCGCGCGCAGGCCGAAGCGCCGCCAGCAAATCGCCCGTGCCGCAGCCGAGGTCCAGCACGGTCGCACCTGGCGGAATCAGGGACTGACAAACGCGCACCAGCTGCTCGTGGTAATAGCGCGCCCGCTGCATCCAGCGATCCCGTTCCGGCGCCAGCGCATCGAACCAGGCGCGCAGCTCCGCTTTCGTCATCGGTCAGCCCGCCGGCTCGCGCTCCAAAACTACGAGAGTGCGAAAAGCCAGCAAGAAATCCAGCGGCTCCAACCACCGCTCTACGCGGGCCAGCGGGCCGCTAGCCCAAAGGGGCAAAAGCGTGGGGCCCTCGAATCCCCCCGAGAGCGGGTAGCGCAACAGTGCAGTGCGCCATCGAAACAACAGCCGGAACGCGCGCAGGCGGTCCAGAGTCCTGTCGAGATCCCGCCAAAAGAGGATGGTCGCCACTGCCTGGTTGCTCTCGTTCCATCTGCCCCTTCGGCGGCGCCCGCTTTCCGGCCTTGCCAGTGGGTCCGCGCGGAAGCGAACGGGTTCGGGATGGAACAGCCCGTACACCAGCCGCGAAAGGGGCGAGATATAGGGCTCGAGCAACAGCACGCGGCCCAGCGGCCGCAGGACGCGCGCCGCCTCGGCAAAGAAGGCCCCAGGGCTGTCGAGGTGGTGGAGCACGTCCACCAGAACCAGGTTGCCGATTGCAGCGTCCCGAAACGGGAGCTCATGCGCATCGACCACGGCGTCCAGCCAAGGACACCAGATCACATCGGTACAGAGCACAGGCGAAAATTCTTTCAGACTCGCTGGGCCGCTTCCCAGCTCTACCGTCGGGCCCGCGCCCAACGCCCGAGCCATCCGACCATACCACTCCGCATAGAGCTCGCGCAGAAGCGGCTTGCGACACCAGATTTCCCGGTGGAGCGCCAGGCGAGACCTAGCGGCCTCGTCGCCCCGCCCGCGTCTGCCCGCCAACCAGAGCGAACCGGTGTCGCTCACGCTTCCTGGCCTCGGTGAGTCTCGTACCACTCCACGGTCTGCCGCAGCCCCTCCTCGAACGGAGTCCGCGCCCGGAAACCGAAAAGCTGCTCCGCTCGGCTCACGTCCAGTCGCCGCCGGGGCTGCCCGTCAGGCTTCGAGGTGTCCCAGCGAATTTCCCCCGGGTAGCGGGTCAACTGAGCAATAAGGTAAACCAGGTCGCGAATGGAAATCTCCATTCCGGAGCCCACATTGACGGGCTCCGGGCCATCGTATCTCTCCGTAGCCAACACGATCGCCTCGGCCGCGTCCTCCACGTAGAGAAACTCGCGTGTTGCCGACCCCGATCCCCACACTTCGATGAACGGGCGGCTGCTCTCCCGAGCCTCGATACACTTGCGGATCAGCGCCGGGATGACGTGAGACGTCTTCGGGTCGGCCTTATCTCCTGGCCCATACAGGTTCACCGGTAAGAGGTAAATCGCGTTGAAGCCGTACTGCTGCCGGTATGCCTGCGCCTGAACCAATAACATTTTCTTCGCCAGCCCGTACGGGGCGTTCGTCTCCTCTGGGTACCCGTTCCACAAGTCCTCCTCGCGGAAAGGAATCGGCGCGAACTTTGGGTACGCGCAAATCGTTCCGATCGCGACAAACTTTTTGACCCCCGTCCGCCGCGCCGCCTCCATGAGCTGCGCACCCATCATTAGGTTTTCGTAAAAGAACTTGCCCGGATACTCCCGGTTCGCGCCGATCCCGCCCACCACGGCAGCGAGATGGATGACGATCTCGGGCCGCGCGTCTCGAAACAACCTTTCGACCGCCGGCATCTGCACCAAGTCGTAGTCCCGGCTCCGCGGCACAAACACCTCAGTACAGCCCCGCGCGCGCAAGCGCCGTACGACGTGCGAGCCGAGAAAACCCGCCCCGCCCGGCACCAGAATCCGGCACCTGGCCAAGTCCATCGTTCCCATTCGCACCTCCCGGCGGGAGCGCCCTAACCGAGGCGTGCGATGATACGGGCCGCGGTCCCCCATCTCAAGGGCCGGCGCGCCCTCCGCGCTCGCCGAAAGCCTGCCCACCGGACACCGTGCCCGGCGGCGTCACGAACCCGGCGGCGTCATGAACTCGGGCGGGATCACGGACAGCTCCCCGCCTGGGGGCGCCCACAAGAGAAGGCATCCGCCGCGCGCTGCCTCCGCCCTACATCGCACGGTCACCGGGTACACGCCTGCACCGAGATCGGCCTCGACCACCTTCCCGCCTTCGATGGCGACCGCGTCCCCAATGCGCGCAAAACCCACCGCCGCGGGGCTGAGCAGTGCCAGTCGGAAGTGGCCAGCTGCGGGCACTTTGAGTCCGCCCGTCCACTCCACGCTCCCGTGAGGCTCGCGGCGGTTTGCTGGCCGCCAGCGCCACATCCAGTCCTCCATGCGCTCGAGTACAATCCCGCCATTCCACTCCCGGCCTGCGAAGTAGCGCGCGCGCCAGCCGCGGTTCGGAAACCCATCTGGAGAACACGGCGCGCTCTGAAACGCGACCTTCGGAACGAAAACGCCGACCACAGGGCGGCGGCTCTCCTGTGCCGGGGGAAGGACGAGACTGGCTGCGGGATAGCATCGGGCGATGACCTCCGCTGCCGCGTGGAACCCCGGCCCGAGCACAAACATCGCGTCGCGTGCCCGATCCAGATCTTCACCGTAGAGCGTGTCGAGCAGATTCGGCACGTCGCGAACCTCCCTGCCCGCCGCCAGGAAGCGGATGAGTTCGTGGCCGGCAAACGGCTCGGAGGAAACGAGGTAATAGACCGTCTCCAGATCGCCACGCCCTATTAAGCGCGCCATGGCTGCCTGGGGCGCGTCGCGCCGCCCTGCCATAAAGGCTCGCAGGTAGAAGAGATTGAGCGGGAGCAACAGCGCAGTTCCCACCAGCCCGAGCGACGCGCTCCGCGCCGGTGTGGCAACCGCGCCTGCTGGCAGCACCTTGGCAGCAAAAAGCCCGGCGCACAGCGCAAGCGCCGGTAGCGCGGGAGCGGCGCGATATGCGGCAGCGGGCACATCCGTGAGGATTTGCCCCAATACGACGGGCACCGCGACCCAGGCTGCCAGTAAAAACCGGTCGCTGTTCTTCGGCGACGCAGCCGCAATCGCCAGACCGCTCAAGGCCAGGCCCAGGAAGACGGGGTCTACGAGGGGGCCCGGGGCAAAATCCGAAGGCGCGAACACCCCGCCTGGGGACCAGTAGACCCGCAGGGCCGTTCCTGCCTGCGCCCCGAGGACGCGGCGGACTGCGCCCAGCGTCCATCCCTGTTGGGAAAGCACGCGCACCGGGCTTCGCGGGGAACGCACGCTCGCATCCGCGAGGCGCCCGAAAAACGCCCCCGGTCCGTGCGCGCGCACGAACGGCGCGACTGCCAGCAGCAGTCCCATGGTCACGGCCACGGCGTGTGCCGCCGCCTGGCGCCGCGGCAGCCGCCGCGCCACCGCATAGTGGACGAACCACAGCACGAAAAGCAGCGGGGCAATCCGCGAGGGGGTATAGGCGAGCGCGCTCGCACCGAAGAGAGCGCCGCCCGCGAAAGCTACCGAGTTGGAGTTGCCGCGGACACCGGCCATCGAAACCCACAAGCTGAAAGGCACGAACAGCATGGCCTGGATAAACGGGTAGCCGAGCCGAGAGTACACCACGTGCCAGTACGAGGTCCCCAGGCATACCAGAGCCACGAGCGCCCCGAGGGAGCCCAGGATCTGCCGCCCGAGGAAGTACGTGGCCCCCAGCGACCCGAGCCCGAGAACTGCCGACGCGAGCCGCGCTCCAAGCACCGGCTCCAGAAGCAAGCAAGGCCACGCTTGCAACGCGTGCGTCCAGTACGGCGTCGCAAAGTACCACGACGCGCCATGGGGAATCTCCCATGGGTGCTTTCGAAGCGCCTCCAGCCCGTAGTGTGCGCTGATCACTTCGTCCAGCGGGAGCGAGTAGGGGCTCGTGGTCAGGTACAGCAGCCGGGGCAACGCCGACACTGCCCAAGCGAGCAGGGCACCGGCAAAAGCGGGGCCGAGCTTTGGCCGGTTCCAGCGCGGCCCCCAGGCGGCGCCCCACAGCAAGATGCTCGTGCCCCAGAGAACAGTGGCGCGCCGGGCCGAATCCGGTGCAAGCGGAGTCACCGCCCAGCACGCCAGGGCTGCGGTGCCCGCCAAGGCAGCCAATGCGCGGCCGATCGCCCCCGGCAGCATCTCCTCACAGAGCCTCGGACAGCAGGATTTCGCCCAGCGCGTGGAGGTCGGCGACGACAAAAGTGGGCGCACACAGCCCGGAAGGGAATTGGACGCGACGGGCGTCGATCCACGCCGCGTGCAGTCCCGCGCGCCGCGCTCCGTCGATGTCGTCGGCCGGCGTGTCCCCCACGAAGAGCACCTCCTCCGGGGGCAGTCCTAGCTGTTCGAGAGCATGGAAGAAGATCTCGCGCCGCGGCTTGCGCCAGCCGAACTCCTCCGAGATCACGACGGCGCTCAGAAACCCCGCGAGGCCCAGGCGGGCGAGGATTTCCCTTGCCGTGGGTCCGTGGTCGAAGTTCGAGACCAGGCCCAGCCGGTACCGCCGTGCCAGCGCAGCAACCAGGTCGCGGTAGCCCCGGGGCAGCTCGGCGGCCTCCGCCAGGCCGCGCATATGCGCCCTGCACAGCCGCTCCGCCACCCGAACGTCCCCCGGGAACCCCAATGCCAGCAACGTGCGGCGGAAGCGCTCGACGGAAGAGAACTCGCGGTGCGAATCCCCTCTCTCCTCCTCCATTGCGATACTCGCCCAGCGGGCCGCCTCCAGGAAGCGCTCGAACTCCACGCCGGGCAGCTCTGCGCGCACTGCCTCGGCTAGCCACCGCCTTGTGTCCGCCCCTTCGCGAAAAAACAGCAGCGTTCCGAACAGGTCGAAGAGGAGTCCGCGATAGCGCACGCCGCGCGCTCTCGGGCTGCTCATGGGCGCATCGCAGCGGCCGCAACCCCCAGGGCCGCCGCCCCGAGCACGAGTACGGCTCCATTGAGCTGCACGGCCCTGCGGTGCCAGCGGCCGAACTCGGCACGGAGCGATTCCGCCCGCTCTGACTCCGAAGCGTGGATTGCCTGGCGCAAGGACGCAGCGCGCGGCTCGACGACGGCCCCCGCATACAAAGTCGCCGCGAGCATGGGCGCTACCAGGGCGGCCGAGCTCACCCAAAGCGCCCCGCCGCCGCGCAACCACAGGACCAGCGCGCTCACGAGAGCCACCACCCCGCAGACCCCACCTATCAGATAGTAGTTGGGGAAGATCGCGCCCACGGCGCGCCCCGCCTCCGCCGTCGGAAAAGTTCGGAACAGCGCCGGAGCCACTACGAAGGAGAAGAACACGACGCTGCCTACCCACACGGCCAGCGCGGTTCCGTAAAGGAATTTCGCGAGGAACTCCATCGTGCCCTCGTTTCCCGCCGCGGCTGCTACTCGGAGAGCCCGCCGCGTGTCAAATGCCAGCACGCGGCGAGCGCCCCTTGTCGCCCCGGTACTCGTGTATTAGATTCGCGTCATGCGGCGCTCCACAGCTTGCGCTCTGCCCGTCGCAGGCGCGACGCCGGCGTGGGAGGCGGGCAGCACCGCGGCCAGCGGTTCGGGCCGCTCGGGCCGCGGCGACAATCCGGAACCCAAAGGCAGTGGCTTCGTGGCCTTTGAGGACGACGTGAGTCAAATCGAAATCCCCACGGAGCTGCCGGTGTTGCCGCTGCGCGGCGTC
The DNA here is from genome assembly GCA_037440145.1 of Myxococcales bacterium. GTDB lineage: Bacteria > Desulfobacterota > Binatia > HRBIN30 > BPIQ01 > JBBIUR01. Next base: position 390 of record JBBIUR010000181.1, on the reverse strand, counting down.
GTGATCTTTCCCTCTGCGATCGTGCCGCTCCTGATCTCGCGCGGCTCCTCCCTGAAAGCCGTAGAGCACGCGCTCAGTGCGGACCGGCTGCTGGCTCTGGTGGCGCAGAAAAACCCAGAGGAGGAAAACCCGGAGCCGAGCGGTCTCTACCTCCGGGGCACAGCGGGCCGCATCCTGAAGATGCTCAAGTACCCTGACGGGAGCGTTCGCATCCTGGTGCAGGGCCTCCGCCGCATCGAAATCGAGGAAATCCTGGAACGAACACCCTTTTTCAGGGCTCGCGTGCGCGTATTGAGCGACGTGCTTGTCCCCTCCAAGGATGTCGATGCCCTGCAAGCGCACATGGTGAACCAGTTCGCCAAGTTCGTCTCGATGATCCCCTACCTGCCC
>JBBIUR010000180.1:0-8152 GCA_037440145.1 Myxococcales bacterium | reverse complement strand
GAGTATTGCAGGGGGCGAATCAGATCGGCCTCGACCACGTGAATGGTCACAGTCCGATCGTAGAAGAACCCGGGATGGAAGAACTGCACCTGAAATGGCACCGGGCGATCGCCCCACAAGGCCAACTCGGGCCGGTAGCGGATGTCCCGCCACTGGTCGTATGTGATTTTCAACAGCCAGTCGGGCACCTGCCCCTTGGCGTCGCGAAAAGGCTCAGCTGCCAAAGCCTGCGCTTTGGCAGCCACGTCGTCGAATCCAAAGCCCGCACGCGCACGCTCCGCAAGAGGGAAAACCGCGGCGGAGACGAACAGCACCATCGCTACCGATTGCAGCCGCCCCCGACACAATCGCTGCCCGTGCCCGACCCGCGAAAGCCCCATGCTCGCCCCGCGCCTACAGCGAATCCGAGCGGCTACTTTCACACGCGACCCGCGCGGTCAAGGATCCCCTTTTCCAGTGGTCCTGGGCTCCGCGCAGGCGGCCGCGTGGCGGGTGCAACCACAGGGACCGGAGAGCGTGAGCGGGCACCCGAAAGCGGATTTCGTCACCACTCCGCTCGATCAGGAACTCGCACGGCGACTCGTCCAGCCGGACCCCCGAAACCCCGCCAATCGGAAATCCCACTCGAATTCGCGCGTGCAGCTCCCCGTCGGTCGGATTGAGCACGCGCAGGACGCTGCCACCGGAAGCCGCGAGGTAGAGAGCGCTCCACAGAAGCTCGCGAGGCTCGATCTCCAGCATCGATCTCCCGGCCGGCACGGCGGGCACCTCCCCAGCCACGACCGCCCACAGACCCACCTCGGCGTCGCGCACTGCCCGCGGGTCGAGCTCACCGAACAACGCGAGCCGCGTCTCGGTGCGCCCCAGGCATTGCGCTCTGGGGGTCGGAATCGGCGGGCCCGCGAGCTGCGGGCGGGTGCGCAGGTCCGCACGCGCGAGCCAGCCAACGGCTCGCAGCAGCGTGATCGCGATCACCCCGGCGGGCGTGACCTCCGCTTCCGGCAAACCCGGCGCCGCCACCGTCAATCCGTTCGCGCTCACGAACCCATGATGCGGGAACGTGCGGGGAGCCGGGTGCACCCAGCCCCGACCCTGGCGCGGCGCCGTCGGGCGGCGAGCGATATCGAACGTCGCCGCCGCCGCAAACTCCACCGCCGGCGCTCCGGTGGGAAAAAGAAGGCGCAACCGGTGGTCCCTCGCGTTGTTCTCGATCGAGACCCGGAGATCCACCCGCTCCACGCGCGGAATCAACCGCGCCTCCACTTCGAGAACCACCGGCACGCGTTCCCCCGCGCGCGCTTGCCGATCCGGCGCCAAACCCGACGGGGCGGAGAACACGCGCCGCACACACAGCGTCAAAATTCCGCTCGGATGCCTGCGGCGCCGCACCTCGACCCGCTCCAGGGCCAGCTCTCGGTCGGGAATGGGATCCGCATCGTAGGTGTCGCCGCGGTCAGCGACATCCTCTACCCCGCACAGCCCCGCGTAGCTGCGGTCTCCAAACTGTACCGCAAGCGTGCCGTCGGTCGCCGCTCGCACTGCAAGTGCCCCTCGCGCGATTTCGGTGCCAGCGTCTTCCACTTCCGGGTGCGCCTCGGACGCCAGCAGGCGAACTCGGCGCCATCCGAAGGCGGGAACATCGACCGCCACGAACTCCACGTCCCGCGGCGCTCGCCCTGGCAGCGCCTGCACCCGCTGCCCTTCCGCCGCGGGGATCGCGCGCACGGGCTGCCCATCGGCAGTGAAGCCCTCGGCCAGCGCGCTCGCAGCAAGCAGAGGATGCACCTGCATCCCGCCCTCCGCCTCTCCGCCAATCTCCCACCACGGATGGGGATCCAGGGACACTGCGACGAGATCGCTCCGCCGGTGGGGCGAGGGGTTGAAAACCGCAACTTCCCACTGCGGGCCGCCGGGCGTTCGCCGCTCCACGCCAAGGCCCGCCATGCGCTCGAGAACGCGCTGCACGGTCTCTCGCGCCAGCTCCTCCGCGGCGTCGTAACGCGCCATCATTTGCTCGTGCACGCGATCGATCGAGCAGCCGCAGATCGAATCGTGGGCCTGGTTCTCCAAGAGCCTTCGCCAGGCCCGCCGCACTGCTGGGGTCTCGTCGCAAAGGCGCAGGTGACGCGCAATCGCACTCCAGGGCTCCGCCCACGCCTCGATCAGCATCTCCACGCGGCGATTCCGCAGCTTCCAGGGCAGGCGCGACGACCACACCCCGGGCAACAGGTTTGCGGCCCGTGCCCCCAAAAGCTCGCCCCGAAATTCAGGTGCAGGGGTCTGGATCTCGCGGGCGAAATCCTCCAGCAACCCGCGCTCGACGCGCCACCCGGTACACCGCGCGAGCTCCTCGACGACCGCCGCGGTGTGCGGGTCGGGCAGTGCGTGGTCGATGCCATTGAGGAGCAGCACGCACTCGTTGCGGGTGCGGGCGCGCAGCCGCTGCGCGACGCGCTCGAGCCGAGCCGCGGCGGCGCGCGGATCTCGGGGCAAGTCCGCGGCCGAGAAGTAGCCCTCGCTCAGGTGGTGCGCCTGCACCGCACTGCCATCCGGCGCCACCCACGAAAATTCCGCCGGCAATCGATCGAGCTCGTCGCCCGCACCGCGCCAGAAGACAAAGGGCTGCAGCCCAAATCCCACGAGGATCTGCGGCAACTGCGCCGGATGGCCGAACGAATCGGGGGTGTATGCCACCCGCGATGTGCCCCCGAACTTGCTGCCGGCGCGGCGCCCTTCGAGCAAGTTCCGGATCAGGGCCTCTCCCGACGGCAACAGCGAGTCGGGCTGCACGTACCACGGCCCGATCGCCAGGCGCCCCGCGCGCACGGCCCGCTCGACGTCGCGCTTTCTCGCTGGGCGGACAGCGAGATAGTCCTCGACAACTACCACTTGGCCGTCGAGCAGAAAGCGGAAGCCGGGATCCCGCGCCAGCAGCTCGAGGACGCGATCGACGGCGTCCACCAACCGCGCGCGAAACTGCTCGAAGGTTCGATACCACTCCCGATCCCAGTGCGTGTGCGACACGAAGACGCACTTCATGCGGCGCGCATTCTCGGCAGCGCCATGCCCAAAGGCAAGGCAGTGCTTGGGAACTGCGGGCACGCGCGCCTCGGCTGCGAGTTTTCGCCCGCTGCCCCCGGGGCCCAGAGCCGCGTTCGCTCTGGGGACTCTTTCCTCCGTGGCGCGAATCGGCCATGCTCGACCCCGCCACGCCATGGCTGCGATCGTGGTCGACGATGCCCTGCGGGCGAAGCTCCGATACGTGAAGCTGCCGGCGCGCAACGGCGTTTTCGGCCCCTTCCCCGACTTCCTGATCGCCGGGCCGCAGCGAACCGGGACGACCTGGTTGCACGCGAACCTGCGATTCCACCCCGAGATCCTGCTCTCGCGGCCAAAAGAGATTTTTTTCTTCAACCGCCTGAAGACACCGGAACACCCGAAGTTCCGCTCCGACAGGCTCGAGTGGTACCTGCGCTTTTTCCGGGAACCCGCCTGGCTTGCGGGGCTCAAACATGCGCTGTGTCTGTGGCGGTACGGGCGGCCCTACCGGCCGCGGGTGTGCGGGGAAGCCACCGCGAGCTATGCCGCCCTGGACACAGATGTGATCGGCGAGGTGGTGGCTTTAAACCCCCGCATCAAAGTGATCCTGATGATCCGCGACCCAGTTGAGCGCGCGTGGTCGCACGCAAAAAAAGACCTGGCGCGCAACCGCGGGCGCGACGTTCGCGATGTGTCGCGCGCAGAGTTCGAGCGCTTTTTCCGCGACGACTACCAGCGCCGCTGCGCGCGGTATGTGGAGCAGTACGAGAACTGGTCCGCGCACCTGCCCCCGGGGCACGTCGCGGTCTATCTCTTCGACGACATCGGCAGGCGACCGGAGGACCTGCTACTAGAGGTGATGGCCTTCCTCGGCGTCGCCAGTGACCGGCGATACGTATCGCCCGCGGCCCGCAAACCAGTGAATCCCACTGCGGGAGAGCCGGTGCCCGATGAGTACCGGCGCCTTCTGGAAGACCTGCTCCGCGAGGAGATTCGCGCCCTGCGCGAGCGGTTCGGGCTGTCGTGGTGAGAGGCTTCAGTTCGCCGGCCCCGCGGCAAGAGCCGCCAGCACCTGCACCGGGTGCTCCGCCGCGTTGGCGACCCGGGGCCAGTGTTTCCTCACCTTCCCATCGGGCCCGATCCAGACCGTGGACCGAATCACCCCTTTCGTCTTTTTACCGTACGTAGTTTTCTCGCCATACGCGCCGTACTTTTCCATCACCGTGTGATCGGGATCGGAGAGGAGCACGAATGGCAGGCGATACTTCTCGGCGAACTTCCTGTGGGATACCGGTCCGTCAGGCGAGATCCCGATCACGACCGCACCGCGGCGCTGAATCTGGCGCCACGCGTCCCGAAAGCCACATGCTTCTTTGGTGCATCCCGGAGTATTGTCGCGCGGGTAAAAGTAGACGATCACGTCCTTGCCGCGGAAGTCGGCCAGCGACACCTTCCGCCCTTCCGCGTCTTCGAGCGTGAATGGTGGAGCTGCTTTCCCTTCCTCGATTGGCATCGCTTACCCTCCTTTTCGTCGGCGCTTGGGCACACCTCGCTCGCGCCGCACCGGAGCGGGCGAGGACCTGAAATCGCGATGGGGGGAACACTTTCCCTCTTGCCTCGGGGCGTGCCAGCCCGTCAAGAGGAGGGCAGATCGGGAATCGCAGTCGCGGCTGGCAGGACGCGCCGCTAGACTCCGCAGCGACCTTCGCCATAAGCTCAACGGCCATGGAAGCCGACAAGGTTCGCGCGTTCGTGAACTCCGCTTGGTCGCAGAGCGTTCTTCCCGCGCTGCAGCGTTACATCGAAATTCCCAACCAATCGCCCGCTTTCGATCCGCAATGGCGCGAGCGAGGTCACATGGACGAGGCCGTAGATCTGATCGTGCAGTGGGTCTGCGAGCAACGCGTCTCCGGCCTGGAGGTGCGAGTGGTGCGCGCGGAAAAGCGGACGCCGCTGATCCTCGTAGAAGTAGCGGGGCAGTCGGAGCTAACCGCGCTGCTCTACGGCCACATCGACAAGCAGCCGCCAATGGAAGGCTGGCGCGAGGGGCTGGGCCCCTGGAAACCAGTGGTCGAGGGCGGAAAACTTTACGGGCGGGGAGGCGCCGACGACGGCTACGCGGTCTTTGCGGCGATCACGGCGATCAAAGCACTGCAAGAGCAAGGCGTGCCCGTGCCCCGCTGCGTGGTGCTGATCGAGGCGTCCGAGGAGAGCGGCAGCATCGACCTCCCGTACTACATCGGTGCCCTGGCAGACCGCATCGGGCGGCCGAGCCTGGTGGTTTGCCTCGACTCCGGCTGCGGCAACTACGACCAGCTTTGGGTGACCACGTCCCTGCGGGGCCTCGTATCGGGGGAGCTCAAGGTCCAGGTGCTGGCGGAGGGCGTCCACTCGGGCCCTGCAAGCGGTGTTGTGCCCTCGAGCTTCCGCGTGCTCCGGCAGCTTCTCAGCCGCCTGGAGGACGAAGACACGGGGGAGATCCTGCCTCCGGAGCTGCACGTCCAGGTGCCGGAAGAACGCATGCAGCAGGCGCGAGCTGCAGCCGCGGCGTCGGGAATGCCGTGTTCGAGGATTACCCGCTCGCAGGCCGAACGCAGCCGGTCAGTTACGACGTCGTGGAGCTGCTTCTGAACCGCACGTGGCGGCCGCAACTGGAGATTACAGGTGCTGCGGGTTTGCCGCCGCCACAGAGCGCGGGCAACGTCTTGCGGCCCTGGACGTCGGTGCTCCTCTCGCTGCGCCTTCCGCCCACCGCGGATGCCGGCGCAGCGGCGCGGGTGCTGCAGCACCTGTTCCAAGAACGACCGCCTTACGGCGCGCAGGTGACTTTTACGAGCGGGCCCCGAGCTCCCGGCTGGAACGCGCCGCCAATGGCGACGTGGCTTGCGGACTCGGTGCGCCAGGCCTCGCTGGACTTTTTCGGCAAGGAGCCCTGCTACGTCGGCGAGGGCGGATCGATTCCGTTTCTCGCGATGCTCGCGGGCAGGTTTGCGCAAGCGCAGTTCCTCGTCACGGGTGTTCTTGGCCCGCACGCGAACGCACACGGGCCGAACGAATTCCTCCATCTCGACTACGCGACGAATCTCACCTGTTGCGTGGCACGGGTGCTCGCGGACCACTTTCGGGCTGAAAGCGGCGCGCACGGCGAATCCGGGACTCGCTACGCGCTCCGCTAGCGAGCGCGGGGCATCCGAGGGGGCACAGATGCAGGAGAGAAAACGCAAGTTCTGGGGCTGGGGCTACGAGGGCGAGGGGCCCGATCGCGCGCAGCAAGAGCAGATCGCGGCCCTGCTTCAGGCGCGCTTCGGCGTGCGCGAAATCCGGATCCAAGAGCCGCCCCGAATCGAGGAGCTGGCGCTGCGCGCGCCCCGCATCGCGCCGCCCAGCGAGCTGGAGAGAATTTGCTCCTGCGAGCCCTGGGAGCGCGCGGCGCACAGTTACGGGAAAGGATTTCGCGACATTGTGCGGGCTTTCCGCCGCCATTATCCGCACCCGCCCGACGTGGTTGCCTTTCCTTGCACCGAGGAAGACATTGTGCGCCTGCTGAACTGGTGCGAGCGCGTGCGGGCAGCCGCAATTCCGTACGGCGGCGGCTCCAGTGTCGTGGGAGGCGTCGAGCCGCGAGTTGCGGATTCGTTTCGCGGCGTCGTCTCGATCGATCTTCGCTTCCTCGACCGCGTCCTCGAGATCGATCCCGTCTCGCGCGCAGCGCGAATTCAGGCCGGGGTGTATGGGCCTCGCCTCGAGGAGCAATTGCGGCCACATCGGCTGACGCTGCGGCACTACCCGCAGTCGTTCGAATTCTCATCGCTGGGCGGCTGGATTGCGACCCGGTCTGCGGGGCACTTCGCGACCCTGTACACGCACATCGACGACTTCGTGGAATCGCTACGGGTAATCACGCCGACCGGCGTGGTGGAATCGCGGCGCCTGCCCGGCTCCGGAGCCGGGCCGAGCCCGGACCGCCTGTTCATTGGTTCGGAGGGCGCGCTAGGCATCATCACCGAGGCGTGGATGCGGCTGCAAGCCCGCCCGCGGTTTCGGGCTTCCGCTAGCGTGAGCTTCTCCGACTTCCGGGCAGGTGTGGCGGCGGTGCGGGCGATCGCCCAAACGGGCTTGTACCCTTCGAACTGCCGCTTGCTCGATGCGGGCGAGGCCCTGCTCGCCGGCGCAGGCACGGGGCAGGAGGCGGTTCTCTTGCTGGCATTCGAATCCGCAGATCACCCGCTTGATCCGTGGATGGAGCGCGCGCTCGAGTGCTGTCGCGACCACGGTGGGCAGGTGCCGCCCGGGGCCGGAAAGACGCGCGCGGACAAAAGCGAGGCGCGCGAGGGCGCGATGGGTGCGTGGCGAGAAGCTTTTCTGCGCGCTCCGTACTTGCGCGACGCACTGGTGGCCATGGGCATGATCAACGAAACTTTCGAAACGGCGATCACGTGGGATCGGTTCGAGGCGTTTCATGCGGGAATCGTGCAGGCCGCGAGGGAGGCCATCACGCGCGTGTGCGGCAGCGGCTCGGTGACCAGCCGGTTCACGCACGTCTATCCCGATGGTCCCGCCCCGTACTACACGATTGTCGCACCGGGCAAGCCCGGCGGCGAGCTGGAACAGTGGGACGAGATCAAGGCTGCCGTCTCCGAAGCAGTGCTCCAGCTTGGGGGCACGATCACGCACCACCATGCCGTCGGCCGCGACCACATGCCTTGGTACTGCCGCCAGCGGCCCGAAGGCTTCGGGCGCGCCCTCGCTGCCGCCAAAGCAGCCCTGGACCCCGCAGGCATCATGAACCCCGGCGTCCTAGTTTCATCTTGGGGGACGTAGTTTCACGTTCCCTGGCGAGCGCGTTCCCCTCGAGCTGCGCGCGCCGGGGCAAGGGTTTTTGAAGCCGCTGCTTGTGTGTGCAGTGGAATGCGCGCGGGGAAAGGATTGGCCGGCCGGGGAGATCCTGCACTTTCTTCCGGTATTGTGCGCCGTGAATCAACACCGCGCCCATTTTGTAGCCGGGAAAATGAAACTACGTCCCCCAAGATGAAACGCGCGATCGGCTGCGCCCTCCGGAACCGAGCGGGGCCCACCTGTCTGATCCGAGGACGGAGGAACCCGAAGGACTCCC
>JBBIUR010000179.1:0-8169 GCA_037440145.1 Myxococcales bacterium | reverse complement strand
GCCATCCCGTTACCTTGCCGCTCCAGATCAATCGCGAAACCTCGGCGATGAAAGCGAGCCCGCGACCGCGGAGCTGCGCCTCCACGCCAAGGCGAGTGAGTCGAAAGATGTGGGGCTGCTCGGCTGCGACCTTGCCGGTACGGGAGTCCAGCACGACCGGATCGGGCTGAGGCCAGCCAAAATCGATCCCATAGTACTCGGCCAAGCGCGTGACATCGCGCAGCACGTACTTCGGCCAGAGCGGATGCACTCGATCGAAGAACTCCTGATCGCGAACGGCGAGGGGAAGCACCGGACGCACCTCGAACGAGCACTCGTACCGCTCCTGTAAAGCCACCAGGCGGGGCGTGGCGAGATACGAGTACGGGCTGCGGAACGACCAATAGACTTCCACGACGAAAGCCACGGCCTGCACCCCGGGGAATCCCGATGCCACCCCGCCAGCGCTCACCGCCCGTACGAGCCACCGATGTGATCGTACGGATCGATCCCTTCCGCAAGGTCGTGCCTGTAGCGCAAATCGTCGATGTAGCGCTCCAGACCTTCCACCAGGTAATCGAGAAAGTCGCGGATCGAGAGAATCCCCACCGGCTTGCCGCCGCGCACCACCGGCAAGTGGCGAAACCTCTTCTCGCGAAATAGCTGCAGTACCTCTCGGAGCGGAGCCTCGGCGTCGACCGCGATCACCTCCCGCGTGGCCACATCGCCGACACGCGTCCGCTCCGCGTCGCGCCCCTCCGCCACCACCCGGTTGACGAGATCGCGTTCGGAAAACAAGCCCGCGAGCCGGTCTCCCTCCAGCAGCAACACGGCACCGATCCCGTTGTCCCGCATCCGCCGCACCACAGTCGCAACCGTCTCGGCGGGATCTGCAGTCACCATCTCCGTTACCATCAGCGAATCGATCCTGGCCATCGGCACCTCCCTACTCCCATGACCACGTCCCTGCAAGCCGGCAATCCCGGCCGCGCCGAGACAGCATCGCCCGACGCGCACGGCGCGTACGGATCTCCTTTGCCCGGAAAAGACAAACGGTCTCGGCCCCTCGAGCGTTCGCGGAAGCAGAAAGGCAAAAACGCCCAGTGCGTTCGCCGCGGACACCGAGAACCCCGTGCGCGCCTTCGCACGCCGCTGCCACCATCGCCGGGGCGGCGACACTCCCGCCGGCGGCAGCCGCGGTGTTCGGGGGCTTGCCATCGCTAAGACCCTTCTGGGGCAGCACCCACGCGGGTCTGGAAAGTTGCCGGGCCCGGGCCGCGAGGGCACTGGCCGTTACGTTGACCTGCGCGCCCTTCGCGGAGGGCAGCGCGCGCAGCGGGCAGCGCAGCTCCCCCGCAGGCCAGAGCCGCCGTCGGTCGCCCCTTCGGGTCGTCTTCGAGGTCCTGACGACGAGCCGGCCGGGAACACCGACGAGGGGCTGCCGAAGAAAAGGGGTCTCCTGGGCGCCATCCCGGCCAACCCCCGGGCCCGTGCCAGCGCATGCTGAGCGGATCTACGAAACCGGAAGCGGATGTGGAAGATTTCCGCGGTGCCAGTCGCTCGCGTTCCGGCTCGATACGAGGAATCTCGCCCGCGCCCGCGAGTCGACCATCTTTTCGCACTGCTTCCCGAGATTCCATTCACCGCAAGTTTGGCTCTGCTTGTGCCCCGGCGTCTTCGCCCCGGTGCTCATCGCAGCTGCTCAGCGGCCTGCTGGCCGCCACGTGCGCGCCGAAGGGCTCGGCATGCCGGCCCGCGACTGCGCCCGGCGACCCTCGATCCCCCGGCGCGCTTTTTTCTCGCCATCTCGATTCTCGGCGCGGGGACGTAGCCGCAAGCCCCTGGTTTTTCGCTGGCCCTTCTATCTCCGCCCCGATCCTGGCGAGCACTACGGCGACTTCCGCGGGATGCGAGAGGACCAGCCGCCGCGCATCGTTGCCCCATCGCGGAGGTCTTCGCGCCGGCGGCACTGTCTTGGCCTTCCCCTCGTCGCGCAGCCCGCGCTCGCTTTGGGCGCAGCGAGGCGGGGCTCGTCATAGAATCGCCGCGGCGAGAAGGCGCAGAACGCGCGGGTCGCGGGTGCCCGCGATGAGGGTCGTAACGGGCGTCTCTCGCCAGGCCTGAAGCCGGTCGCGAATGCGCTCGGGTGGGCCCACCAGAGCGATTTCGTCCGCCAGAGCATCCGGCACAGCCTCGATGGCCTCGGCGCGCTGGCCAGAGAGGAAGAGGTCTTGGACGCGGCGCACGGCGTCGCCAAACCCCATCCTCTCGACGAGGTTGAAGTGAAAGTTTTTGTTTCGCGCTCCCATACCGCCGAGGTAAAAGGCGAGCATCATTTTCACGGGCAAAAGGGCCTGCCGCACGTCAGAATCGATCACTACCTGGACCGTGGCGGCGATCTCGAAACCGGGCCGGCGATTTTCCAGCACTTCGCGATAGATGTGCATGCGGTACGGAGACACGAAGAGGGGCAGCCAGCCGTCGGCGATCTCGACAGCGAGGGCCACGTTTTTCGGCCCCTCCGCGCCGATGTAAATCGGGATCGACGGCCGCAGTGGCCGCATAATGAGCTTCAAAGATTTCCCGAGGCCTGTGCCCCCCGGGTAGGGTAACTGGTAATGCTCGCCGCGAAACACCACCGGACCTTCGCGGCGGAGGATCGCGCGGAAGAGAGTGATGAATTCTCGGGTCCGGCCGAGAGGCTTCGGGAACGGCTGCCCGTACCAGCCCTCGACCACCTGCGGGCCCGAGACGCCGATCCCGAGGATGAGCCGCCCGCCCGAGAGGTGATCGATCGTGGCAGCCGTCATGGCTGCACACGCAGGGGTCCGCGCCGAAATTTGCATCACCGCCGTGCCGAGCTTGATCTTGCTCGTGCGCGCACCAATCCAGCACAAGGGAGAAAAGCAGTCGGATCCATACGCCTCCGCGGTCCAGACCGAATCGAATCCCAGCCGCTCTGCTTCGAGAACGAGGTCGATGGGGTCTTCGGGACCCATCATCCAGTAACCCAACATCAAACCGAGTCGCATCGCTCCTCCTGTTCCTGCCGCGGCCCCGGCCGGAAATTCTACCGAAGCGGGGATGCCGCAATGCAGCGGCGGGGCCCCCGGCGGCAAGCGCCCGGGCTCACAACTCTCGCCTCAGTCTTGTCGCCCACTCCCGCGCGGGTCCCTCCCAGCGGTTTTTCCTCAGATCGATTCTGCCTCTGCCATCGAACCGCAAACTTTCCGCTTCGAGCAGATGCCGTTGCAAGATCGCCCGGGAGCTATCGCCCCGGATACTGATCCCCCCGGCCGCATTGATCACGCGTTGCCACGGGACCACCGGAAGCAACGGAGCTGGCAGCATGCGGAGGGCTTGGCCGACCGCGCGCGCCGCTCGCGGTTGGCCCAAGATCGCCGCCACCTGACCGTAGGTCACAACCTTTCCGCGCGGGACACGGCGTACGACGCGGTACACCAGGCGGTGGAAGATGGGGACACCGGTGGCCGCCTGCTTCCGCCTCCGCTCGCCGATCCCACCGCGCCGCCTGGCTTCGGAGAAGCCGCGCTCTGCGGATCCGCGCTGCTCGCCGCTTGGCGCGGGCAGCCGTCTGGAGGTCTCACGCCAGGACCAGCCGAGCCCCGACGCCGGAGCTGACGACCTCCCCGGTCCTCGTCCTCTTCGGGCGCCCATGCTAGACGAAATCCATGAACCGATCCGACGGAAACCTGGTGTGGATCGACCTAGAAATGACGGGCCTCGATCCCGACCGGGACACGATCTTGGAGATCGCGACGGTCGTCACCAACAACGAACTCGACGTGATTGCCGAGGGCCCGGTTCTGGCCATCCATCATGGCCCCGAAATACTTGAAAAGATGGATGAGTGGAACCGCCAGCACCATTTGGCCTCCGGGCTGCTCGAGCGCGTGAAAACCTCCACCGTCACGATCGCCGAGGCGGAAACGGTCACCCTCGAATTCGTGCAGCGTCATTGCGCTCGCAACGCATCGCCTCTGTGTGGAAACTCGATTTGGCAGGACCGGCGCTTCCTTGCCCGCCACATGCCCGCACTGGAGGCGTATTTTCATTACCGGAACGTCGATGTGAGTACGTTGAAAGAGCTGGTGCGCCGGTGGTACCCAGAGGGGCCACAGCCACCGGAGAAAAAACACGCCCACCTGGCCCTCGACGACATCCGGGAGTCGATCGAGGAGCTTCGCTTCTACCGCACTCACTATTTCCGGCAAATTCCTGCGTAGGGCCCGGCGGGCGGCGGGCCGCCGGCTTTATTCCCTCACGGGCTTGCAGTCCACTGCTTCGGGATCGCTCTGCGCGCATCGGGTCCGCGCCGAGATCCCGCTTGCCAGGAACGCGCACGCGTTTTCGACTGCGCCCCGAAGCGCTTCTTCCCGCGTGGCCCCGCTGACGGCCCGGCATACCGTCTCGCCCCCAAAAGCGACACAGGCCCGGCATTCGTAACGGCTTGCGCGGAAAGTTGAGTACAGAACCGCGCCCACGACCGGCGCGAGTACGCCGACCGTCACCCAGCTTTTTCGGAGCCTTCCCACCCTTCGCTGCCGCAATGCGCGCTCCTGGCGGGAACGACCGCCTGCAACTAGTTTCATCCAGAGGGACGTAGTTTCATGACGCCCGGAAACCTGTTGGGCCACAGGGTGCGCGCAGCAGCAACCCAGCCAAGCCTCCGTGGGAGTAAACTCGCGGAGGGGGAAACCCCATTGGGAGGGCGGTCGGCATGCCGCGCCATGAAACTATGAAACTACGTCCCTCTCGATGAAACCGCCTTGCCCTCCGCGAGCGCCGCTTCGACGGCCTGGATGTTCGCCCGGTGTCCGTCCGCCATGACCCGCAGAAACCCGCGCAGCTCCGCGTCGGCCACCGACGGGAGGAGTGCCTCGATCTTGCGGATCACCCAGCGCTGTCCGCGGTTCAGAAGCTCGAGCTTACCCCCAAGCTCGGGGACCGCCGCAACCTTCTCGACAAAGTCCCCAATCCCGCTCGAAGGGTTTCCGCCTAGCCGCCGGACTTGAGCGGCGAGCTCCCGCGCGTAATAGCCCTCGGCGTGCGCGACCTTCTTCAGCAGATGCCGCAGCTCCGCCGAGCAGGCTAGCACCGCGAGGTCCCGTAGCGCCCGCCCGCCGGCCCGCTCCGCCTCGAGAAGGAGATTCAGCTCGGCCTCCGTCCGACACGTCTGGGCTTGCAACGCGACCCTCCGCTCCGCCTTCGCGGCGAACGCGATTGTAGTAAAGTTGCAACGCCTGTTGGAAGAGGCCCGCGACCGCACCCGGCTTACCAACCCATTCTTGACCCAGTTTCACCGAGAGGGACGTAGTTTCATGGCGCGGCCAAATGGGGCGAGCAGCGACAGCAGGGCCAATCCTCTGTGAGAGCACACCTCCCACAGCCGGAAGTCCCATCGAAAGCGCGGTCGGCGCGCCGGATCATGAAACTACGTCCCTCTCGGTGAAACTACGTCCCCGTAGATGAAATGCAGGGAATCGGGTAAGAACGGGACGATGGTTCAGCCGGGGGTAGAAATCGAGCCGGCGCGCGGGAAGTTGGGTGTACTGCTTCCGGGCTTGGGAGCAGTGGCCACGACGTTGATCGCGGGCGTGCTCGCAGTGCGCCGCGGCCTGGCGCGGCCCATTGGATCGCTGACGCAACTCGGACCGATCCGACTGGGAAAGCGCACCGAAAACCGCACGCCGCGAATCGCGGATTTCGTACCCCTGGCTTCTCTGGACGATCTGGTGTTCGGGACGTGGGACATCTTCCCTGACGACGCCTACGAGGCCGCCCGTAAGGCCGGCGTACTCCATCCGGAGCTGCTGGAGGCCCTGAAAGAGGATCTCCAGGCCATTCGGCCCATGCCCGCTGCCTTCGACCAGCGGTTCGTGCGCCGCTTGCGCGGGCCGCACGTCAAGCGCGCGCGTCACAGGCGCGAGCTGGCCGAGCAACTGGCCGAAGACATCGAGCGCTTCCGGCGCGAGCAACGGTCGGAACGGCTGGTGATGGTATGGTGCGGGTCCACCGAAACGTACCTGGAACCCCAGCCCGCGCACGGCTCGCTCGCCGCTTTCGAAGACGCCCTCGACCGGGACGACGACGCCATCGCACCTTCGATGCTCTACGCGTACGCTGCCCTTCGCGCCGGCATCCCCTTCGCCAACGGGGCGCCGAACCTCACCGTGGATATCCCGGCCATGCACGAGCTGGCCCGCGAAAAGCGGGTCCCCATCGCCGGCAAGGATTTCAAGACGGGGCAGACCCTGCTCAAGACGATTCTCGCACCTGGGCTAAAAGCCAGGCTATTGGGCCTGACGGGTTGGTTTTCCACCAATATTCTCGGCAACCGGGACGGGGAGGTGCTGGACGAACCGGAATCGTTCCGCACGAAAGAAGTCAGCAAAAGGGGCGTCCTCGATTGGATCCTGCAGCCGCAACTCTACCCGGAGCTGTACGGGAGCTACTACCACAAGGTGGACATCAACTATTACCCGCCTCGGGGGGATAACAAGGAAGCTTGGGACAACCTCGACATTTTTGGGTGGCTCGGCTACCCGATGCAGATCAAGGTCAATTTTCTCTGCCGCGATTCGATCCTGGCGGCCCCGCTCGTCCTCGACCTCGCGCTTTTCCTCGACCTAGCCGCGCGCGCCGGAATGAGCGGCATCCAAGAGTGGCTATCGTTCTTTTTCAAGAGTCCGATGACCGCGCCCGGCCTCTACCCGGAGCACGACCTTTTCATCCAACTGATGAAGTTGAAGAACACGCTGCGCTACTTGCGGGGCGAGGAGCTGATCACGCACCTGGGCCTCGAGTATTACGATTGATCTGGCAATGGCGGCCGGGCGACGCCGGAGGATTTGCCAGGTCCGGGTCTGCCGGCTGATTCCGGCGCCCGCGGAGCAGGTTTGGGCGCGGTATACGGATCCCGTCTCCTGGAACGAATGGGCCGGATTGGGGCGCGTCGAGCTGTGGCGCTCGGGCTCGCCGCATCCGCACGGCACCGGATGCGTGCGCAGAATCGCCAATGCGGGCATCGCGGTCTACGAAGAAGTGGCCGCCTTCGAGCCTCCGCGGCGGATGACTTACCGCCTCGTGGGCGGCCCCCTTCCGATCCGCGACCACCAAGGCGAAGTGCTGTTCGAGCCGTGCCCGGGGGGAACGATCGTCGACTGGAGTTGCAGGTTCCGCCCAGGCGTTCCAGGCACGGGTTGGGCGCTCAGGATTCTGATCGCCGCGGTCTTCCGCCGCGCGTTGCGCGGCTTGGCACGCAATCTGGCGCGAGGAAGCGAGCTCGGAGCCCGCTGCTGAGCCGGGAGAGCCTCGGCGCTGCGCCCGCCGCGCTGTTCGCAGGCCGCGGGCCGTGCTGGACACGACGCCCGCTCCGCCTATGATCGAGTCCCGGACTGCGGAGAGCTCGGGCACGGGCACTCCGCTCTTTTCCGAAGGAGGTTCGATGCGATGGCAGCACCTATTCTCGACAGCTTCCGCTCCCGGCGCTTGCTCCGCGCTGGCGCTCGGGAATACGAATTCTTCAGCCTCGCCGCTGCGAGCGCGGGTGGCCTGGGCGACGTAAGCCGGCTGCCGGCGTGCCTCAAGATTCTCCTGGAAAACCTTCTGCGCCGCGAAGACGGCACGACCGTGCGCGCCGCGGACATCGAGCGCCTGCGCGCGTGGCTGGACCAGCGGCATTCCGAGCACGAGATCGCTTTCCTCCCGGCGCGCGCGCTCATGCAGGATTTCACCGGCGTGCCCGCCGTGGTCGACCTGGCCGCTATGCGCGACGCGGTACAGCGCACGGGGGGAGACCCGCGCAAGATCAAGCCGATACTGCCCGTGGACCTGGTGATCGATCATTCCGTCACCGTCGACGCATTCGGCTCCCCTGCGGCCTTCCGAACCAACGTCCGCAAGGAGTTCGAGCGGAACCACGAGCGGTACGTCTTTCTCCGCTGGGGACAGAGCGCCTTCCAGAACTTCCGCGTCGTCCCGCCCGGAACTGGCATCTGCCACCAAGTCAACCTGGAATACCTGGCAACGGTGGTCAGCACGGCTGCTGGCGGCGAAAAGCCGCTGGCGTATCCAGACACGGTGCTCGGTACCGACAGCCATACCACGATGATCAACGGCCTCGGGGTTCTGGGCTGGGGCGTCGGCGGCATCGAAGCCGAAGCGGCG
>JBBIUR010000178.1:0-8215 GCA_037440145.1 Myxococcales bacterium | reverse complement strand
GGTCGCCTTCACGCCCGAGCGCGTGTTCATGTAGAGAAGAACGAAAATCAAGAAAATCGTGATCGGCACGACGACCTTCAGCCGCTCCCGCACACGCAGCATGTTCTCGTATTGCCCGCTCCACTGGAGCGCATAGCCCGCTGGAAGCGGCACGCGTTCCGCGACGCGCCGCTTTGCCTCTTCGACGTAGCTGCCGATGTCGCGGCCGGCGAGATCGACGTACAGGTACCCGGCCAGCATCCCGTTCTCGTCGCGAATCATGGCGGGCCCTGAGACCATGCGGATCTCGGCGAGCTGGGCAAGGGGAATCTGCGCCCCGTTCATCCCCGGCACCAGCACCCGCTGCAGGCGGTCGAGGCTGTCGCGCTCTTCCCGAGCGTAGCGCACGTTCACCGTATACCGCTCGCGGCCTTCAATGGTGCGGGTCACCACCTCGCCACCGATGGCACTCTGGATCACCATCTCGGCCTCCTGCACGGTAAGGCCGTAGCGGGCCAGTTGATCGCGCCGGAGGACAAAATCGAGGAAAAAGCCCCCTCCCGTGCGCTCCGCGTAAATGCTGCGCGTGCCGGGCAGGTCGCGCAACACCGCTTCGATTTGGGCACCGATACGCTCGATGACCATGAGATCGCTGCCGTAAATCTTGATCCCAATCGGCGTGCGCACGCCGGTGGTGAGCATGTCGATGCGCGCCTTGATCGGCATCGTCCACGCGTTGGTCACACCCCGGAAGCGCAGCTTCTGGTCGAGTTCGGCGATGAGGTCCTCCTTTGTGATGCGATCGTACCAGACATGCCGCAAAGGCGCTTGCAGCCACTCCGGCCACCGGGAGTAAAAGCGCGGGATGCGCCGCCACTGGTCCATCGGCTTGAGCATGATCGTGGTCTCGATCATCGAAAACGGCGCCGGGTCGGTGGAGGTCTCCGCTCGCCCGGCCTTGCCGAAAACGCGCTCCACTTCGGGCACCTGGGCGATGAGGGCATCCATCGTTTGCAAGAGCCGCTGGGCCTCGGTGACCGAAAGCCCCGGCAGCGTCGTCGGCATGTACAGCAGCGTGCCCTCGTACAGCGGGGGCATGAACTCCGACCCGAGGCGATAGTAAACGGGCACGGCCGTAGCCATCACGAGGAGGGCCGCCCCGATCGTCGCCTTGGGGAAGCGCAGCACCAGGCCGCAGGCGGGCTCGTACAGGCGAAAGAGCACCCGGCTCACCGGGTGCCGCTCCTCCGGATAGTAAGTGCCCACGAGGATCTGGTTGACGATCCACCCGAGCCAGCGGGGACGCAACGGGATCGGGTCCATCCGCGCAAACAACATCCGCATGGCCGGATCGAGTGTGATCGCCAAGATCGACGCGATGGCCATCGCAAGGTTCTTCGTGTAAGCGAGCGGCTTGAAAAGGCGGCCCTCCTGGTCGACCAAGGAGAACACAGGCATGAACGCCACGGCAATGACGAGGAGCGAGAAGAACACCGAGGGCCCAACTTCCTTGAGCGCCCGCAGACGTACGGCGTGGAAGTCGCCCTGGCGGCCGCCTGCCAACCAGAGCTGCAGCTTCTTGTACGCGTTCTCCACCTCGACGATCGCGCCGTCGACGAGCACCCCGATCGAGATCGCGATGCCCGCGAGGGACATAATATTGGAAGTCACGCCCATGGCGTACATCGGGATGAAAGCGAGGAACACCGATACCGGGATCGTGACGATGGGGATGATCGCGGACGGAATGTGCCAGAGGAACAGCAGAATGACCGCACTGACGATGACCATCTCCATCACCAACTCTTCTTTGAGGTTGTCGATGGACTGCCGGATCAGCTCGGAACGGTCGTACGTGGTCACCACCTCGACGCCCGCGGGCAGGGACGGGCGCACCTCGGCGAGCCTAGCCTTCACGCGCTCGATGACGTTGAGCGCATTCTCGCCGTGGCGCATGACGACAATGCCGCCCACAGTGTCCCCATGCCCGTCGAGGTCCACCACGCCGCGCCGAATGTCGGGCCCGAGCGCCACGCGCCCGAGCTCGCGCACGCGGATGGGCGTGCCGTTCCTGTCCTCGCCGACCACAATATCCTCGATGTCCCGCGTCGACCGGGCGTACCCGCGCCCGCGCACCATGTACTCCGCGCCCGCGAACTCCACGAGCCGCCCCCCCACATCATTGTTCCCCTGGCGGATGGCCTCGGCTACCTGTTGCAGAGGCAGGTTGTAGGCGAGCAGAGCCTGAGGGCTCAGATTTACCTGGTACTGTTTCTGGAACCCGCCAATGGAGGCGACTTCAGCGACCCCGGGCACGCTCTGCAGCCAGTAGCGCAAGTACCAATCCTGGAAGGTGCGCAGCTCCGCGAGGCCGTGCGTGCCGGATTTGTCGACCAGAGCGTACTGGAACACCCAACCCACCCCGGTGGCGTCGGGGCCGAGTTCGGTCTGCACGCCCTCCGGGAGCCGCGGGAGAATCTTGCTGAGGTATTCGAGCGTGCGGCTCCGCGCCCAGTAAATGTCGGTGCCGTCCTGAAAGATGACGTAGACATAGGAAAAGCCGAAGTCGGAAAAGCCGCGGATGGCCTTTACCTTGGGCGCCCCGAGCAGGGCAGTGACGATCGGGTACGTGACTTGGTCTTCGATGATGTCGGGGCTGCGCTCCCAGCGCGAGTACACGATGACCTGAGTATCGGAAAGGTCCGGCAGCGCATCCAGGGGCACATGGCGCACGGCGTACAGCGCCCCCGCAATCGCCACGGCAGTCAAAATGAGCACGAGAAACTTGTTGTGCGCGGAGAAGTCGATGATACGCTCGACCATAGCCGCCCCTCCCGGTCAGTGCCCACGCTCGTGGGCGGCGGCCCCCGGCGCGCTTCCGGCAGCGGCCAGTGCAGCCCTGAGCTTGGATTCGGAGTCCACGAAGAAGTTCCCGGAAGTGACGACCCGCTCTCCCAGGCTCAGCCCCGCGCGGACCTCGAACCGATCCGGGAGCCGGATGCCGAGCTGCACTTCGCGCGGCTCGAAGGTGCCATCGCCACGCTCGACGAACACGAGATCGCGCGTGCCCGTCGTGATCACCGCGCTTTCGGGCACCGAGAGGCGCTCCCCGAGGTCGGCGCGAATCTCGACCTGGGCATACATTTCGGGCCGCAGCGTGAAGTCGGGATTCGGGAACTCGAGGCGCACTTTCACCGTGCGGGTCGATTCTGAAAGGAAGGGATAGACGAACGTGATGCGGCCCTCGAAGGTGCGTCCCGGCAGGTACGATAGGGTCATGGTCGCGGCTTGCCCGAGGTGAGCGAAGGGCAGTTCATACTCGTATATGTCAGCCAGGACCCATACCCGGCTCAGCTCGGCGATCTCGAGCAACTTCGTCCCGGGCTCGATGCGATCCCCTTCGGTCACGTGGCGCCGGATGATGTGGCCAGTGGTCGGGGCGTGCAGCGTGACGGTCGTCGGGGCCACACCGGTTTCCCGCAAGGCCGCGATCTGCCGCGGTGTGAGGTCGAACAGGAGCAAGCGCCGGCGGGCACTTTCGAGGAGGCGATCGCCGCTGTCCCCGGCTAGGTCGGTAGCCGCGAGCCGCTCGCGCGCGCGGAGCGCGAGGAGGTACTCCTGGGCGGAGGAGACAAGCTCCGGACTGTAGATGGACAGCAGCGGCTCGCCCTCCTGGACTAGTTGCCCGGTCGTGTTGGCGTAGAGCCGTTCCACCCAGCCGGAGATCTTCGTGAACACCGTGCGCAATCGCGTCTCGTCGTAAGTCACCCGGCCCACGGTGCGAATCGTGTACGCGAACGGCGCTTGCTCCACGGCTGTGGTCTGCACGCCGATGAGCTGGCGCTTGGCGGCAGAGATTTTCACCGCCACCCGCCCCTCCACTGCTGGGGCAGCGCCTCCCGCGGGAGCTTCCTCCACCTCCTCGGGGACCATCTCCATCCCCATCGAGTCCTTGCCCGGCCGGTCTGAGACTTCGGAAGGGCTCATCGTCGAGCGGTAGATGATTTTCTTTCTGCCGGCCGGGGCCGCAGCGGGATGCGGCGCGTGTCCCTCCGAGGTAGACTCGCCGGCCGCCTGTGTCGCTCTGCCCTCTTCTTGCTCCGTCTCTTCGATGGGCACCATCCGCATGCCGCAGATCGGGCAATCGCCGGGACGATCCGACACCATTGTCGGGTGCATGGGACAGTGGTAGCGCGGGGCCTTGGCTGGCGCCGCCGCGGCCGGCTGCGCTGCGGGTGGATTTGCGCGTTGCACCACGTACGCCGCAAGGCCAGCCATCAGAGCGACGGCCAAGGCGGCCCCGAGGATCGCCTTGCTCGTGCGGGTCATCGGGTGTGTCCTCCTTCCAGATCTTCCGGCCAAATGCCGGCGGCTTGTTCGAGCATCGCCAAGGCCTTGTCGAAGTTCGCCAGCTCCTCGACGTAGCGTATCCGATACTCGTTCACGACGGTGAAGTTGTTCAGCACCGTAAGGAAATCCACCTTGCCCACCTGGTAGGCTGCCAACGCCGATTCGAGCGCGACCTCGGCTTGCGGGCCGATCACGGCACCGTACAGCGCCACCAGGCGCTCGGCACTGGTGGCACGCGCGTACCAGTCTTTCAGGAGTGCGAGGATCTCCTGGCTGGTCCGCTGGCGATTGGCGAGCGCTTCCTGCACGCCAGCGGCGGCCTCCCGCACACCGTAGGCCTGTTTGCGCGCGAAGTAGAGCGGGAGGCGAACCCCCAGGCCCACCTCCCACTCGGGCATGAGGGCTGCCTTGTTCATGTAGTCGGCGCGCACGACGAAATCGGGGTAGTACTGGCGCTTGGCGAGGTCGAGGTTCGCCTCGGCGCGCGCTACCTCGAAGGCAGCGGCCTGCAGCGGCGGGGCCTGCGCCGTGGCAAGGTCGCTGAGTTGCTCGAGGGTGTACGCCAAGGGCCGCTTCTCTATGGGGGCGGGGACACCGAGGGGCGCCTGAGGGGGGCGGTTGAGAATGGCATTGACCGTCGCTACAGCACTCTGGCGGGCTTGCTCCGCGGTGGTGAGCCGGCCGTCGAGAATGGAGAGCTCTACCTGAGCCCGCGCGACATCTTGCTGCAGCCCCTGGCCGGTCTCGTAGCGCGCCTCGGCAGCCCGCGCGAGCGCATCGAGGAGGTTCTTGTTCTGCCGCAAGATCTCGAGGGATCGGTGGGCCAGAAAATACTCGTCGTAAGCAAGCCGCAGGCGGGCGAGCACGCTCAACACCGTGGCGCGGTACAGCGCTTCCTCGCGATCTGCCTCGCGCGCAGCCGCGGTCGCTTTGAGCGAAAGTTTCCCTGGAAACGGAATTTCCTGCTCCGCCCCGAAGCGCAGCCAGGCAAAATCGCTCGAACCCTGGCGAAATCGGTCGAACCCCTCGTTGTGGTACGCGGCGTTGAACATGGGATCCGGCAGCGTCCCTTCCTGCGAGGGCCGCGCCTGTGCGGCGCGCCAGCGCTGTTCCATCGCCCGGATCTCGGGATTATTGGCGCGCGCGTAGGCGCGCAGGCGCGCCAGATCGACCGTGTTCGTGAAATCGGCGTTTTGGCTGCCACCGTCATCGGCTGCGCTGGATAATGCCCAAATGCAGATGGCGCCCGCGAATGTCGCCAGCGTGATGCGTTCCCGCATACTGCCTCCCAAAGGTTTACCCCGGCGCGCTATGCCCGCTGTTGGCCTGACGCGCCTGTACGCGGCGGCGGACGTCGCCAGGAACACGACTCCCTTGCCGCTACCCTCTGCCTGAGAAGGGCGCGAAAGATCAAATCAGGAGGGAGGCGTTGCGAAGGTACGTGGGGGGCCCGGGTGCGGTAACGCCGGCCGTAAACGCCTCGGCACGCCGCTCGGGCGGCAGCACCGGAAGGGGATGGCTCCGCACCGAGAGGGCCGCAATCGCGAAGGGCACAGCGGACGGTTGGGTGAGCGAAACGGCCCTGACGTGGCAGATGCCCCCGCCCTCGCAGCAGCTGCGCGCTACAGCCTCGAGGCAGGCTGCCTGGTGGGCACCGTGCCCTCCGGGGCGCACTGCGCGGCCACGCCGCTCCGCCGCGTGTCCGCCGCTGCGGCTCGGCGCCATCGCGCAGTCGATGCCAGACGCGCTCGCGATGCCGCGGGGAACATGCCGGTGCTCCGCCGCCGCAGCGCGGGCAACACGTCCCGCAGCATGCGCGTGACCGTGCATCGTTCCGGCGGCCTGACCGTGTGGATGGCACAGGCGGGAGAAGAAGGCGGCCGCCAGGCACGGCACGCTGCCGGCTGCGCCGCCAACCACCAGCGCAGCCACCGCGAGAACCGCAGCGCTCCGCATGCCCCGAGCGAAACTCATTTTGGTTCCCTATAGCACACGCTTTCGCCACATGCACGCTGGGGGAGCAACGCATGGGCTTCCGGGATCGGGGTTCGGACAATCGGGATCCGCTCGCCCAGCAGATACGAGACGGTCGCCGAGACACAATTCGAGCCATCGCGCATACTGCCACGCCAGGTCCCGAAGAATCTGGGCAACTAGGCGTTCCTGGGAGCACACTCGCGCCGGCCTTCCCAACCGGGTAGCGCTGGCTCTGCGCGCCTTTCGCCACCGCTCGAAGCCGGGCTCAGCCGAGCAGTTCGAGGATTTCTTTCGGCGGCCCTCGCATGACCGCCTGACAGCGATGGCGCGCTCTATCAAAATCGGGTCCTTGGCCAGCACCCAGAGGATGCCGTCGTCCGGGCTCTGCAGGCCGAGTTTTGCCCTTATGGATTCCCCCTCACCTTCGCGCACCCGCTCGCGCGGGGAGCGGGCCGGCAAGTGCTGGAGTTCTCTCAGCTCGCCGAACGAGAGCGGCTCTTTGAATGACTGAACCGCGCCGAGCGGGACATTTTTCTCCCGGCGCAGAGCCGCGGCAGGCCAGCTCTTCCTGCACCGGGGATTATGCTGGGCCGTCAATGCCGGCCGTCCGTGACCGGCATCAAGCGAACGCGCTCGTTTTGGCCAAAGGGAGGGACGCGGCAGAGCGCGTCCCTCCCTTCCCTCATTCGAACGGCAGCCACTTGCCGATCCCGGGTACCAGGTCGTCGTAGAAAACGTCGACGATCCCGACGAGCGCCCAGTCGAACTCGTCCCGCGCAGTATCGTCCAGAGGCAACTGCACCCCTGCCCCGAGCTCGGCGTAGCTGTTGAGATAGACGATCCCCGCCGTCGTCCGCACCGCCGTGCCGCGGCCGGCACCTTGCAGACCCGTCTCGAAGTGAAACTCCGCCACCGGAAGAAGCCGATCGAGCAACCGCGGCAGCGGTACCCCGCCGGCCTCGCGTAGATACGGCAAACTATAAAAGCAAAGCACATCGTACCCGAGCATGTCCTCTTCCTCACGGCGACTCACGGGAACTTCCAGCGCCAGGTCGCCCATGAGCGCGAGCGGCCGGAGAAACCAAAGCGCACCGGGGAGGTCTCCCAAGCCTCGGGCGAGCAAAAGCGCCGGCTCCAGGACAACGTGAGACGCGCTTCCCACCTCTTCGTCTCCCGTCGGGACCTGGACCTCAAGCGCGAAGGAAAGCACGGTCTCGCGCTCGGCATTGCGAACCGGAGCGTACTTGAAACGGAGAGCCAGGTTCGAAAACCCGTTTCCGCCCGCCCCGCGCGACGCCGCTGCTCCGGAGTGGGCGGCGAGACCTGCCTCCGAGTGCTCGCCCGCCTCAGGGGGCGCTTGCAAGTCGAGCCACGCTGCCTCGAGGCCCACGCTGGTCGCAGTCGAAAGCCGCTTTTCCAGAGCGAAGCCCAGCGAGAAACCGCTCCCGCCCGGCCGGTCGAAGCGGAAGGGTTTGGCCAGCACGAACTCGTCCTTCGGATTCGCGTCTTCGGTCACAAAAGGCTCGATGAAGCTCCGCTTGCCGACGCGGCCGTGAGGAAGAGCCCTGTCGGGCACACATACGGCAACCGTGAAGAAAAAGCACACCACTGCCTTACGCATCGAATCTCCTCCTGTTTCAGAAACAGGCGGCAAGCACACGCGGGCACGGAAGTGCCGCGCGAGCGCCCCTCGCCGTTCTCGGTTATTGGAATTTCAGGCGAGGAAGATCTGTTCGGGAGGAGGGGTCGGTGGGGATTCCCCGTGGACCCTGGGAGGAACCCCAGGAATCACAGAGAGCAGAGAAAGCAGCCCCAGCCGCGGCTCGCCCCTGAGTCGCACCGGGAGGAAGTCGAACCCGCGCGCGGTCGAGAGATCGGCAGTGGTGTAGGACTCGGCAGCGGTGAAGTA
>JBBIUR010000177.1:0-8401 GCA_037440145.1 Myxococcales bacterium | reverse complement strand
CTGCGCGAGCGCTGCCGGCATCTTCTCCGCGCGCCGCGCCATCGCTCGCTGCAAGCGCCGCAACCGGCGCACCCGCGTTGCCATGTCTCGGGCAAGAACCCGGCCTTCCCGCCGCCGCTCCCGGTCCCACGCAGAAAGCGCGCGCTCGAGCGCGCGGCGCACCGCGGGCAGCGACGCCCCCGCGTCAGGGCGTGCCTCGACAATGCGAAATACCTCGGGCCGTCCTTGCAAGAACCCGATGTCGACCCTTCCTGGCAAGCCGGTGGCGCGCTGCAGCCGGCGCCAGGCGGCGGCATAGGCGCGCGCGGCAGCGACGTCGGCCTCGACGGCGACGCGCTTCCCCTCGGCTCCCAGGGCCACGGAGACTTCGACCCTGCCGCGCGACGCTCGACTCTGCACGAGCGCGCGCAACTCCGCTTCCCACGCTGCGAAGTCTCGCGGCACGTTGACCCGGACGTCGAGGAACCGGTGGTTCACGCTGCGCACCTCGGCGCTCCACGCCATCGCCCCGTATCGGATCCCCGCTTGCCCGTATCCCGTCATGCTTTTCATGACCTGTATGCTCCTCGGGTTTCGAAAGCACTCCGGCGAGGGCGGCCGGGTACGCGCGCCGAACCCCGCGAGCTGGACTGCAGCGCCGCCCGCAGTTCCGCCGCCGACACCACCGCCGTTCCGACCTTTCCCACCACGATTCCCGCCGCGAGGTTTGCGAGAACTGCCGCGTCCTCCAAATCCGCGCCTGCACCGAGAGCCAGCGCGCAAACCGCGGCTACCGTGTCGCCAGCGCCCGTGACGTCGTAGACCTCGCGCGCCCGCGTCGGAAAGTGGCGCGGCGGCCGCCCCCGAACGAAGAGGCTCATCCCCTGTTCTCCCCGCGTCACCAGCACGGCTTCGGCCCGCCACTGTTCGAGCAACCGCTCGCCGGCCGCGTGCAGGGCCGCTGCGTCGGAAACGTCGATCCCGCTCGCCTCGGCCGCCTCGCGCTCGTTCGGCGTCACCAGCGTCGCACCCCGGTAATTGCGGAAGTTCGCTCGCTTCGGATCCACCACGAGCCGCAAGGCGCCTTTCTCCCACCGCTCCGCCAGCAACCCGATCAGTTCCGAACCGACCACGCCCTTGCCGTAATCCGACAGGATCACGGTGGAAAACTTCTCGGCACCGCGCCGCAAGAACGACACGAGCCGCGGAGCTGCGGCTGCGGACGCATCCGGGTTCTCCCGGTCGAGCCGCACGACCTGCTGGTTGTGGGCGATGATCCGCGTCTTGCGCGTCGTCACCGCCATTGCGCCGACGACCACCCCTTCGGTACTAGCTCCGACCTCGCGAAGGAGACGCAGAACCATGCGTCCCGCCGGATCGCGCCCCACGACTCCACAAGCTGTCGCCTGCCCGCCCAGCGCCCGGATGTTTTGCACCGCGTTGGCCGCACCGCCCAGGCAGAAGCTCTCGCGCGTGACCTGGACCACAGGCACCGGCGCCTCGGGGGAGATCCGCTCCACCCGGCCCCAGACGAAGTGGTCGAGCATGAGATCGCCGACCACCAGGACGCGCGCGTCCGAAAAGCGCGCGAGCAGCCGAACCAGCCGGCGGTTCGCCGTTCCGCCCATCGGGCTCTAGCGCTCAGCGCGCCTCTGGCAAGAAAAGCCAGTTGCTATGTCGCGAGCTTCCCATGTCCGTCTCTAGCACGCCTGGGGCATCCGACCTCCGCCTCCGCGCCGACACGCGCGGGCATCGCGCGCCTCTTATCGCGGCTGGGCCGGCGGGGCAATTCGCCGGGCCCTGGAAGAAAGCTATGCGCCGTGCTTGCGCGTGCACCCGTCCGAGAGGTAGGTACCACCCATGAACGCTCCGCCTTCGACGGGCGCGGCACCTCGCTTCCGCTTCCCGGCACAGCCGCGGGAGAAGGCGGCGCTGTGCCGCCCACCAGAGCCGTGAGAATCGGCATTGACGCCACGGTAGTCGCGGCAAAACACACCGTCGGCATTTCCCGCTTCATCGCCAACCTTTTGCGCGAGCTCGCGGCACTCGGCGAGCCACATACGTACTACCTCTTCTACCGTCCGCGGGCGTGGAAGAACCCGTCCCGCGTATGGAAGCCCGACGACCCGCGCTTTAGAATTCGTCTGCTCCAACAGCCCTTGCACCGCTCCCTGCTGCGCTCCCTGGATGTTTTTCATGCCACCTACCAGCGGCTGCCCAGCTACCGGGGAGAGGTTCGCTATCTCGGGACCCTGCACGACATCTTCTACCTTTCGCAGCCCGAGCTGGGTTCCGCCCGCACCCGCCGGCGCTGGCAAGCGCGGTACCGCGAGGTCGCCGAGCGCTCGGAACTCATCATGACTTTGTCCCAGTACTCCAAGTGCGAAATTCTCCGGCACCTAGCGGTGCCTGCCGGAAAAGTCCGGGTTGTGCCGCTGGCAGTAGACGCGCACTACGCGCCGCGAGGCGCGGCGCAGATCGAGGCGGTGCGACGGCGCCACGGCCTGCCCGACTCGTACGTGCTCTTTGCCGGGGGCTTTGGGCGGCGGAAAAATGCCTTGCGGGCGGTAGAGGCTTTTGCCCGAGCCCTTCCGCACCTGCCCAGAGGGACCGTCCTCGCCATCTCCGGAGCAGGCGGGCCTCTCGAGCCGGATGTCCGGCGCTTGATTCACGACGCCGGAATTGCCCCGCGGGTCAGGATTCTCGGATTCGTCGCCGAGGAAGACCAACCTGCCCTGATGTCGGGCTGCGTCGCACTTCTTTTCCCGAGCTTGCTCGAAGGCTTCGGCTTGCCCCCTCTGGAAGGTATGGCCTGCGGTGCTCCCGTCGTCGCGTCCTCCACGACCTCGCTCCCGGAGGTGTGCGGCGACGCGGCATTGCTCGTCGATCCGCTCCGGCCCGACGAGATCGCGGCTGCGCTCGTGGACATCGCGCGCAGCGAGCGGCTGCGCCGCGAACTGCGCGAAAAGGGGTTGCAGCGCGCTCGCCAATTCAGCTGGAGGCGAACCGCAGAGGCGATTCTCAGCCTGTACCGCGAGATTGGATCCGGCAACGCGGCCCGAGAAGGCTGCTGTGAGGGGTGACCGCAACCCGCGCGGCCCGGTTCTCTTCGAGCAAGCGGCGGTTGCGCAGCATCTCTTCCGGCCGCGCATAGGGCCGGGCGTGCTCAAGGTGAAACACCGCAATGCGATACCGGACCGAGCGCCCCCGGATTCCCGCTGCTTCCAGGCGACGCCCAAAGTCCTCGTCTTCGAAGCCGTAACCGAAGCGCTCGTCGAAACCCGCGACCCGGCACACGTGTTCCGCAAAGGTCGAGGAATTCTCCCCACGCCAGTGCCAGCGGCGCTGCAGGTTGCGGTCGAGAAGCGCGCGCACGCCGGGAACGCAGCCCAAAACCAGGCGCCGGGGATTCACAACGTGCCGCCACCACCACGGGCCCGGTCGTTCCAGCAGGCCCTCGGCGATCGCCGCTGGCGTGAGTGTTCGGCTGAACGAGTCGGTCAAAAAAATCTTCCCGCCAGCGAGGTACTGGCCCCAGCGGGCCATGCGCGCGTGCGCGGCGAGAAAATCTCGGCGCGGAACGCAGTCGCCGTCGAGAAACACCAGATATTCCCCTTCCGACGCAGCCACAGCCCGATTGAGAATCGCACACTTCCGAAAGCCCGCGTCGGGCTGCCAAACATGGCGGACGGGGAACGGCGCTGCCCGAGCGTAGCGCGCAATCACGTCTTGCGTCGCGGCCCCGCTTCCGTCGTCCGCGATCAGAACCTCCGCTGGCTCCATCGTCTGCCGCGCCAGCGCCACCAGCACCAACTCGAGCGCCGCGGGATTCTCATACGTCGAAACAATCACCGAAACGCGCATTGCCCGCGTCGCAAGGATTCAGAAGGTAGCTGCTTCCACTCTTGCTCCGCCGACCTCTGCAGGCTCGCTTCTCCCCAACAGCGCGCACACCGCGGCGAACGCCTCGTCGACCGTGACGGCCCGCACCACCTCTGCCTGTCGGTCTTTCCTCCTCCCCTCGCGGTACCGGCTGCCCGCCCAAAGGATGCGCGACGGCACCGGGGGTAGGGGCGAATCGGTGCGGGGCCGGACCGGACCCAAAAACGCCGCCGTGGGCACCCCTTGCAGCCACGCCATGTGCATTGCCGCTGTATTGCAAGCGACCATGGCCCTGCAGCACGCGATCATAGCCATCATCTCCGGCAGCGCCGTGCGCGGCGCCAGCAGCGCAGCGCCCCGGCTGCGTTCGGCAATGGAGCGCACATAGCACTCGTCGTCGGGTCCCCAGAACAAGACCGAGGAAATGCCCGCCGTTGCCAGGCGCTGCAGCAATTCCTGCCACTTTTCCCGCGGCCACCGCTGGTATCGCGCGCGCGCCCGGCTGGTGCCGGGATACGCCGCGAGCGCCGGGCAGCCCGCACCCCGGTGCCAAGCCCGCGCTCGTTCCCTGATCCCACCGTCGATGTACACCCCCGTTTCTGCCGGGTCGAAATCGCCTTCGATGCCCAGAGCTGCCAGCAGATGGAGAAAGCGCACCACGCGGTTCTCCCACCGATCCGGCAGGCAGACGTGCACGTTCGCGAAAAGATGATTGCCTTCTGTCGAATCCCCGCGGGCATACCCGACGCGCAGTGCCGCACCCGACAGGCGCGCGACCAGACCGCTCTTCAGCCGGCCGTGAAAGTCCAGCACCGCATCGTAGCGAAATGCCCGCAGCTCCGCCGCGAAGCGCAGCACCTCGTCGAGTGCCCGCGGCAGTCCGGCACGCAGTGCGGCGCGGTCCAGCACGTGAAAGCGGTCCACGTTCGGGTTTCCCGCCAGGACGGGATATACCCAGCCCTCGACGGCCCAGCCAATCTCCGCCTGCGGCAGTGCGAGCCGCAGCCGCCGAACTGCCGGCAATGCGCGCAGGGCATCTCCTATGGCACCCAGCCGAACGACCAAAATGCGAGCTTGCCGCAGCCGCTCCGCGAGGTCGCGGGTCCCCACCGGAAAATTCGCAGCTCCGCCCTGGGCCCGGACGCGGACGCCGGAACTCAGCACAACCTCCCTCACAGTCCTGCCCTCGCCTCGCTCGGTCGAGTTCCGGAGCGCTGCCTTGCGCCTTCGTTCCCGGGCCCAGCGGACCCGCCGCGGTAAAGATCCGCCTGCATCCAGAGCCATGCGACCAAGCACGGCAGGCTGTACAAGCCGGCCAAACAAAGCACCGTGGCAGCGGTGCGCGCGACGGTTTTGCGGCCCGCAGCGTACCAGGTGCAAACCCCCGTCGCAGCAATCACAAACGAGGAACGCTCGACTTGATGGTTGAAGATCGTCACGAAGACCAAGACCGAAGAAAGGTAGCACCTGCGGAAGACCAACTGCCGCCATCGCTCTCTCTGCACGAGCACCGGTGCGACCAAGGCGAGGGACCCAGCCAGTTGGAAGGGCCAGTTGGCGATCCGCAGACCCAAGCACTGGCGGAACAGGTGCATGACCGACCGGCCGAAATCCAGGTCTGCTGCGTCGGCCGCCAGTCGCTGGAACCACCACCGGTACTGCGCAGCCAAGTGCGCCGGCGCGCTCACGAGCAGCGGGGATGCCGCGAGCAGAATGCCGCTTGCGACGAGCGCCGCGGCGAAGCGGCGGCGTTCGCGATGAAGCAAACCGAACGTAGCCGCCGCGAGGGGAAACACTTTCACTAGCGTTCCTGCGGCGATGGCGCTGGCTGCCGCTAGCGGCCGCCGGCGCTCCAGGAGGACGAAGGCGGAAACGATCAAGGCAGCCACGAGGCAGTTGCTCTGCACCGCCTGGACGGAGCGCCACACCTCCGGGTACATCAGCAGCAGCGCCAGGGCCGCCTCCCTTTCAGGCAACAGGGACCGAACCGCTGCGTAAATAGAGAGCGCGTTTGCCGTCGACCAAAGCAGCACGCCCAGCGGGAAAGGAACGAGGGCAAACGGCGCAAAGAGAAAGGCAAACACGGGGCTGTACTTGAACAGATCGCGCGGCCCGGGCCCCTGCGCTGCGGGATATGCGGCATAGAGGTTCTGGTGGTGCAGAAGATGAAAGAAGGCGCTGCGAAAAATGGGAAAATTGCGGTGGTAAGGGCTGAAACAGCCGCGGCGCACTCCCAGCGCCAGCGCGCAAAGGACGTACAGGCCGAGAACCGCGTCGGCGATCGGAAATCCCGATGGGCTCGCTGGGCGCAAGCCCCCGGAACTTCCTCGGGCCCGCCGGCCCGTCAGCAGAGACCAGCGAGTCCAGGCGCAAGCCATTGGGGATCCACCACCGCGCCGCCAGGGTCGAGTCGACGCGCCGACCGCTGCAGGCGCCGCCACGCCAACTTGCGGCGCCACGGCCCGAAGGACGAGCAGATCCGGACCCGGTCGCAGTCCACAATCCAAACCTCCGGCTCTTTCTTCTCTCGGGGCAGTACAAGGAAGTTCTTTAGGTTCAAGTCCGGGTGAACACCACCCGCCTGCTGCAAGTCCGCCACGGCCTGAAGTGCCGCGGCGCACGCGCGCTGGCGCTCGGCTGCCGATTCGGCGGAGCGGAGCCAGTCCCACAGATTTGTCGCGCCGCGCAGTTGGCGCGTTGCGATCGCGCCGCGATAACAGCCGGGGAGCACCCATCGAACGGCCGCCCCGAGAGGCTCGGGCACGCGCACACCGCGTTTCCGCAGCACCTCGGTCACAGCGATCTCCGCGAACGGGCGCGGGCGAATCCCGAAGTAGAGCGAGCGAGCAAACCGGGCTGGTAACCCGCCGCGGATCGCGCGCCTCAAAACAGCCCACTCGCGCGCGGCAACTTGCACCGCAACGGTCTCGCCCCGCCCGCCGCTCAGCCGCTCGCAACCGGCCGGAAGTCTGCCGTGGAGAAACTCCGCGAGGAGCGGCGCAAGCGCGTGCTCCCAGCCCCTGCGCACGATGAGCACCGCGTCGTCGTGCCGCAACTGCGCAAACCCCTCCGGTGGCGTCATCTCCTGCGACTCGCTGCCGCTTCCGCCGGACATCCCCCCCGCCCGAGGTTGCACGCCCCCCACCAGCCGAGGACGCGCGCTTCGTTTCGGCCCCGCCCGTTCATACGGGTCCAGTCCCTGCGGCCCCGGTGCCCGCAGCTTCCCCGCGCACTTGCTCCAGGGCCGCCAGGACCTCGGCCGGTCCGACGCTCCGCATGCATTCGTGGGTTCCGATCGGACACCGCATGCTGCCGTGCCGGCTGCACGGCCGGCAAGCGAGGTCTCGCTCGACGACCCGCGCCGGGGCAAAGCGCGGCCAAAAGCCGAGGCTGCGAGTGGTCGGTCCGAAGATCGCGACCACTGGGACTCCCAACGCCTGCGCAATGTGCATGGGAGCGCTGTCGTTACAGACGACGGCGCTCGCCCGGGCAACGGCCGCCACCAACACGCCAGTGTCGATCTTGCCCGCCAGGCTGACACCGCAGCCCGCCCGGCGCCAAACGGCTTCGACGGTAGGCACCTCTGCGGGAGCGCCCACGAACACGACAGTTTCTCCGGCCCCGCACAGCCGCCGCGCCAGGGCTGCGTACCCGTCCGCGGTCCATTGCTTCGTCGGCCACACCGAAGCGGGCGCCACGAGCACATAGCCTCCGGTCACCGGAGACCCGGCATCCCGCAGCGCTCGCTCGAGCTCCGCTATGGCAGTGCGCCCAGGCCGCAGGTACGGGCGCGCCGGATCTCCCTGGATGTCGATGCCGAGCAGGCGCAGAACTGCGAGCTGGCGCTCGGCACTGTGTCGCGCCGAATCGGTCGGAACGCGCCGGTGGTAGAGAAACCAGCCGCTGCTTTCGCGGAAGCCCGCGCGCACGGGTACGCCCGCGAGCGCCAGGATCAGTGCCGTGCGCAGCGACTTCTGGAGTCCGATTGCGAGGTCAAACCCTCCGCAGCGCACCCGCGCCGCGGCGCGCAAGAGGCCTCCTAGCCCTCGGGCCACCCCTCTCTTGTCATCGACCCACACGTCGTCCAGGTGCGGGTGCTCCCGCAAGGCTGGGGCCACCTCCGGCCGCACCAAGGCCACCGACCAGACGCTCGGCCACTGCCGCTTGAGCGCAGCGAACACGGGAGTCGCCAGCACTGCATCGCCCAGAAAGGCGGTCTGAGCGATCAGGATGCGAGAGGGCTTTGCACCGCCCGCCCGCGGGTCCCGACTTCCGGGCCTTTGGCAGCATTCTGGCGCGGCCGTGACTTTCTCTCCCTCAGGCGGGTTGCCCATCTCCGCAATTGCGCATCCGGTCCGGGCGGCGCGCCGTCACGCGAGCTTGATGGCCTCGTCGATCAGCATGATCGGGATGTCGTCCTTGATTGGGTACAGGAGCTGGCAGGTCTTGCAGACCAGCCCATCCTGTTTCTCGGTCAATTGCACGGCGCCCTTACACTTTGGGCACGCCAGGATTTCCAGCAGTTCCTGACTGATCGCCA
>JBBIUR010000176.1:0-8432 GCA_037440145.1 Myxococcales bacterium | reverse complement strand
GGTACTCGCCCAGGGACCGGTGCAGTAGCTCGGAAAGGTCGTGACCTGCGGAGAACACGGGCCCTGCCCCGGCCAATATCACGACGCGGATGTGCGAGGACCGGCCGACTTCCTCCAGGTGCACCCTCAGGTCGTGCATCAAGGCCAGCGACAGAGCATTGCGCTTCTCCGGGCGGTTCAGGGTGAGCGTGAGAATGGGCCCGTCTTCCTGGGCCAAAAGGTGCTGGTTCGCCATTGCTTGCTCCTGTTTGCCCCACTTATTGCAGTGGGGCTTGCCCCTCAACAGTGGTACGCGGTGAACTGGATTTCCCCCTCGCCGAGTTCCCCTTCGATCAGGATGATGTGGCCATCCAGGTGGGCGAATGCCCCGTCGGCTGGATGCGCCACACCCGCCGCCTTGAGGCGCAGGCGGCTGGCGCCCACCTCCGTGCCCGAGCCCTTGAGTTGCAAGGCGAATCGCTCGCCTGCCGGAGTGGCAATTTCTCCCGCCATCTCGATCCGGGCAGTGCCGACCGGGGGCTGCAGAATCCAGCAAAAGCCGCTGACCTTCCCCTCGACCGCCGATCCCGGCGCTGTGTTCCCGTGAAATTCCGCTTTCTGTCTTGCGCCTTCCGGCGCCGGGCCGAGCGCGCGCAGTGCGGCATTGCCGGACATGGAAAAGAGCGGTACGAGCTTCATGCTCCCCCTCCGCGCGGCGGCCAGTAGCCGGCGCGAAGCTGCAAGGAGCAGCTCGCCGTCGTGTTGTGCCGAGAAAGCATGGCTGTCATCGGAGAACGCGCCTGGCCCTACGCGGCCTCGACTGTTCGCATATCCCGTTTGCGGGCGGGGCTCAACCTCCCGCGCCGGAGATGCTAGGGCGGGGCGCGGCTGCGGCGCCAAAGGCCGCGCGGCCGCCGGTGTGAATTGTGCGGCCCCGGCGCGCCCGATATGCTCGGCCGGTGCGAGCTGCAGCGCACCTCGTCGCGGTCGTCGCGCTACTCGGGGGCTGTTGGCACCAGAGCTACGAGCGGGTGATGGGCGTTCACATGGACGTGCTGGCGTCGCTGGCAGAGAAGCTCTGCGAGTTCGCGGAGGCACAGCGCCGTCCGGCTGCGGAAGAAATGGGCGAGTTCGTCTACCCGCTACGGCGCGCGCGCCAGTTTCAAAGATATTTTGCGCGCGATGTGCGCCGGCCTTCGTATCGCCTGTTCGGCCGATTGCTCGCGGACTACGAGGCGCTGGTACAGCGGGTCGACGCAGCGCGCGTTACCCCCGGCACGTGGACGCGGGAGCGCGACGCCGTGTGTGCTGCTACGGACAGGATTCGAGAGCGCGCCCGGCGCTTGCGCGAGGTCCTGCGGCGAGAGGGGGTCAATGGGTAGAGCGGACGCGTGGGAGCCCCGGCCAAGGGGTGTCGGGGCCACAATGCGAGATTCCCCGGCAATGGTGCCTCGCGTGCAACTTACAGCTTGCACTGGGGAGATGCGCTTACCGCCGGGCGCATACTCGCCGCACCTGCTTTCGCCTGGTTCCTGTACTCGCCCCAG
This sequence comes from Myxococcales bacterium, assembly GCA_037440145.1. Lineage (GTDB taxonomy): Bacteria > Desulfobacterota > Binatia > HRBIN30 > BPIQ01 > JBBIUR01. Next base: position 6,906 of record JBBIUR010000176.1, on the reverse strand, counting down.
AGCGCGCCGTGCTGGGCAAGCGCGGCTCTTTTCGCCGGGGTCTGCCTTTCCGATTATCTGGACGGGAAGCTGGCGCGCCGTGCGGGGCGGCCAAGCGCGCGCGGCCGCATCGCGGACAGCTTCGCCGATGTCGCGTTCATTTTGACCGCGCTCGTTGCGGGCTGCTTCGCCGGCATCGTCCCGTGTTGGGTCCCGGCGGCCATTGCGGTTTCCTTCGCGTCGTACGTGCTGGATTCCTGGCTTTTGACCCGGGGGGCGCCGCAGCCGACGTTGCTCGCTACTCGCCTGGGCCACTGGGCCGGGGTGGCCAACTTCGCGGTCGTGGGCCTCGTCGCAGCGCACGCGAGTTGTAGCTCCCTGCTGGCCAATCGAAGCGTTCTCGATGCCGTTTTTTTGGCCGTGCCGGTGTACTCGCTCGCCGCAGTGGCCGCGCGCATCGGTCTCTGGCGCAAGGGCGCGGGGGCGCTGGTTCGCCAAGCCCGGTCCGGGCCGGGGTTGCCATGCGGGCACCGAGTCGCCAGAGTGAGGGGTGGAGAGGGACAGCGAGAAGCAGGACGGAGGGACACCGATACGATGGATGCCGTCGACGTCATCCGGCGCCGGTTGAAGGAAGAGCGCATTGCGGAGGCACCGTTGCCCGACGAAGTCGGGGAGAAGAAGAAAAGGCCGCGCGAAGTGGCCTTCATGGACGTGAACCTCTGCTTCCCGTGCGGCAAATGCCCGGAGTTCTGCCCGGTGCAATGCATCGAGTACCTGCCTCCCGGCACACTTCCCGGGCGCGGGCTCCAGCCCGTGCAGGATCGGTTCCAGGAATGCATCGGGTGCTACATCTGTGTCGAGGTCTGCGCGCTGCTCACCGATTACGATGCCGTCCGCATGTACGACGTGCAGCTCGTGGAGGAGCTCCTGGGGGTGAAGATCACCGATCGGAAACCCGATGAGTATATACCGGCGCAGCCGTACGAAGAATTTTTCTCCGAGGGCGGAGCCTTCAGCGTTCGCCACCTCGGCAAGGGATCTCGCCTGCGCGAGAAGATGAACGAGGAGGAGAAGCGGCTGCTGCGAGCTGCGGGGTAGGGCCCGCCGCCAAGCGAGGCAGTGCCGAAACGGCGTTACGGCCGGCGCTGTGGGAGCCAGACACGAAACGTGGAGCCGTGGCCGAGTTTGCTCTCGACGGCGATCGTCCCGCCGAGCAAAGTGACCAACTGGCGCGCAATGTACAGTCCCAGCCCGACCCCGCCGTGCCGTCGCGTCGCGGAGCTGTCGCCCTGGCGGAATGGCTCGAAAATGACGGGCAGCACCTCGGGGGCGATTCCAGGACCGGTATCGGATACGGAGAACTCCACCCCACCAGCAGCAGTGACTGCCCGCACCGTCACGGTTCCCGTATCCGTGAATTTCATCGCGTTGCCGACGAGGTTCTTCAGGATCACCTTGAGCTTCAGCGGATCGGACTCCACCGCGGGAAGCGACCCGGCGATATCGAGTACGAGCCGCACGCTGTCCTTGCTGCTCGCGGCAGCCGATGCCTGCACTTCGCGCAGGAGGCCGGGCAGAACTACCGTCCGCCAGTGAACGGGCAGGCTTCCCGCTTCCAGGCGCGTGACGTCGAGCGTGGCGTTGATCAGCTCCAGAAGTTCGCCGGCACTGTGCCGTATTCGCTCCAGCGCGCCCTTTTGCTCCGCATTCGGAGGCCCGTACGCGCCCTCGATGAGGAGATCGTTGTAACCGAGAATGGCATTCAGAGGCGTCCGCAGCTCGTGGGACATCGTGGCGACGAAGTCCGATTTGATCCGGCTAGCGCGCTCTAGCTCCAGCATCAGGCGTGCGTTGGCCAGGGCGAGAGAGCCGAGCTGCCCTACGCCCAGCGCGATTCGCTCTTGCCACGGCGCGAAAGGAGCCCTGCGCCCCCGGAAGCCCGCCGTCTGCACGCCGACGAGCTGGTCCCCGCGCTGCAGCGCCACGTACATACCCCGCGTGATGCCGTAGCTTTCGAGGAGCCCGGCGGGGACGAGGTCCCCGACCTCATCGGCAGCAACTTGCACGATGCCGCCGCTTTCCAGGCGCTGCAGGGTCGGCCGCACTGCCGAGCAAGGGATCCGCAAGACTCGCATGGCCTCCCATTGCTCCGGCGTGTCGCCGAAGCCGGCCGCCGGAAAAAGCGACGCCCCTTCCGGATCGAGTAGGAAGGTGTGGCTGCAGTCGCACTCGAGGACTTCAGTCGTGAGGCGGCAGAGGTGATCCAGAATCCGCCCCTGGTCGAGGCTCGAGATCAGCGCCTGGCCCGCGCGTGCCAGGGCGCGAGACACGCGCGCCTCCTCCTCTTGTGCGCGAAAGGCTCGGGCTGCAGTCACGGAGAGCGCCACCTGCCCCGCGATCCGCGTGAGCAAGTTGAGATCGCTCGCGTCGAATCCTTTACCCGGCTTCTCCCGCGCCGCAGCAAGCGCACCAATGACGTCTGCCCGCGCAACCAGGGGCACGATTGCGAGGCGGCTGATGCCGAAGCGGGCAAACACATTCGGCGGTACCCACGGCTTGTGCTCCGGGTCGTTGATGACTACAGGGCAGCCCTCGCGGATCGCAGCGGTCAAGGGCACCTCTGCCGACCAGGCCGGTGTGACTGCCATCAGGTGATGCGGAACCCCGTAGAGCGCTTGCAAGGTGAAGGTCTGGCGGGTTTCGTCCCACAGATACGTCCCAACCCGCTCGCATGCCGAGGCACGAGCGGCGAGGCGGTGAACGCGTGCCGTCAAGTCCCGTACGTCCAGGTTGCCCGCGACCTCGCGGGCGACTTCGAGGAGCACCGCATCCTCCAGCTCCGCCCGCTTGCGCGCCGTCACGTCGGTGAAGATCCCCCGCACTCGCCGGCCCTCTCGCCCCTCGACAAACCGCGCCCGGCACCGCATCCAGATCTCCCGCCCGTCCGCGGCGATCATCCGGAACTCGAGTTCGTACGGCCGAGCACCTGCCCGCAGCGCCCCAAGGTGCGCGCGCGTCGCGCGTCCCCGGTCCTCGGGGTGGACGAGCTGCGCCCAGAAACTCGGCGTCCGGATCCATGCCTCGGCAGGGTACCCGAGAATCTTTTCTGCCTGGCGGCTCACGAACAAAAAGCGGGGCCCCTCGGCCTCAGCTTCCCAGATGATGGCGTCCAGGTCGTGCACGAGGTCCTGCAGCCGGGCTTCGGTCGCCCGCAGTGCCGCTTCGGCGCGCCGGCCGGCACGCCGCTCCTCTGCCTGGCGCAGTTCCCGCGCGACAGCAGGGGCCAGGCGCCTGAGGTTGTCCTTCATGACGTAGTCGTCCGCGCCGCTTTTCAGTGCCGCCACGGCAAACTCTTCGCCGACTTGACCGGAAACGATAACGATGGGGATGTCGAACCCTCGGGCTCGGATCAGCTCCACCGCCGCAGGGGCGTCGAGCTCCGGCAAGACGTAGTCGCACAGGACGACATCCCACTGCCGGTTTTCCAAGGCCTTGACGAGAGCCTCCGCCGTCTCCACTCGTTCCCACTCGATGTGGTAACCCGCACGCTGCAGCTCGCGCAGCTCTAGAAACGCGTCGTCCTCGGAGTCTTCGACGAGCAGTACCCGCAGCGGTCGGCTTTCCTGGGTCTCCTGGCCCATCGGATCCCTGCCTTCAGACCTTCTCGCAACCCCGTTCCGTATCAAGTCACCGATCGGTGTCAAGCCGCAAAAGCGAAGCGCCAGACAGGCATCCAGCGCGGGCCAGGTTCCCGATTAGAACCACGGCCCCGCCTCGGATGAGGAGAGCCCCTTCGGAGTGCTTGTTTGCCGCCCGTTTCGGAGGGGCGCGAGGCGCCCCGCCCCGCAGGGCGAAAACCGCAGCCGGGGGCGATCTTGCCTGCGCGCGCAGCTTGCCCGCGCTGGCTCGGTGCTCTAGATTGCGGCGCAATGGCGGTTTTCCCGCGACCGGTGCCTGCTCTTGAGCCGCACACGGAGGCTTTCTGGCGCGCCTGCCGCGCGGGTCGGCTCGAGTTCGTCCGCTGCACCCGATGCGACTACTTCATCCACCCGCCGCGGCCAGTTTGCCCGCGGTGCCGCGGGCGCGACTTGACGTGGACCCCGGTCAGCGGCCGCGGCCGTGTCTTCACTTTCACGATCAACCACAAGCCTTGGTTCCCCGGACAACCGGTTCCCTATGTGCTGGCGCTCGTCGAGCTTGTGGAGCAGCAGGGCCTGCGGCTGACGACCAACATCGTCAACTGCCCCTTCGACCGGATCCGTATCGGCATGCCCGTGCGGGTCGTTTTCGAAAATCTGACCGACGATGTTGCCCTACCGCTTTTCGAGCCAGAGGAGCTCCCATGAGAGAACCGCTCGAGCGCAAGGCGATCGTCACAGGTGTGGGGCAGTCGCAAATCGGCCGCCGGCTGTTTCGCAGCGATCTCGACCTGACGTGCGAAGCGGCGCTGGCGGCGATCCGCGACGCGGGGCTCGCTCCGGATGACATCGACGGCATTGCGGCCTATCCGGGCCCGGTCCCGAGTCCGCCAGGGTTCAGCGGGCCTGGCGTCGCAGAGGTGCAGGACGCCCTCGGCTTGCGCGTCTCCTGGCACATGTCGGGGCTGGAAGGGCCCGGCCAGATCATGCCGATCATCCAGGCCGTGTTGGCTGTCGCCGCGGGGCTCTGCCGCCACGCGCTCGTGTACCGGACCGTGACGGAATCGTCGGCGGCTGCGGACACGGGGCGCCTGGGCATTGGGGCAGGCGCGCAGGAGATCCGCGGCTTTGGCGCGTTCCTGATTCCGTTCGGAGCCATGTCCGCGGCGAATTGGTTGGCCCTCTATGCCCGGCGCCACATGCACGAGTACGGGACGAAGCGGGAGCACTTGGGGATGATCGCGCTTACGGCGCGCCGGCACGCCGCGCTCAACCCTGCCGCGATCTACCGCGAGCCGCTGACGATGGAGGACTACCTCCGGGCCCGCATGGTGAGCGATCCGTTTTGTCTCTACGACTGCGATGTTCCCGTCGACGGCTCGACCGCGGTCGTGATCTCGAGCGCCGACGTGGCGCGGGACCTGCCCCGCCCGCCCGTGCGCATCCACGCGGTTGGCACGGCGCTGCGCGGCCGGCCGGTCTGGGACCAGTGGGAGGACCTCACGACCATGGCGGCGCGCGACGCAGCGGCGCATATGTGGTCGCGCGCCGACTTGAAGCCCGGCGATGTCGACACCGCACAATTGTACGACGGGTTTTCCTTTCTCGCTTTGGCTTGGCTCGAAGCGCTGGGCTTTTGCGCCAAAGGGGAGGGTGGGCCGTTTGTCGAGGGCGGCCGCATTGCGCTGGGCGGAGAGCTTCCGCTCAACACGTGGGGCGGCCAGCTTTCTGGAGGCCGCCTTCACGGGTTTGGCTTCGTGGCCGAAGCCGTGCGCCAGTTGCGGGCCGAGTGCGGCGCGCGGCAGGTGCCGCACTGCGAAGTTGCCGTTGTGGCCGTGGGCGGAGGACCCGTGGCGGGATGCATGCTGCTCACGCGCTGATGATCGCGAAAGGGGGTGTGCCCTGTGGAGGAGTTTCGTAGCGGCTGCCGCGCGGCAGAGTTGACCCGCCGCGACTTCTTGCGCTTGCTGGCCGTGCTTGCAGCGCTGCCCGGCATTCCCCGCTGGGTGCCGGAGGCGGGGGCGGCCTCTGCGTTCGGCGGCGGTTTTCTGTCGCCCGAGGAGCTGACCATCCTGGATGCCGCGGTGGCGACGCTGATTCCAACCGACAGCCGGCCCGGAGCGCGTGAGGCGGGCGTCGTGCACTACGTGCAAGCCTTGCTCACGTACGGTCCGGGGGCGAACGCGAACTGCGATCCGTTCATCGGCGCCGCCGACGTCGTAGGCGCGATCCGGGCCGCGGGCGGGGAGCCGCTCGCCTGCCGCGAAAGCGGGGACGTGGACGGGGAAGGCGGTGCGGGACCCGCCGATGTGGACCTGGCGCCCGCCGCGGCGTTTCGCGCTGCGCCGATCTATGCAGGGGGGCCATTCAGCGGCCGGCAACCGCAACCGCACCTGCCTGTGGGATCCACGGCCTGTAATCTCTGCCACGCGGCCCGGGGCGCCGGAGGCGCAGCGACATCGGGCAGCGGGGGATCGGACGTAGACTTCTTCCCGCCCGATTACTTCCGCGAGCACATCCGCCTCTCCCGCTTACAAGTGCTGAGCTGGAAGGTGCGGCTGCTCGGGGCGCAGAGCGTGCCCGAGGTGGCGGCAAACCCTCTCGCTGCGCAGTTGCTCGAAACGGGATTGCGCTCGAAGTACCGGGAGGGCTTGGCTTCCCTGGAGCAGATCGCGCAGAGCCGTTTCGGCAGTTCGTTCGCCTTGCTGAACCTGAGTGACCGGCAAAGGGTGCTCGACCAGGCATCGCCCGACTTCGTGCGGCTTCTGACGCGCCATGCCATTGAGGGGCTGTTGTGCGCACCCGAATACGGCGGAAACCTCGGCCGCATCGGCTGGCAGCTCGTTGGGTTCGACGGCGATAGCCAGCCACTGGGATACGAGATCTACGACATGGCCACGGGGACGTATCGGGAGCGGCCAGACAAGCCCAATTCCGCTCCAAACCCCGACGAGCGCTGCGCGGCATTTTCCGACAAGATGAACCGATTTCTCACGCTCATCGCAGGCACGCCGCCCACCCAACCGGGGCAGCGCTTTGCCGCTCCTTTTTGCCTGGGCGTGCAGAGCTGAGGGGGGGACATGGACCCTGTTCTCGGCAACACGACTCTGGATCGCTTCGACGCGATCGTCATCGGCAGTGGGGCGGGCGGATCGGCCGCAGCGTACGGGCTGTGCGCGAACGAAGGCTGGAACGTGCTCGTCCTCGAAGCTGGGGCCAACTACTTCCCCGGGCATTTCAACACGGGGCAAGAAATCTCCGGCAAACTCCAGACGGAGAAAAAGGTCAA
>JBBIUR010000175.1:645-8626 GCA_037440145.1 Myxococcales bacterium | reverse complement strand
AGGAACAAACCGACCTGCCGCTGCTGGTGCGCAAGGACACGGGGCGGTTTTTGCGCGGAACCGACCTCGCGGACGATGATCGCGAGGACCAGTTCTTCTGGGCGGACGCAAAGTCCGGCGCGGTCACGCCCGCGCCGCGCCATACCCTGGCCCGGACCAGCGTCGACCCCGCGCTCGAAGGATCCTTTCCGGTAATGCTCAAGGACGGCGCGCGCGTGGAAGTCGAACCCGTGTTCGCGCGCTTGCGGCGGCACCTGCGGTCCTACGCGCCGGAGAAAGCGGCGAAGATCTGCGAGGTGCACCCGGACAACATCCGCACCCTCGCGCGCAAGGTGGCCACGCGCAAGACGAAGATCTTCGTCGGCTGGAATTCGGGCAAGTACTATCACGGCGATCTCATGGAGCGGTCGATGGCGCTCCTGCTCGCCCTGACCGGAAACTGGGGCAAGAAAGGCACCGGAACCCGCTCATGGGCCGTCGCTGGATGGGACGGGTTCACCTTCCTGCCAACCAAGGGCCAGCCCGGGCAAGAAGCGGCGCGGCAGCAGATGCAGACGATGACCCTCACGCGCCGGCTGATGACGCTGGACGACCCGACGCGCACTCTGGAAATGGCCATCAACCGCGCCGCCGCGATGAACCCCGAACTGGGCGGATGGGGGGCCATGATGCCGCCGGCCTTCCTCTGGTACTACCACTACGGATACCGCGAGCGGTGGAACGACCCGCGGAACCACGACCCATCCATGAAGCGCAGTTTCGAGGAGTACCTGCGCGAAGCGGTGGAAAAGGGCTGGTGGGATCCTAGCTACGCCGCGGGGTACCGAGAGGTCGAGCCGCGGGTCCTCTTCGAGGCCGGAGGCAACCTCCTGCGGCGGCAGCGAGGAGGCCAGAAACTGCTCCTCGAGCACCTCTGGCCCAAGCTCAAGATGATCGTGTCGGTCGATTACCGGATCAACACCACCGGCATGTACGCCGACTACATCCTGCCCGCGGCACAGCACTACGAAAAGCTCGGCCTCAGCATGCCCTCGGTGCATCATTTGAACTGGGTCCTCTGCGATCAAGCCGTGCCCCCCGCCGGCGAGGCGCTTTCGGACTTCGAAATCGGAATGCGGCTGCTCGAGGCAATCGAGCGGCGGGCTGCGGCGCGCGGGATGACCCACTACACGGACCGCAGGGGAATCACCCGCTCGCTGCAGGGCCTGGTAGCCCGGGCCACTCTCAACGGCGCGCTTCGCGATCACGAGAAGCATTACGACGAAGCCGTGCGCGACAACGCCGCCTACGGCATCCTGCCGCCGGGCACGAGCCTGGAAACCTTGCGGGAAAAAGGGTTCGTGCGCTGGACGGGCTGGGGGCTTGCGGGCCACGGCGAGGCGCAGGCTTCCACGCTCCGCCCCAACGAGGTGCACAACCCCCTGCGCTGGCACACCGAGGACAAGATCCCTTACGCCACGCTCACCCGCCGCGCCCAGTTCTACATCGACCACGAATGGTTCCTGGAAGCGGGCGAGGAGCTCCCTACCCACAAAGAGACCCCGCCCCACGGTGGCGCACAAAGGCAGTTCCTCATGACAAGCGGCCACAACCGCTGGAGCATCCACTCGATGAACATGACCAACCGCTACCTGCTCAATACCCACCGCGGCGAGCCCTTCGCCATCCTGAACAATCGCGACGCCGCGCGCCTCGGAATTGCCAACGGAGACCGCATCAGAATCGTCAACGACGTGGCCGAGATCGAAATCACGGCGAAGATCAGCCCCGCCTGCCGGCCGGGACAGGTGATCGTCTACAACGGCTTCGAGCCCTTCATGCACCGCGGCTGGTACAGCCAGGCCGACCTGGAACCGGGGCACGTGAAGTGGCTCGGCCTGGCCGCGGGCTATGGCCACTTGCAGTACCGCCCCCTGGCTTGGCAGCCCATCCCGGCAGACCGGGCCGTGCGCGTCGACGTGCTCAAAGCGCCGTGACCGGGCTGCGGCGCGCGTGTATCCGGAGTCGAGGCGGCCGAGCCCGAGGAGGCCCCCCGTTCGAGCCCGGGTGAAATTTCGCTTGGCGGCTTTTTCCGCTCAGCGTTCCTTGGGGCCGCCGGTACGCGACCTCGACACCGACGGCGGATCCCTTGTTGCCGCCATCCCCCGGAGCGGTACCGCGCTTCCCACCGGCGATTCTCGGGTAGCCCCCTCACTCGCAGTGCTTCGCCCGAGTCGTCATCCAGCGAGCCCTCGGTGAACTGCGCGATCTTCGAGCACATGCACTCGACCCGTGCATCGCCGCCAAGGATCTCGAGCCCAGCCGAGGCCAGCGCAGGCACGGCTGCGCGCCGCCCCGCGCCTTCCTCACTGCCTGCCCCGCCAGTCCGCACGGCCGGATCCTGTGCCGTGCAGTAACTGCCCTCCGCAGCGGGACAGCCCACACACTCTACCCGCCACCGGCGCGAGCCGCAGCGCTCCGCGCCCGATGCACGTGAAGCCGTGGCCGCTGCTCCGCGGAGTCCTCCGCGCTCCAATCCCGCAGGAGCAGTTGCCCGTGAACTACGCGCTGGTCGCGATGCCAACTACCGGAACTTCCAGCCCCCCGGGTGAAGCCGATCCGAGCCCCATCTCTCCCTCCTGCCGCGCGCAAAAACACGCGGCCATCTCAAAGCCGCGAGTGTTCCTGCGGATCCCCGCCGTTCGTTCCAGTGCCCAGAACCGCGGACCGGATGGCGGCGCTGCAGCAGTGCCAGCTCCCCCGCCGGGGCGAACCCGCAGCCGAACGGTGCGGGGCAGCACAGCGTTACGGGAGAGCACGCCCCGATTGCCAAGTGCGTTGGCCAGTCCCGAACGGGGAGCCATGCCGAACCGAATGCACGGGATTACTCCCACAGCACCGCGGAAATGCCTTCTGCTCCAAAGAGAGACGAGCGTGGTCCTCAGGATCCGAAAAATCGCCGCCGGCCAGGTGCGCTGCCACCCCTTCTCTCCTGCCCCGTCCGTACCGAAGCCTCCGGATTTCTACGTAGCAAACAGGTCAGGCTGTTCAGTGCCGAACGGCACGCGCGGGCCTGCCTTTAGTGCATTGACGCAGTTCGGGCGGACGTGGGATCGAACGGCGGCCAAGCAAGGGGGTAGATGGCACCGGCGGAGACCCGTGAGACGGAACATGGAGGCTGGAGATGAGAGCCGGAGCGATTCTGGTCTGCGACCGGTTGCCAGAGATGACTCGCTTTCAGCAATCCCGGACGCGCCTTCACAAGTGGGGCGCATTGCGGAACGAGGATGGGGTGCATGGGAAGCATCGCAGTTTGCGCAAGGGACTCGGCTTGCGCAGGGACTCCGATCGGTAACGGACTTTGGAGGGCACCATGGACCGAAAGCGCACGAGTGGATTCGGGGTCGCGGCGATCTTTGCCGCCATCAGCTTGCCAGCTCTCAGCCACGCTGCGTGCGGCACGCGGTACGTTGCCACCACCGGATCGGACGCAGGCAACGACTGCCTTGCGTCTTCCTCGCCGTGCCGCACCATCAAATACGCCGTCAGTCAGGCGTGCCCCGGAGACACGGTGAGCGTTGCCGCCGGCACGTACGTCGAGAGCGGGCAGATCGTCATCTCCAGCGACGTTACGATCGGCGGCGCTGGAGCAGGCGCGACGACGATCCAGACCGACAGCGACACCGGCAACTCCGGGGATAGCCGGGGCTGGTTCCTCGTGAATTCCGGCGTCACCTTCAACCTCCAGGACGTCACCCTCGATGGTAGCGGCCACAAGGTCTGGCAAGCCATCCGGCACAAGGGCACCGGTACAGTGACGAATTGCGGGTTCACGAATATCCAGTACGAGCCCAGTGGGCCTGCGTACTCGGGCGTGGCGATCGCGGCATTCGGAACCGGCCCGGTGCACGTGAGCGGCAGCACCTTCTCCAACATCGGCCGGGTCGGCATCCTCTACTTTGGCAGCGGAGTCACTGGCTCCGTGTACGACGGCAACACCTACGTCGGCAAAGGCGCTGGCGACTGGCTCGACTACGGCGTGGAAGTCGGCGCGGGTGCGAGCGCCACGATCACGAACAGCGAATTCAGTGACAACCGCGGCGTCGCGTCTGTGGACGGATCCACGTCGGCCGGGATCTTGGTCACTACGTATTACGGCGCCGGCACACAGGCTGCCATCACTGGCAACAAGATCGGCAACTCCACCACTGGCATCTACGTCGGCTACGACGCCAGCGACACGAGCGTGGTGGAAGCCCACTGGAACAGCTTCGCCGCCAACGACGAGGCGATGCACAGCACGAACCCGCTTGTCGACGCGGAAGGAAACTGGTGGGCGGACGCCTCGGGCCCGACCCACGCATCGAACTCGGGGGGCACCGGCCAGCTGATTAGCGACCGGATCGACTACAGCCCGTGGCTGGCGGACGGGACGGACACGTCCCCCGCCACCGGCTTCCAGCGAGCCATCCCCACCACATACGTCGCGAATCCCAATAGCCCGCCAGGGTATACAACCGGCGGCATTCAGGACGGCGTGGATTTCGCGAGCAATGGGGACACGCTGGAGCTCCGCCCAGGGACGTATGCGGAATCGATCAACATCGACTCGCGCAGCAACCTGACCCTGCGCGGCCAGAACGCTACAGGTGTCATCGTTCAACCCACGTCGCTGCTATGCTGGAATATCTTGAGCTACGGGTGCAGTCGCAAGGCTGGCTTCCGGGTGGTCAACGCCATCGGCATCGCGCTCGACAGCATGACGATGGACTTTGACCTCGTGAAAGCTAACTTCGTCTTCGCGATCCTGTATTGGGACAGCACAGGCGAGATCGCCAATAACACCGTCAAGAACCTCTCCGTCTCGGACGCCAGTGGCGGGTACTACGAGTTCGGGGCTTACGTCCGCGCCCCAGATTATACTGACAACTCACGGGCCCAGGTGACCGTGTCCGGCAACACCTTCGAGAACGCGGGCCGAGTCGCATTGCTCACGCACGATTACGTGCATACCACCGTATCTGGGAACACCTTCTACAAAACGCTGGACGATTTCGGCTACGCGATAGAGATCGGCTCGCGCTCGACGAGCGACATCGCGGGGAACACGATCTACGGGTACGACACCCCCGCCCTCTCGGACGGGAGCAACTCTGCGGGCATTTACATCGAGAACGCGTTCACCGGCACGCTTTTCGGTGGACCCGGACCGCACGGGGACAAGCCGGTAACGATTGCCAACAACGAAGTTTATGACAGCCAGTGGGCCCTGTACATTGGGAACGAGTTCAACGGGTACGCTGGCGATGTGGACATCCAGGTAACCGCTCAGGGCAACAATCTCCATGACAATACCGACGGGGCCGCTGTCGTGACCGACGAGGACGCCACGGACGGCTCCTCGGTCACGCTGGTGGCATCGGGCAATAGCCTGCAAAACAACGGGGATTACGGGTATTACGTGTACACGCAGGGGGATGGAAACGTCACCGTGAACGCCTCCGGCGAGTGGATCGAAGGGCACGCCCAGGCCGGCATCTTCGTGGATGACACGAGTCCCGCAGTGTCGGTCACGTGCAGCCGCATCACCGCGAACGGCACAGGGATCGACTCCGACAGCGCGACGGTCACAGCCAACAACAACGCGATTACAGGCAACGCCGTTAACGGCGCGGACGGCACGGGCATCGCGAGCGGTACCATGAACGCCGAGGACAACTGGTGGGGCTGCCCCGAGGGACCGGGCAACCCGGGCTGCGACACCGTGACCGCCAACGTCGATGCCACACCCCACGCCACCGAGCCCCCGCCGTGCGTAAACTGCGCGACGGACGCGGACTGCCAGGATAGCAACGTCTGCGATGGCATCGAGACGTGCAACCCGGCGACCAAGCTCTGCGAGTCAACGCCGCTCAACTGCGACGACGGGAACATGTGCACCGCCGATAGCTGCGATCCGGTAAGCGGCTGCATCAACGACCCTGTCCCTCGCGAGGGGTTGCCGTGTACCGACGGCGACGCGTGCACTGAGGTGGACACTTGCCTGAGCGGGGTTTGCGTCGGCACCGTGTCGGCGGACGCGGACAACGACGGCTACTGCGATAGCCAGGAGCAACAGGCGGGCTGCGATGCCAATGATCCCAACGTGATCCCGCCGAAACCCATCGTGCACGCCGGCAGCACCCGCATGTCGTTCGCCTCGGGCGAGATCTTGCTCACCTATGCGGCCCCGGGGGCCCAGCGCGTGAACACATTGAGCGACCCGGCCTGCAAGACGGCCGGCGTGTGTGCAAGCGGCTTTTGCACTGCCGGCAAGGTGGGGGATTCCTGCGCAGTAGATGCCGATTGCAACCAACCTCCGGGGACATGCCGGATCATCATCAACTACGCGGCGGCGCCGGACCTCACCATGGCCGAGGCTACACTCCGAAAACACCGGCAGCCGCCTGTAAACATGCTGTCGAGCTTCCAAGCCGCACCTGGTTGCAGCCGGAAGGTCGATATGAGCCTCGGGACAGACTACAAGCGAGCCAGGCTGCGGCTCAAAGGAAGCGGGACGATCGCCGGCAAGCTGCGCAAGGACGCCGACCGGCTTGTGTTCCGAGAGCAGCAGTAACGGCTCGGCGCCTGGGCAGGGGCAGGGTGATACCGCCCCTGCTCCTGCCTGGAGCGATTGCACGCGGGCGGCGTTCCCGCGGCTGTCCGCGGGAGCCGCTCCCCTGGCCATACCCTTGGCGCTCTCGACTTCGACCTCGTACCGCCTCCGGCTAGGCACTGGGCAGGAAAGCCATCTCCCCGGCGAAGGCCCTCGCTCCGGGTACTGGGACCGGACTGCCGAACCGAATTAGCCCCTCTCCGCTTGGCACGTGCCGGTGCACGCCGCGACTTCAGCAGCGGGCCCAACGCCACACCCCGCGCCACGCGCTGATCGACAGCGCGCTAAGGACCGCCATGCAGCACTTGAGAGCACCTGAGAGCACCGTTCGCCCTCGGTGCATCTTCCGCCTGCCGGTAGCCATGTCCACCCAATCCCGGGCACAGTCCTGGGGGCCTCCGAGAGCAGCGAGCCCAGCGTGATCCCGACGGGCGCGCACGGCGCCCTGTCGCCACAATGGGCCGCAGCGCAGCTATGCACCGAGGAGCTGTGCCACGAGGTGCCCTTAAAGGAGAACCCGCTGGAGTCGCCACCTGGGTCGAACTGGTTCCCACGATCCAGCGCGAGCGGCGCAAGGCCGGCTCGCCCACAGGGCCGCGCTGCCCGGTGCCCGAGCCGAGGCGCTGCAGCGACGGCGGCTCGGCTGCGAGGCGAAGCGTGGGGCTACCTCATGCGGCGGCGTTCTCGGAAGGGGAGGCGCGACCCGACCGCAACACACTGGCGGGCGCGCACTGCCGCCTCCGTTGCGGCGCATCTCGCGCGGCAGAAGCAGCCGCTTCCTAGACCGCCACGGGCTCGGCTGAGAAGATACGCTGAAGACTGGCTGGGCCGCCGCAGTCGTACGGGGGCGTGGTGGCGGCAGAGAGAAAGGAGGATAAGTCCGTGAGTATCTGGGCCGTGCTCCCGTCCGAGCTCAAGAAAGCGGGGCGGTGTCCGATACGGCTTGCTTCACCTCGCCGTCCCGGACCTCGGCGAGAGATACTTTGCCGAAAAAAGCGCCCAGAGCGTCTCTGCGCGAGCGCTCAGGGCCGAGAGAAACTGGTTGAGTGCTGGCCGGGAGCCGTGGTAGGTCCCGCGTGTGGGGCCTCGGGAAAGGGCAACCATGCAATGGCTCACGCGACCTTCCCTTCGCCAGTTCCTGCGAGTCGAGTGGATCCTTGCCTTGGCCGGGGTCACGGTCGCCGCCCAGTCGTGGTACTTCAACTGGAAGCTCGACGACGCCTATACCGCCTTCACCTACGCGAAGAACTGGGTGGAGGGCCATGGGATCGTGTTCAACGTGGGGGAGCGGGTCGAGGGCTACACGTGCTTCGGCTGGGTCGCCTTGTCCGCGCTGGGGCTCTGGCT
>JBBIUR010000175.1:0-624 GCA_037440145.1 Myxococcales bacterium | reverse complement strand
AACTATGGAGCACGGTGTGGGGGGTGCTCTTCGCTCTGGCCGCCTTGCCACTGACGTGGGCCCTGGCGAAAAGGCTTCTTCCGCCGGGAACCCATGGATGGGCCGTCTCGGCCCCGCTTCTGTTGGCCCTTTGGCCGGCGTGGTCGTGGTGGGCGAGCTCAGGGATGGAAACGGTGCCCTTTGCTACGCTGGTAACGGCCGTCATTTACCTTCACGCACGCGACGAAACACCCTCGCTGCTTGCGCCCGTGCTTCTCGCCCTGGCGTCGATGACGCGCCCGGAGGGGTGGCTGCTCGCCGCGGTTGTGTGCCTGGACGCGCTGCGCCGCGACGTGCGGCACGGGGTGAATTACTGCGTTCTGTTCGTTGCGATCTTCGGCCCGTACTTTCTGTGGCGTTTTTGGTACTACGGCTATCTCTTGCCGAACACCTTCTACGCGAAAGTCGGCTACACTGCCGCGCAGGTCGCCCGTGGCTGGGCTTATTTTCGCGCGTTCTGGAATGAGTGGGGGGCTGTGTGTCTCCTCGGCTCGCTGATGTTCGCGGGCGCAATAGTGGCTCTGAGCAAGCAACAAAGCCCAGCCGACTCCTCACTGGCCGCGGCCGCGCGGGAAACTTGGAGCC
>JBBIUR010000174.1:0-8638 GCA_037440145.1 Myxococcales bacterium | reverse complement strand
ACATCCAGGGCGCACTTGCTGTGGGCTCGATGGTGACGTTCGACGAGGGCCGTCCCGACAAGAACCGCTACCGGCGGTACCGAGTGAAGACGGTGAGCGGAGCGGACGATTTCGCGATGATGTACGAGGTGCTCAAAAGGCGGTACCAGCGCGCCCGGGAAGAGGGGGACTTTCCGGACTTGCTCGTCGTCGACGGCGGGATCGGACAGCTGAACGTGGCGCTGGAGGTCCTTCGCGAGTTGGGAATCCAGGGTGTAGAACTCGTTGCTCTACCTAAAAATAGGCAGGAGCGCGCGCCGCGCGAGAGCGTCGTGCGTGCCTTGGACGAACGGGTTTTTTTGCCGAAGCGCAAGAATCCCGTCGTGCTGCGGCGGAATTCCAATGCGCTGTTTTTGTTGCAGCGAATTCGCGACGAGGCACACCGTTTCGCCAACGCGTATCACCAGGAGCTCCGCAAGCGCGCGAGCATCCGCTCCGTGCTCGATGCGATCCCCGGGGTCGGGCCGGGGCGCCGGCGCGCTTTGCTGCGCGCGTTTGGGAGCGTGCGCAGGATCCGCGATGCGTCGGCAGAGGAGATCGCGCGCGTGCCGGGCATCTCGCTAGCGCTCGCAGGGGAAATCCGGGCGCGGTTGCAAGAGCTGGCGTAGGGGGCCCGCGCCAGCCATCGGGACTGCGGCGGGCGGCGGGCAACCCTCCTTGGCAGGGTTTTGTGAGTCGGCGCCCTTGATCGGCAGGCGCTTTCGCGCGAGAAGGTGCGTGGCGGGATGCGCTAGGGATGGCACGGGCTCAAAGGGGCAGTCCGTTCGCGGTCGCTGCACGCAGTCCCCTCCTGTGGCTCGCGGCCGGCCTCATGATCGGCCAGGGGATCGGGGGCTCCCGCTGGGCGGTGCCTCGCGGGGCGCGGGCGGCGGCCGCCGCGTTGGGATGCGGTTGCTTGGCTTTGGCGAGAGCCCGGCCGGCGGGTTGGGCGTTGCTGGCGGCCGCACTCGGATTTCAGCAAGCGCACCGGGCGTTGCAGCCCCCGACGGACCCGGAGCACGTGGCGCGGTATGCGGGCAGGACGGTTTGGCTGCGCGCTTTGGTGGCCGAGCCCGCCGTGCGCTCACAGCAATCGACGCGAGTGGTCTTGGAGGCGCTGGCCGTGGGTCGTGGGGGCGGGCAACGGGTGCGGGGGCGGGTGCTGCTCACGGTCGCCAAGCCGCGCCGCAACTGGGCACTGGGCGCGGTGGTCGAGGGGCCACTCCGGCTCCGGCGCCCGCGCAACTTCGGCAACCCGGGCGAGTTCGATTACGAGGGCTACCTGGCCCGCCGGGAAATCTTCGTCACCGCATTTCTCTACTCGGACGAGGCCGTCGCAGAGCGGGTCGGGCGTGGGCCATCCCGGGTGCAGGCCCTTCGCGAGCGCATTGGCACTGCGTTTCGCAGTCGCCTGGAGTCGCCGCAGCGCGAGATTCTCGCGGCGCTGGTGCTGGGCGATCGAGGGGGGATTTCGCAGGAGCTGCGGGAGAAATTTGCGATCGCAGGGGTGAGCCACCTGCTGGCGATCTCGGGACTGCACGTGGGCATGGTGTGGGCGGGGGCCTTTTTCGGCTCGTGGTGGCTGCTCGGGCGCAGCCGGACGCTCCTGTTGCGCTGGGGGTTGCCCCGGCTCTGTGCTGCGGCTTCCTTCGGTCCCGTTCTCGGCTACGCGGCGCTCGCGGGATGGGGCGTGGCGACGCAGCGCGCAGTTCTCATGCTGGCTGTCGTCGTCGTGGCGGTAGTGGTCGAACGGCAAAGGGACGCGCTGCTGGCGGTCGCGGCGGCCGCGCTCGCCATCGGTGCCGTGTGGCCGGCTTCGGTCCTCGAGGTGTCCTTCCAGCTTTCCTTTGTCTCGGTCATCGGGCTTCTTCTCGGAATGACTCGCTTCTGGTTCTGGTGGCGGAGCTATTCGGAGCGCCGCTTGTTGTTCTTGCGCCCGCGACTGCGAGCCGTCCTCCGCGTGCTGCTCGGGTCCCTCGCGGTCACCGTTTGCGCTCAGGCCGCAACCGCCCCTCTCACGGCTTTCCATTTCAACCGGGTTTCGTGGGTCGGCGTCGTCGCGAACCCGCTGGTGGTCCCGCTGCTGGGGACGGCGGGGGTCGGGTTCGGGCTGGTCGCTGCCGTCGGCGCGCTGTTCGGCGAGCCCTTATTCGCCCCCGCGAGCGCCGTGGCCGGCGCTGCGGTCAAAGCGGGCGTCGCGATTGCGGTGTGGCTCGCAGGGATTCCCGGGGCGGACTGGCGTGTGCCGACGCCGTCGCTCGCCGAGCTCGTGCTCGCCTATGCCCTGCTCGGTGCTCTCGCGTGCCTTCACGGCCGTCGGCGGGGCGCGGTTTGCGGGCTCGCGCTGGTGCTACTGGCCGGCGACTTCGCCGCTGCCGCTCGGGCGCGCTGGTGGAGGCCGGCGCTGCAGGTGAGTTTTCTTTCCGTGGGGCAGGGCGACTGCGCGGTGGTGCGCTTCCCCGGATCGGCCGTCATGGTCGTCGACGGCGGAGGGCTTGTTGGCATCGACGTTGGAGAGCGCGTGATTGCCCCTTACCTCTGGCGCGAGAAGATCGGGCGCGTCGACTTCGTGGTACTGACGCATCCCCAGTACGACCACTACGGGGGGCTCGGATTTCTCGCCCGGCAATTTGCCCCGCGGGAATTCTGGCACACCGGGGAGGGCTCCGAGGCCCCGAGCTACCTGGGGTTCCGGGCCGTGCTGGAGGAGCGCGGTGTCCGGGACTGGATTGTGCGCGCGGGGCTTTCGAGGAGCGTCGGCCGCTGTTCCGTGTCGATCCTCGGGCCTCCTGCACGGCGGGAGAGGCTAGCGACCAATGATGCATCCGTGGCCTTGCGCATCGAGTGCGGCGCCGCCTCGGTGTTGCTGCCCGGAGACATGGAACGTGCCGGGGAGCAGGAGGTGATTCGCGCGGGTGCCCCACTTCGCAGCCGTGTCTTGAAGGTGCCGCACCACGGGAGCGCGACGTCGAGCTCCGGGGCGTTTCTCGACCGGGTGCGGCCGCAAATCGCCGTCGTCTCGGCAGGTTTCGAGAACCGCTTCGGATTTCCAGACCCGCGCGTGCTTGCGGCACTGCAGACGCGTGGCGCGCGTACGTTCGTCACCGCGGAAGACGGGGCGGTGACGGTAGATGCGGGCGAGGGAGGCGCGCTGCGCGTCCGCACCTGGCGGTCGCGCCGATCGGTGCTCGTCCGCCCCGGGGGTTGAGTGCGCGGCTCCGGCAAGCGCTTGCCGAGCCGACAAGGCGCCGTGCGCGGCGGTTCGTTGCGGCGCGCGCCCGTTGACTCGGCAGGAGGCCGCGTCTATGGTCCGTTTGGCAGCCGGGGAATCCGGTTGTTTTTTTTCACCCGCCCCCCGTGCCCATGAGCCACCCCACCTTCAAACAAATGATGAACGAGGTCGTGGCGTTCGGCAGTTGCTGCGAGTGCGGCTCGTGCGTGCTGGTTTGCCCGCACAACGTCATCGACTACATCGACGGGAAGCCGAAGCAGACTGCCAAGGCAGCGGCGCCATTCGATTTTTGCGGCATTAGCGAAGGCATCGGTTGCGACGTGTGCGCGCAGGTCTGCCCTCGCCTTGGAGAGCGCGAGCACCACCTGGCGGCGCGGATTTTGGACGGCAACGCGGTGTACGCCGGTGAGTTCGGCTACTACCGGCGGATCCTGGCTGCGCGCTGTCGAGACGCCAACCTCCTCGCCCGCTGCCAAGATGGCGGCGTGGTCACGTCGTTGCTGGCGTGGGCCCGTGCAGCGGAGCGAATCGACGGAGCGGTCGTTGCCGTCGCCGATCCCGCGCGCCCCGCGGCGCCACAGCCCCGAGTGGTGACCACGGTGGAGGAGATCCTGGCAAGCGGCACCTCCTGGTACACGTACTGTCCGAACAACCTCGCGCTCGAGGAGGTCGAAAGGCGAGGCTTGCACCGCGTGGCCTTCGTGGGCGTTCCCTGTCAGATCACGCCGGTTCGGAAGATGGAGCTTTGCGACCCGGCATTTCTCGACAACGGCAGGAAAAAGGAAAAGCACATCGAGCGGCAGCGGAAGTTTCTAAAGGGATTTGCCGAGCGCGTGGCGCTGAACATCGGCCTCCTGTGCAGCGAAGTGTTCCTCTTCGACGGCCTTATGGTGGGAATGATCCAGAAACAGCTTGGCATCCCCCTCGAGGCGATCGCGAAGTTCAACGTGAAAGGGAAGGTGCTACTGTACCTCAAAGACGGAACGGTGAAGGAGTTCCCGCTGCGGGAGGCGCAGGAGCACGCGCGCCCCGAATGCCACCACTGTGCCGACTTCTCCGCGGAGCTGGCCGATATTTCCTGCGGGGGAGTGGCCACCACGGGCTGGACGATTGCGATCCTGCGCACGCCGAAGGGGGAAGAGGTATTTGACGCTGCGGTGCGGGACGGTATCCTGGAAACGAGGCCGATCGAGGAGTTCGAAAATTCGATGCGGGTTCTCCTGCGATTGGCGCGGAAGCAACGGGAGCGCGTGCCGGTGCCGCCGGGCAGAACCGCCAGGTTTGTGCGGCCGGCTGGTTTCGGTCTTTAAGACTGCGCGCTATGGCCACGCCAACTGCAAGAGCTGCCGGAACGACGCTCGGTAAGTTTCCTGCCGAGTACCTCGAGCGGCTGATCGAGAGTTCCACCGATGTCGTGATCGCGGTCGACCGGTCGGGAACGATCTTTTTTTACAACGATGGCGCGGAAAAGATCCTCGGCTACACCGCCGCGGAAATGCTCGGGCAAAAGGTAACGCGCATTTATCCGAGCATCGAGGAGGCGCGGCGGGTGATATCTGCCATGACCACAGAGGAGTAATAATGAAACGGGAAGATCAAGAACTTCGAGACCGTATTCGTCGATCGCCTCGGGCGGCACATCCTCGTCGCCATCTCGGGAGCGATTCTCTACGACGAGTTCGGTTTCGAGACCGGATCGATCGGATTTGCGAAGGACATCAGCGACATCCGCCGGCGCGATCGCCTGGCCACCTTGGGAGAAGTCGCGATCGGGCTGTGCCACGAGATCCATTCAACGCTCGAAGTGATTTTGAACCACGCCGCGTTGCTCGAGGCGTTTGTGCGGCGGAAGGCATCGGATGAGGAGGCGGTGGTCGAGGAGGAACGCATCGAGGGGATCCGCCGCGAAGTGCGGAAGGTACAGGCGATCATCGCGCGACTGGTCGAGATGTCGCAGAAAGGCGACTACGCCACGCGCGAGTACCTTTCCGGGGCGCAAATGGCCGATCTGGCGCCGCGGGCGGAGGAGGCAGCGTCAGGCGACCTGGCCGGTCTGCGCATTCTTGTAGTCGATGACGACCTGGGAGTGTGTACTTCTCTGCGCGATGTTCTCGCGCAAGAAGGGTGCGCCGTCACCATCGCGGGTGGGGGAATGGAGGCGCTGCGGTGGCTCGAGCAGGAGGCATTCGACCTCGTCTTGAGCGACGTGGTGATGCCCGACCTCGATGGCTACGATTTGTTCATGGAGGTGCGCAAGAAGGGCGATACCCCCGTCATCCTGATGACCGGCTACTACTACGACAAGGACCACGTCATCAAGCGCAGCCGGATGGAAGGAGTCCAGAACGTGATCTTCAAGAAGCCCATTGACCCCGTGCGCCTGAAAGAGCTCATCCGCCAGCAGTGCCGGCGGCGGGCGAGGGCGCGGGCGTAAGAGCGGGGCTGGGAGTGAGCTGGGGCGTGGGGCTCGGCGACGGCGCGGGTCGGATGCGGAATTCGACCTCGGAATTCCCCACCGAGACCACGACTTTTTTCTCCTCGATGCGGAGCAGGGTGCCGAGGCCGGGGACGGAATCCCCGGGCCGATACAGGTTCGTGGCACCAGTGGGGTCTTCGAAGACCGCGTATGCTCCTTGAGCGCCCACCGCGGTACCCGCGAGTCGGAACCCGCTCGGCACGGACGGGGCGGGTGTCTGGGCGGGCGCACCGGAGGGCGAAGGGCTTGCTGGCGGCGGAGTTGTCTTTGCGGCCTCTCGTGTCAGCAGCCATGCCCCGACGGCTACGAGCAGCCCGAGTGCAGCGAGCACCAAGGTCAAGGGCGAGGTGCGCATTCGAGGGCGTCCGCGCCGGGACTGCCGGCCGGTTTTTCCGCCGCTGAGGCGAGGCGATGCGACCGCTCGTTCCGACGCCGGACCCCGGAAGCGGCACGAACCCCCCCGCGTCTCTCAGGGTCCGGCTGCAATACTGGTCGGTAGTGCTCGCCTGGATGGCTGTGGTCTCCTACTTGTCCACCGATGCCTTCTCGGCGGAGAACACCCACCGGTACATCGACCCCGTGCTCCGCTTTCTGTTTCCGGGGATCAGCAACGCGACGCTTTTGGCCGCTCATACCCTGCTGCGCAAGGCGGCGCATTTTCTGGAGTTCGCGGTGCTCAGCGCGCTGGCGTACTGGGCCTTTCGCGGCGGGCGTCCGATTCTCTGGTCGCGCCGCTGGATGCTCCGCGCTTTCTTGCTCTCGTCCTTTTACGCGGCCTTCGACGAAATTCATCAGGCGTTCACTGCCAGCCGCACCCCCTCGCCGTTCGACAGCGGCATCGATATCGCGGGCGCTGCGGCGGGGCAACTCATCACGTACTGGCGCTGCGCCCTGCGCGCCGGCAGGTGATTCGGGTTTATGCCGGACGTGCGACGGGAACACCCCGGAGCCAGTCGGGCTGCGCGGTCTTGCTTGCGATCGCCTGGAGGCGCGGCTAGAAGGGGGCGCAAGCGCCGATGAATCGGGTGCGACGGCAGGCCGGGAGGATGGGCGCCTTGCTCCGCTGCGAGCGCGCGTTGTGGGCGCGGGGAGTGGAGTGGGTGGCGGGGGTCGACGAGGCGGGGGTGGGTCCCCTGGCCGGTCCCGTGGTGGCAGCGGCAGTCGTGTTACCGCGTTCCTTTCGAGAGCCCGGGATCGACGATTCGAAACGCCTTTCCCCGACCCGGCGAGAACGGTTGGCGGCGCGCATCCGCAGCGAGGCGTGCGGCGTCGGGATCGGTGTGGTGGAGGTCGAGGTCATCGACCGGATCAACATTTACCGGGCTTCGCTGCTGGCGATGCGCCGCGCCGTCCAGGCACTTCCCTTCCGGCCCGAGTGGGTGTTGGTCGACGGGCGCGCGATCCCGGACCTCGATATTCCCCAGCAGCGGATCGTGCGCGGCGACCAGCGGAGCTATTCCATTGCGGCCGCGTCCATCGTGGCGAAGGTCACGCGAGACGCGTGGATGCGCGCATTGCACGAGCAATATCCGCAGTACGGATTTGCTCGCCACATGGGATACGCGACCCCGGAGCACCTGCGCGCTCTCGAGCTCCACGGCCCTTGCCCCGCGCATCGGCGTTCCTTTGCGCCCGTGTCGGCTCCGTGGCTGCCCGGCCTCGGGAGTCCCCATCGCTGAACGGGGCGCTGCGCACTCCTCGGCGCGGACGGAGCCCTGGGCCGAGCTCGGCGAGCAGTTAGGGCGCGGCGGTGCCCGCGGCGCTGGCGGCGAGTTCCTCCCGCGCGGTTTCTGAGCGGGACGAACGCACGAGAACACCGACAGCCAGGAGCACCGCAAGGGCGCCGCCAATCTGCGCCGGGCTGAGAGGCTCGTGGAGGAACAGGGCAGCCCCAGCGGTCGCGAGCACGGGCGCGGCGAGCAGCATCATCGACATCACGAAAGCCGGCGTGTGGCGGTGCGCCCAGTTTGTGAGAAGATGCCCCAGCGTTCCCGGAAAAACCGCCAGCGAGAGGAGAATTGGCCAGTCGCGCCCATGCGGCGAGCCGAAATCCTGGCCTGTCAGCCACGCGGCGATCAGGATGACCACGCCCGCTATCGTGGTCATGCCGATCAAGTACTCGGAGGCACCGATGTGCGAGCGGAAGTGTTTCGAAGCGAGAAAGTAAGCCGTGAAGGAGAGCAAGTTGCCCACCGCCAGCGCATCTCCCAGTGGGCTCCACTGCGGAGCGCCGGCCGAGCCGAGGACCACCACTGCCGTGCCGGCCAGTGCTACGAGCGACCAGAGCACGGCCGGAAGCGAAGCGCGCTCTCCGAACATGCGAGCTGCGGCGAAGAGCACAAGCACTGGCTGCAAGGCCCCGATGATCGATACGTTCACCACGCTCGTGTGCTTCAAGCTATTGAAGAAAAAAAACTGGTGGATGCCGAACAGCGCGCCACCGGCCAGGCAAGCGCGGAGCCACTGCCGGTTCATCTGCCGCCGGACGGCAGGTGCGAGAGCAGCAGCGAGCCAGAGCAGCGGCACGGCCAGCCACAGGCGGTAGAAGGAGGCCACGAGGCCGGTGACGCTGACCAGTTTGACTGCGACGTTGCTGTACGCCCACATGAGAACCGCGGCGGCCACAGCGAGGAGTGCTTTTTTTTCTTCGCGGCACATCGCCCCGCGCTCACTGTCCACGCTTCGCGCCAGAGCGCAATCGCCGGGTCGCGGCGCGCCGCTAGAACCGGCTCGACGCGGGTTTCCCGCTGGCGCGGCGGCCATCTATAATTGGGCAAGTCCGCCAGGCGTTTGGACGGGGTCTTGGGAGGAGCACCGGTGCGCGAGATCAAGATGCCGAAGCTCAGCGACACGATGGAGGAAGGCAAAATCTTGCGCTGGCTCAAGCAGGTCGGCGATCGGGTCCAGGCCGG
>JBBIUR010000173.1:0-8684 GCA_037440145.1 Myxococcales bacterium | reverse complement strand
GCGACGGCGGGCGGGACGCGATGGCGCGTTCATTCCGATCCCCCGGACGCGACGGTGGGCGGGACGCGACGGCGCGTTCATTCCCCATCCCCCGGACGCGACGGCGGGCGGGACGCGATGGCGCGTTCATTCCGATCCCCCGGACGCGACGGTGGGCGGGACGCGACGGCGCGTTCATTCCCCATCCCCCGGACGCGACGGCGGGCGGGACGCGATGGCGCGTTCATTCCGATCCCCCCGGACGCGACGGAGGGACCCGCTCCGTCGGGTCCGGGGGCCGGGGCGTCTCCACCGCCCCGACCATGGGGACGAAGCGGACCCGCCCGGCTGCCTCCAAGCGCAGGCCGCGCGGGCCCTTGACGCCGCGCATGAGCGTTTGCAGATCCCCGCGGCCCTGGGGAAAAACGATGCGCGCGCCGATCTTCATCTGCTCCATGATCGGCGCGGGGACGCGCGGAGTGGCCGCGGTCAGGATCACGGCATCAAACGGGGCCGCTTCGGGCCAGCCGTAGAACCCGTCGCCGGCGCGCACGTGGACCTTCTCGTAACCCAGCGCCGCAAGTCTCTTGCGCGCGGCTTCTGCCAGGCTTTCGATAATCTCGATCGTGTACACCTCGCAGCCCATCTCGGCCAGCACTGCGGCTTGATAGCCCGAGCCCGTGCCGACCTCGAGAACTTTCTGCCCGCCCCGCAGAGCGAGCTTTTCGGTCATGAGAGCAACGACGTAGGGTTGGGAGATGGTCTGCCCGGCCCCAATCGGCAAGGGCCGGTCGTCGTAGGCAGCAGCTCGGTACTCCGGAGGTACGAAGAGATGGCGCGGTACGCGGGCCATCGCGGCGAGCACGCGTTCGTCGCGAATGCCGCGCCCTCGCAAATCGCGCTCGACCATCCGCGAGCGCGCGCTTTGAAAGGCGTCTTCCGAAGAGGGGGGATCGGGGCGAGCGACGCAGGCTGCCAGCACGCCAGCGGCGAGCAGGCACGCGGTGCCGCGCAGCCAGTCGTTCTCACTCCTCTTCGGCCACAAACTCGTCGTATTCGTCGGCGCTCATCAGGTCGTCGAGCTCGCTCTCGTCCGCAAGCTCCACCTCGATGAGCCACCCGTCCTCGTGGGGATCCTCGTTGATCAGGCTCGGGTTGCTTTCCAGCTCGGTGTTCACGGCAGTCACCGTGCCAGATACGGGCGCAATGAGTTCCTGCACCGTGCGCTTTGACTCCAGCTCTCCAAACGGCTCGCCCCGCTCGATCGTGTCCCCCACGTCGGGAAGCTCCGCGGCGATGATCTCGCCCAGATCGCTCTGTCCGTGATCGGAGAGCCCGATGTACGAGCGGTCGTTGTCCACCCGCACCCAGAGGTGGTGCTCCGAGAACCGGAGCACCGACCCCGCACCCTTTTCCCTCTTGTCCCTCTTTTGCTTCGGCACGGGCCGCCTTCTATCGACGCGCGCGCGCCGGTGTCAAGAGGCTCCTCGGCGCCATTCCCCTTCGCCCCGCGCGCACGCGTGCACCTCCCGGGAGCCCCGCGGGCGACCTACTTTTCCAGCTCCTCGCGCACCGAGTACATCTTCTGGCGCGCCTCGGTGATGTAGCCGTCGAGGTTCCTCCGGTGGTTCGCCAGAACGCCGTCCGGGCCGCCGTCTAGGACGATCAGCGGCTTCAGAACTGCCGCTTCACCGAGGGCTTGCACGACTTCCTCGAGCAGCGAGCGCAGCACCGGCCGGTCGGCCAGCTCTCCCCGGTATTCGCGCTGGATTGCGCGCGCGAGGTGGTAGAGGGCGTGTGCAACGCCTTGCCCGTAGTAAAAGGCGTCGTCGGTGGTCCAGAGGCTCTGGCGCCGCCGGTAGAGCGAGGCGTGCACGTCGCCGAGCAGGTCGGTCCACGCCTGGAACAGGCGGATGAGTTCCACGTTGCGCTGCTTGATCGGACTCGACCGGGGCGGCTCTTCTTGCAAGCCGCGAACGTACGCCTTGAGATATTTTATTCCTTCGCGCAACTTGCTCTCTGCCGACGGCAGCCAGAACTTTTCCATATCGTTGCGGAAAGCCGCGTCGGCCCCCACCAGGCTCGCATCGTACTGATCGCTCGACACTTTGGTGAGATGGTCCTTGAAAACCCGCAGGCTCTCGCGCACGGCCTGGAGGATGCCCCGCTGGCGGTTCGCGTTGTTGTCGGCCCACAGGTGCGGACCCCAGAGAAAGAAGTCGTTCGGCCGCCAGCCAGTCCACCCCCCGAGCTCGTGCTCCACGAGGGCGATGATCGTTCCTGCAAACACCTCTCCGCCTTTCAGCGGGCGGTCCTCCGGATAGCGGCTGGCGAGATCCAGGTCGAGCCGGTTGTGGCGCTTCTGGCCGAAGTGGAGCAGGAGCGGCCCGGCCACAAGTATCACCGCCAGCGCAGCGATGGCCAGGCGACCTGGGAAGCGACCTCCGGAACTCGGGCTCGGCTCCTGTTGCGCCATGGGGGAGAGGGTTAGCACTTCCGAACGCGGGGTCCAACGTTCAGCGCACGGCGAGCTCGGGCACCTCGCGCGCTTCCACGCCGTTCACCAGCGTCCGGATCCCCTCGGCGAATACGGCGACCGCTAGACCGATGAGCACGGCGACGACGCCCGCGATGAACCAGTCTGGATCGCTCGCGCCTGTCTGCGGGTCCACTCGCAGCAGCGCTCCGTAGAGCTGGTATACGAAGGCCGCCGTGGTGGTCGCCATCATGATGCAGGCTGGAATCAGAGTGTACGCGACCGGCCGGCCCCTTCGCGCAAGCCAGCACGAGCCCACTAACAGCGCCAGCGCTGCGATGAGCTGGTTGGACGCCCCGAAAGCGGGCCAAATGCGGGCCCACTGGCCCGTGAGCCCCAGCGCCGCTGCGGCTCCGACCACAATCGCCGTCGCCGCGTACTTGTCTCGTGTGCCGAAGAGCTCCTGCGCCAAATAGCGGCCAATCCGGGTGGCCGTGTCCAGAGTCGTCAAAATAAACGCGTTCAAGGCCATGACGGCGAAGGCCTTGCCGTAACTGCCGAGCAAGGGCAGCGATAGCGCCCCATACCCGTGGCTGAACGCGGCAATGGGTCCGGCGTCGCGCAGGGTTGCGGAGAGTTCCTCGGCGCGCAGCGCAGCTCCGACCGAGATGATCACGAGGACCCCAACCAGGCCCTCCGTGAGCATTCCCCCATAGCCAATGCGGCACGCGTGGGTCTCGCGGTCGAGCTGCTTGCACGTGGTGCCCGAGGATACCAGGGAGTGGAAGCCCGAAATCGCCCCGCACGCAATCGTCACCAAGAGCATCGGCCACAGCGGACCAGCTCCCGGCCATTCGGCGGGCTGGAAAGCCCGCAGGGCAGTCGCTTGCATGGTCGGCGCGGAAATGAACACCGAGGCCACGCCGAGGCCGATGGCAGCGAACAGGAGGAAGCTCGCCAGGTAGTCGCGCGGTTGCAGCAGGATGTGCACCGGCGTGACGGAAGCCGCGAAGCAGTAGGCGAGCAGCGCCAGGATCCAGAGAGACTCCGGTGCTACACCCAGCACGGGCCGCAACTGGATGGGCATTTCCACTCCCGCGAAAAGGGCGAGGGCGAGCAAGCCCAACCCGAGCAGGGTCACGGCGGTGTCCGGAAGCCGGGTGCGATACAAGAGATACCCGGTGAGAACCGCAGTCGGGATCAAGCCGAACGAGGGGATTACCGTGTCGGGTGCTTCGAGGAACGTCCGCGCGGCGAAGATTGCAAAGACGGCGATGACCAGAATCAGGGCGAGGAGGATGAACCAGGAGAACAGCAGTCGGGCCCGAGGCGAGATCTCGGGCCGGGAAATCTCCGGAATCGACAAGCCGCCGTAGCGGACGCTGACGAAGAGGCTGGTGAAGTCCGCCACCGCACCCATGAGGACGCAGCCTCCCAGCACCCACAGGAGCGAGGGCGCCCACCCCCAGTAAGCGACCGCCAGTGCCGGACCGATGATCGGTCCCGCACCGCAAATGGAAGAAAAGTGGTGCCCGAATAGAACGAGCCAGTTCTTTGCCGGCACGTAGTCCACTCCGTCGTTCCGAGTGTGCGCCGGCGTCGGCCGCTCGGGATCCACGCCCAGAACCCTGGCGAGCTGGTGCCCCCACACGCGGTAGCCCAGAGCAAACCACGCCAGGGCTATCAACATCACCCAGACGGCACTCACCTCTGCCACGTGGAATTCTCTATCCAGTTGGGAGAGTAAAGAAAAGCGGCAGCAGGTAGGTCTGTCCGCGGCGCGAGAGGCTGCGGAGCTTGCAATTGGTCCGAGGCCGAGGCATGGAGCAGGCCGTGCGGCAGACCAGAGGGAGGCGGTGGGTGTGTTCGCTTTGCGCGGCAGCGCTGGCCGCTGCGAGCTTGTCGGCCTGTGAGAGGCAGTCGCCGTCGGGAAGCGCCGAGGCGCAGGCGAGGCG
Organism: Myxococcales bacterium; assembly: GCA_037440145.1. Taxonomy (GTDB): domain Bacteria; phylum Desulfobacterota; class Binatia; order HRBIN30; family BPIQ01; genus JBBIUR01. The sequence continues at coordinate 4,274 of JBBIUR010000173.1, read as the reverse complement.
CCCCGCAGGCGCGGCGCCGGATGTCACGCCAGCCTTTCGCAACCTGGGCAAGCGCGCAGAGGGTGCCCCGCGCGGTTCGTGACGCGCTCGAGAGCGAGAGAGGAAGGCGGAGTGCTGGCCATCCCCGGGCGGCTCCGTGCGCGACTTTTCCCTCGCCCTCGCGTTTAGCACTGCAGGGAGGACGTGAAAGAGATGCGACGCGCACGGTTGGCGGTGGTGGCTCTGGCAGTGGTTGTGTCGCTTGCCGCCCCGCCGGCATTTGCGGGGCATTGGCATCGCTCGGGTTGGCTCGGGTACGGGTATTGGAGCGGTCCCTTTGGGTACTGCGCACCCGGCCGTTGGGTTCCCTTCGGGTTTTACCGGCCCTACTGGTTCTATCGCCCAGGATATTACTTCTATTTTCACCCCGCGCCGCGGTGGCATCCGCATCTCCATCCGCACGGACATTTTGGCCGCCACCACCGCGGGCATTGGTGGGGGAGGTGACCGATGAAAGCACCGAAGATCGCCGCGGCTTTGGCCGCAGTGCTCGTCAGCAGCGGTGCCGCGCACGCAGGCGGCTACGGATTTCCCCACCATTACTGGGGCGGCCACGTCGCGCACTACCATCACCATCACGGCGGCGACCTGGCGGTGGGGATCCTCGGCGGCTTGATCGGGGGAATCCTGATCGATCGTGTTCTGACGGGCCCCACGGTCGTGCGCGAGCGCGTATACGAGCGCACGTACTACCCGCCTCCGTGCTCGGATCCCTACGAGGAAGGCTACTGGGAGGGGTATCGGCGCGGCTGGGAGCGGGGGCGCTCCGAGCGCTACCGCGAAGGTACCGAGCGCGGGTACTTCGACGGCCTGCGGGCTGGGCGCGGCCGCTACGTGTCGTACTGAGAACTCCGCGCCGCTCTTCAGCAAAGAGGGAAAGCGATCGAGCCGCGGACGGCCCGAGTGCTCAGCCCCGTGTTCGCTGCGAGTGGCGCCGCCGGAACGCGGGCAGACTCGCTTGACGGTGCAACGGGGCGCATGAAAGCATGCGCCTTGTGAGCGCGTCGCCGAGGGAGGCCGCGGCGCGGCGAATCGTCGAGCGCCTTCGCGCGGCCGGCTATATCGCGTACTTCGCCGGCGGATATGCGCGCGACCTCTTGCTCGGCCGCGAGGTTCAGGACCTCGACATTGCCACGGACGCCCCCGCTGCGCGCGTGCAGGAGCTGTTCGAGCGCACGGTGCCTGTGGGCGCCCAGTTCGGAGTGGTGATCGTCGTCGAGCAGGGGATGCCGTTCGAAGTCGCCACCTTCCGAACTGACGAACCGTACCTCGATGGGCGACACCCCGCGGGGGTCCGCTACAGCAATCCGGAGGAAGACGCTCGCCGGCGGGATTTCACGATCAACGGCATGTTTTACGACCCCGCCAGCGGGCGGATCATCGACTACGTCGGGGGGCAGAACGACCTGCGCGCGGGTTTGATCCGAGCCATCGGGGATCCAGCGCAGCGCTTTCGCGAAGACCGCTTGCGCATGTTGCGCGCGGTGCCCTTCGCAGCGCGCCTGGCCTTCGCCATCGAGCCCGCGACGTTTGCAGCGATCCGGCAGCACGGGCACACGATCACCGAAATCGCCTGGGAGCGCATCGGCGACGAGATCGTCCGGATCCTCACTGAGGGCGGCGCGCGCCGCGGCTTGGAATTGCTAGACGAGAGCGGCCTGCTGCGCCACGTGCTGCCGGAGGTCGCGGCCCTGAAAGGGGGGGAACAGTCGCCCGACTTCCACCCCGAGGGCGATGTGTTTGTTCATACGCTGCGCGTGCTGGAGCACCTGGAGCGGCCCTCGGAGACCCTGGCGCTGGGAGCCCTGTTGCATGACATCGGCAAGCCGCAGTGCGCGGCGCGCCGCGGCGAGCGGGTGACCTTTTACAAGCACTGCACGGTAGGGGCGGAGATGGCGGTTTCGGTTTGCCAGCGGCTGCGCCGCAGTCGCGCCGTGTGGGAGCGCGTGGCATATCTCGTTGCCAATCACTTGCGCGTGGCCCAGGCCCCGCGGATGCGCACGAGCACTCTGAAGCGGTTTCTCGCCGACGAGGGGATCGAGGAGCTGCTCGATCTGGCACGAATGGATGCCCTGGCCTCTCACGGAGATCTCTCCGCATACGAGTTCTGCACCCGCAAGAGAGCCGAGCTGGGTGCCGAACAGCTTCAGCCACCTCCGCTGCTGCGGGGGCGCGACCTGTTACAGCTCGGCTTTTCGCCGGGCCCCCGGATGGGGAAAATTCTCGCTGCTGTGCGAGAGGCGCAGCTCGAAGGGCTTCTGGCCTCGCGCGACGAGGCCATTGCCTGGGTCCGGCAGCGCTACCCGCAGGGCTGAGCGCGCCCCCCGTGCGCGCCGGGGTGCTGGCCGGCGTGGCGCGCAGCGGCTCGCCCGCGGAATCGGGTGCGAAGAGGCATCGCGTTGAGTCTCTTGCCAGCAGCGCTGCAACCGGGCGAGATGGCGGCCGCGGGGCAGTATGCGGCTTCCTGCGGTGTATTTCCAAACTGAACGCGACGGCGTTCGAAGGAGGAAGTTGGAGAAGGCAGCGCCGCGGCGCGAGGGGTCGGCCAAGGCTCCCGTGGCGCTGTACGCAGTGCCTCCGGAGCGATTTTTTTGGGACTGCGAAGGCGGCGCGGCGCCCTTTGCAGCCGGGGTGCGGCCGGCCGGGATTCTCAGTGCCGGGCGATCGGAACCGAGATGCGGTAGGTCTGGTACCGATCCAGCGCGGCGACGTGTCCGGGGTACACCACCAGGGTTGTGAAAGGCTCTTCGATAATGGCCGGGCCCTCGATCACATGTCCGGGGCGCAATTGGGTGCCATCGTAGACGGGGGTGGCGCGAAAGCGGGTGCCGAAAAAAGCTTGCCGCTTGCCGGCGAGCGCCACGCGCGCGGGGGCCCGAGTCGGAATTGCAGGCACCCAGCGCGGCTTCGGCGTGGGCTTTGTCGTTTTTAGCCGTACGCTGCGCAGGATGGGCTCTTCGTCCCGCGAGGCGTAGGTGTGCAGTTGCTCGTGCAGCGCGTGAAAGCGCTCCACGGTTTTAAGCAGTACCTGGCGCGTAAAGCGCGCTCCGTTGCTCGCGACCGGGACGGCCATGTCGAACGTCTGTCCCGGATAGCAAAGGTGCAGCAGGCGCTCGAAGCGCAGGCCCGGCCCCTCGCCCAGTTGCCGGCGCGCGCTCGCCTCCAGGTCGCGAAAACAGGCTTCGATAGCTGCCGGCTCGGCGGCGCCTGCCGGGGCGATGTACGAGCGCATTTCGTCGACGATCTCGTCCGCAAAGGCAAGGCCCAGAGCGGAGAGCGCAGGTGCCGCGCGCGGCACGAGCACGTTTGCGATGCCGAGTTCGTCTGCCTGCATTCCCGCGTGCACGGCGCCGTTGCCGCCGAAGACCACGAGCGCCATATCGCGCGGGTCGATGCCTCGCTGGGCGGTGACGCGCCGGATGGCGTTTGCCATGTTCGCGTTGACGAGGCGGAAGACGCCGTGCGCAGCCTCGACGGCGTCGAGCCCGAGTGGCTTGCCGATCTGTTCCCGAAAGGCGGGGGCGACCCCTTCTGACGCAAGCCGCATCGCGCCGCCGCAGAACTTCTCGGGGTTGAGGAACCCGAGGAGCAAGTTGGCATCGGTCACCGTGGGTTTCTGCCCGCCGCGCCCGTAGCAGATCGGCCCCGGATCAGCACCGGCGCTCTGGGGGCCCACGTGCAGCGTTCCGTCGCGCACTTCTGCGATCGATCCGCCCCCGGCGCCGAGCGAGTACACCTCCACCATGGGCAGGGCGATCAGATAGCGGTGGTGCCAATTCCAGCCCGCTCGAACGTCCGCTTTGCCGTTGCGGATCACGCACACGTCGTAACTCGTGCCGCCCATGTCGACCCCGATCACGTCGCGCACGCCGGCGAGCTCTGCAAAATGGCAGGCGGCGATCACGCCACCCGCGGGTCCGGAGCCCATCACTGCCACGGCCCGCTGCACCACATTGGCGGGGGCCGTCATGCCGCCATTGCACTGCATGATGCGCAGCGAGCCCCGGAACCCGGCTTCGCGCAGTCGGGTTTCCAGGTGCTGCAAGTAGCGCTTGATCCGCGGCGCCACGTAGGCATTGACCACCGTGGTGCTCGTGCGCTCGAACTCGGGTGCGCTGGGGTGCACCTCGTGCGAAACGCTGATGTCCACTCCGGGCAACTCCTCGGCCACGATCTCTCGTGCTCGCAGCTCGTGCTGCGGGTTGACGTACGAGAAGAGGAAGCAGATGGCGACC
>JBBIUR010000172.1:0-8700 GCA_037440145.1 Myxococcales bacterium | reverse complement strand
CGGACCACCCACGGGGTCTCCAGGAGCTGCTCGGGGGTTGCCGGCGCCCGCAGTTGCGCCTTTGGGTTGCGCGCTCCGGCCTGCCGATTCCGCGCGGCGATTTCGGCGAGATCGCGGTCGGCCACGCCGGTCTTTGCCATGAAGGCGCTCGCCTGCAACGCGGCGGTCGCGATCGGATCCAGTCCGAGCGGCGCCAGGTAGAAGGGATCCAGTTGCAGGTTCAAGATGTGCCGGGGACTGCCCTCCGAGACCTTTCCATACCCCGCGACCAGTGCCGTGTCGCAATCGCCAGCCTGCATTCGCAGCCACGCGTAGTACGCGGCAAAGGCGGCATCCATTTCGAGATGCAGGTCCTGGCGCGGCGGCCAGGAGCCCATCGCATCCAGCGCGGCGACGAAACCGAACGGGCGCCCGTCGATGTAGTCGGAGGACCCGGCCACCTGGTAGTCGATGTCGTCGCGACTCGACCCGCACTGCGCGAGTGCTTCCACCACTTGCGGGTAGAGCATCTCGGGGGCGGTGCGGTGCTCATCGCACGCGACGATCGGTGCCTGGGCGAATGCGACTACTGCGACGTTCAGCAAGCGCGCCATACGGTCTCACAGCCGGTGCAAGAACGATTCGAGCGGAGCATCCGGCTCTCCGGTAGGTCGGAAGTAGCGGATGTCTTCGTAGTCTCCGCGGCGCTCCGCGTCCGACCGCCATACCGCCTCCACGCGCATCCCCATCCGCACTTGCTCCGGCTTCACCTCCTGGATCAGCGCGAAGATCGAGAGGTCAGCCCCGTCGAGGGCGACAGACGCAGCCACGTAGGGCAGCTCCAGGTCGCGCCCGTACACAGGAATGTTGACGATGCAAAAGGTGGTGATTACGCCGCGGTCGGCGACTTCGACGAACTCGGTGGCCGGTGCGAAGCTTTCCGGGGAGTTCGCCAGCGGGGGAACGAAGACCTTGCCGGTTTTCGAGCACCGCGAACCCAGAATCTTCTTGTCTTTCAGGGCCCGCAGGTAGCGCGCACGGTAGTCCCCCGCGACGTAACGATACGGCAGCCGCACGTGCGCTTGCACGTACGGGACTGGCTTTGCAGGCGGCTCGTTCACGCGTGCCTCACAGGACCCGAAAATACGCGATGTCGCGAATGCTGCCCACGCGCTCGCCGTCCGGAGCCCAGACCGCCTGCACGCGGGAGCCCACCCGCACCTTGTCCCAGTCGTCCCTCACCACGTGCGCCAGCGCGGTGTCGGCCCCGTCGAGGCGCACAAGTACGAAGGCGAACGGCGCGGGAAAGGGATGTAGGCCCCCGACCGCATGCTCTACGACCGCGACCGCCGTCACCGTGCCCGTGTCGCGCACTTCGACCCACTCACCAGCAGCCGAGCCGTCCGCGTCGGAATATCCCGCAGGCGGCACGACGACCCCCAGCCCCGCGGCCCGTTGGCCCCAAATGCGCCGTTGCTCTTTCAACCCGGCGAGGAACCTCCCGACTGCCTCGCCCGTAGAGTGGCGATAGGGAAATTCCAGAACGAATTCCTGCTTCAAGGGGGCGACAAAACCCTGCCGGGCCGAATCTCCCATCTTTTCCCCTGATCTACCTGGCGTTCAGCGCCCACGGATATCCCAACGAACGTTTGTTAGTCAAGTGCCGGCCGCCGCGGATGCTGCGGCAAAGCGGGCACCGCGCACCCGCGAGCGGAGAGGCCCGGGCGGCGCGAGCGCTCTCCCAGGCGGGAGGTAGCGCGGGTGTCGCATGGGGGCGAAAATCCGCTTATATAGAACCCATGTCGTGTCTGGATGCGCTGGGCCGGCCGCTGCGGAGCTTGCGCCTCTCGGTCACCGACCGGTGCAACTTGCGCTGTCATTACTGCATGCCCGAGGAGCAGTACGTGTGGCTGCCCCGCCGGGATCTGCTGGAATTCGAGGAAATCAGCCGCCTGGTCGATGTCTTCTTGGAGTTGGGTGTCGAGAACGTGCGCCTGACTGGCGGGGAACCGCTGCTCCGGCGGGATCTGCCCGAGCTGATCCGGTTGCTGGCGCGCAAGCCGGGCATTCGCGACCTGGCGATGACCACCAACGGAATTCTCCTCGCCGACATGGCACCTCTTCTCTTCAAGGCTGGGCTGCACCGAGTGACGGTTAGCCTGGATACCTTGCGGCGGGAACGGTTTCTCGCGTTCACGCGCCGCGATGGTTTGCAGCGGGTACTGACGGGCGTCGAGGCTGTACGCCGCGCGGGGTTTTGCCGGCTCAAGCTCGACTGTGTGATCGTCCGCGGGCAAAACGACGACGAGATGATCGACCTTCTCGAGTACGGTAAGAGCGTGGGGGCCGAAGTCCGGTTCATCGAGTACATGGATGTGGCGGGCGCGACGCGCTGGGCCCCGGAAAAGGTCTTTTCGAGAGCCGAGATGCTGGAGCGGTTGCGCCGCCACTACGGCGGCGTCGAGCCTGTGCCGGAGGACTCGCCGGCGCCTGCGGATCGGTTCGCCTTGCCCGACGGAACTGTGTTCGGCGTGATCGCCTCGACGACCACGCCGTTCTGCCAGAGCTGCGATCGGAGCCGCCTGACTGCCGATGGAATGTGGTACCTTTGCTTGTACGCGGAGCGGGGGACGGACCTGCGCGGGCCGCTGCGCGCTGGCGCGGGGCCGGAGGAATTGAAAGCGTTGATTCTCCGCGCGTGGAGAGCGCGGCGCGACCGGGGCGCCGAGGAGCGGCTGGCTGCCGGCGAGCGTCGGGCGCCCGCCAGTGTGGAAAAGCTGCGCGAAGACCCGCACTTGGAAATGCACACTCGAGGCGGGTGAGGGCGAGCGTGACGTACGACGTCAAGCTGGTCGGAGGCGAGGTCGCGGACGGCTCGGGAGCCCCGACACTCCGCGCCGATGTGGGAATCCGAGGCGGGATGATCTGCGAAGTGGGCCAGTTGGACGGCGCCCCGGCGAAGGAAACTTCGGACTGCGCGGGCAAAACGATAACCCCGGGATTCATCGATATCCACTCTCACGCCGACTGGCTGTTGCCCGCGGCGGATTCCGGAGCGCGGTTTGAGCCGTTTGTCCGCCAGGGGATCACGACCATCGTGGGCGGAAACTGCGGTTTCAGCCCAGCCCCGCTGAGCGCCGTTAACCGCGAGGCCTTTCGCGACGCGAGCCGCCTGATGGTGGACGAAGTGCTCGAGCCCCGGTGGGCCACCATGGGGGAGTTCCTCGACTGCTTGCAGGAATGCGGCGTGCCGGTGAACGTCGCCGAGCTCGTGGGGCACGGCACGGTGAGGGCGGCAGTCGCCGGGGCGTTGAACCCGTCCGCGGCGAGCGCTGCGCAACTGCGGGAGATGGAGTCGCTGGTGCGAGCGGCGCTGGATGCAGGCTGTGCCGGTGTGAGCACGGGTCTCGGGTACCCCCCAGGGATCTTCGCGCAGGAGGCGGAGCTGGCAGAGTTTGCGCGCTGGGCCGCGGCTGCCGGCAAGCTGTTTACTTCGCACCTGCGCGCCTACAGCCGGGTGAGCGGGGTGTACGAGGTAGATCCGGACAGCGAACCGCACAACCTGCGCGCGATCCGCGAGATCCTGCACGTCGCTGCGCTGGGGAAAGCCCGGCTGCAGGTAAGCCATTTGATCTTCGTGGGCCGGGCGACGTGGGCGAGTTGCGGTGAGGCGATTCGGCGGATCGAAGCGGCCCGAGCGGATGGCCTCGATGTCGCCTTCGACGCGTTCCCCTACACCGCAGGGAACACGACAGCGGCGGTCTTGTTCCCGCCCGCGGTGCTCCCTCGGCTAAAGGAGATCGTGAAGGATCCGGCCCAGCGCGGCAGCTTGAAGCAAGTGGCGGAGGCGGCTTTCTCCGCGCTGGACTTCGGCCTCGGGGATATCCAGATCATGAACGCGAACGCGCCGTCGCTCGAACGTTACAATGGCTTGCGCGTGACAGACGCCGCAGGGCGCGAGGGCATGGACCCCTTCGACTTTTACTGCCGGCTCGTCGTGGAGAGCCACCGAAACGCGCGCGTGCTGATCCACACGTACAGTGGGGATGCGGGGCGTGAAGAAGCGCTACGCGCGGTGCTGCGCCACCCTCTCTGTGCCATCGAGACCGATGCGCTGCTGACGCGAACGGGCTATCAAAATCCCGCCAGCTACGGGACTTTCCCGCGCGCGCTCGGCACGTACGTGCGCGCGGGGCTGTTCTCATTCGAGGAGGCGGTGCGGAAGATGACGGGGGCAGTGGCAGAGCGGCTCGGTTGGAAAGACCGCGGGTGGGTGCGCAAGGGATGCGCTGCCGATCTGGTCGTGGTCGACCGCCAACGGGTTTGTGACCGGGCGACGTTTGAAGAGCCGGCGCGCTTTCCGCTTGGCATCGAGCACGTGTTCATCAACGGCCGGCATGTCCTCGACGGCTCTCGCTACGATGCAGGGGCGTCCGCTGGCCGTGTGTTGCGGGCGTAGGAGGCTCGTGGCGCTCGCTGGTCCCCGGTACGCGGCTGTGCGGGTGCGTTCGTTGACTTTGGCGTGCCAGACCTGTTAGGCGATGGGTGCGCGAGCGGCCGCGGCGCAGCGCACCTGGGTGCGCGCGACTCGCGAGCACAGTCGCGGACGGAGGCGTCGATGAGCCAGTACCGTGCGAGGTCTGCAGCGCCATGGCAATTGCGGCGGTGGTCTCGCGTGCCATTGGGCGCAGCGATGCTAGGAGCGCTGCTGGCGGCTTGTGGGGGCGAGGTTGGTCTGCCTATCGTGTTCAACGGTGAGCAGAACCGGCTGAACGCGTATAGCCCGACTCTGGGATTTCGAAAGCGCACCGTGATCCCGAGCGCGGCCGACGATCCGAATGGCCGCGATGTCAACGGCCAGATCTGCTTTGCCCGCGACGGCTCCGGCCGGTTCATCGCTGGCGAGGATACCGGGCAGCCGAATCCGCCCCAGGGTTGGGGCTATTTCCAGCTCGAGGGGGATGAGATCGACGAGTTGACGGCGCGCCAGATCGGCAAGCTGACGCCGACATATCAAACTGCGCTGGACAATGCCGAGAACTACGGCTGCGGTTTCCTGAGCGACGGGCGGCTGGTCACTACAGACATCGGCAACCAGGCCACAGGCCCCGCCAACGGGCAACTGATCCTCTGGTTCCCTCCCTTCGAGGGACCCGGGAACCCGCGCTATTGCAAGCTCGACATCGCCATCGGAACGGCCCAGGGGATTTACATCGACGAAAAGGACAACGTGTACGTGGCAAGCGCGAGGGTAGCGCCCGGCATCTATGTCTATCGGCCGCCGTTTCCGACCTCCGACACCGCACCTGGGGGCTGCGGCCGAATCGATCCGACCGGTGCCCCGCTGGCGGACGCGATTCACAAGGAGCGGTTTCTCGCCGACACCAATGTCCCGACGCCCAACGCAATTGTCCGGAGCCCTAAGGGAACGTTCTACGTGAGCAGCGTTCTGAACGGCGTCATTGCGGAGTTCGATGCCGAAGGCCGGTTTTTGCGCCGCATCCTGGAGCCCGTGCCCGGGGAGCGTCGCCCGTACCCGTCGACAGGGACTCCACTGGGGCTGGGAATCGATTCCAGTGGCACTCTCTATTACGCGGACATCGGCCTGACGGAAGCGCTGAGCCCGGGAAGGAATCTGGGTAGCGTCCGCCAGATTCGATTCGAGAACGGAAATCCGCTGCCTCCGGAGACGATCGATTCGGGACTCGACTTTCCCGACGGCATCGGTGTTTTGGAGCACTGGCCTGCGCGCCGATGAGCGCGCGCAAGCGGGTGCAGGGGAACTGGCAGGGCCAAGGGCGCGGCGTCGTCCCCCGCGCGCGGCGATCTCGCTTGACGCAGGGCAGCTTTCGCGGCTTGTTGAATCGCCATGCCGGAGATCCGACTGGCGTTTGCGCTGGCTGCGGGCTTCTTGGCTTTCCTCGGCGCGACATCTCGGCTGCGGTTTTTGAGCGACGAGTTGCCAGGCCGATTGCGGCGCGTGGCAGGGCTGATGCTGCTGCTTTTCGTGCTGCTCGCCTGCGTGTTCTACCCCGCAGTGGGTTTCGGGCGGGGATCCGACATCGACCCGGAAGCGGTTTCGTTCCCGAGTCTTTTCGCCGGACATGCATTCCTCGCCGCGTTCCTGCTCGCCTGGTGGCTGTTGGCGCGGCGGCAGGCGGCGAGAGAATTTCTCTCGTTGCCCCGGGGTCAGATCCTCCGGGGGGCGGGCCTCGGTGCCGCAGCGGGGCTTGCCGGCTGGGCCCTCACGGTGGTTGTGGCAGCGGCTGCGTTCGGGGCAGCGGCGCTGACGGCGGGTGACTCGCGCGCGTCGCAGCTCCCGCGGGTCGTGCTCTGGCTCGCGGCACTTCCGCCGGCGCAGAAACTGGCCGTCGTGGTCGTCGCGATGACCGTCGAGGAGGCTTTCTTCCGCGCGTTTTTGCAGCGGCGCGTCGGGTTGTGGCTTTCGAGCGCCCTCTTTGCGGTGGCCCACTTGAGTTACGGGTTGCCGCACATGGTAGTGGCGGTGCTCACAATCTCGCTCGTGATCGGGGCCGTGTTCGAGCGCTGGCAGAACCTGGCTGCGTGCATCGCAGCGCACGGCGTGTTCGACGCAATCCAGCTTTTCGTGGTCTTGCCGCTGGTGCTTCGCTACCTGGGCACGTGAGACAGCTGCCGCTGCAGTCGGGCCGCTGGCGCGCTGGAAGGCATAGCGAAGCGATCGGTTGCGAGTTCCTGCGCGCTCGCTGTGCGCAGGAGGAATACGAGGTCCGCGGCGCCGATGCGAGCGTCGGAGTTCGCGTCAGCCGAGCCCGGAGCGCAAGTGGCGTCGAAAAGCGCGCAGACGAGGGCCGCAGCGTCTGCCGCGTCGCGATCGCCGTCGCGATCCAGGTCCCCGGGAAGGGGCGCCGGCGAGGGAGCAGTGGCGGTGGCGGATTCCGAGGGGATGATCGGGGCGGTCCGGGTACCGGTGGGAGACGCGGTTGACCTCGGCGCCGATGGTGAAGGAGTGGACGAGGGAGGCGAAGCTGGGGTGACCGCCGGTGTGCGCGTTGCTGTTTGTGCCGGCGACGGAGTCAGCGACGGCGAGGCGCTCTCGCTTGGCGTCGCGGCGGGCGTTTCCGAAGACGCGGGCGTTGCGGTTGCAGTGGCCGGCAGCGTGTGAGTCGGCGAGTGCGCCGGCGTGGCGGTCGGAGTGGGCGAAGCCGTTGCCGTGGGCGAACTCGAGGCAGTGCCCGTGGGGCACGGCGTCGGGGAGGCAGGCGGAAGAGTCCGGGTGCTCGAAGCCGTGGGCGTGGCACTGCCCGTCGCGCTCGGCGACGCGGTGAGGCTCGGGGAAACGGAGGGCGGAGGGCCTGTTGCGGTGTGGGTCGGCGTCACGCTGGCGGTGCTCGCGCGCGTCGCTGTTTCCGGAGCTGTGCGCGCTGGGCTTTGCGTTGGCGATGGGGAAGCGAGCGGGGAAGTGGTCGGGGATGCGCTGGATGTCGCAGTGGGCGAGGGGGTGGCCGAAGGCGACCGCGTGTTTGTCCTGGTCGGCGTCGCGCTCGGGGTCGCGGTGCCCGTTCGGCTGGATGTCAGAGTCGCTGTTGGGGGCGGAGCGGGCGTGCTGCTGGCGCTCGGGGCGAGCGACGCGCTAGGAGTTTGTGTCGGGGTAGGACTCCGCGTTGGGCTTGCAGAAGCAGAAGGTGATGCCGTGGCGCTGGCGCTCGGGGTTGGGCAGGGGGTTCTCGTCGCGGTACGCGTCGGGCTCGCCGGGGCTGCGGGTGAAGTGGCAGTGGGTGTCGGGGTCTGAGTGGCCTGTGCGCTGCTCGAGGGCGTCGTGCTCGCGTTGGGCAGGACCGCCGCACAGGGCCCCGAAACGGTGCCCGCCGCAATTCCCGCCGGAAGGTCTCCGACCGGCAGAGTTGCGACCACTGTCGCATCGGCGACGCGGACGACGGAGACGGTTCCAGCCTCCAAGCACAGCTCGGCGTCGTCGCCGCACAGATTCGCCACGAACACAAGCGTCCCGTCTTCCGAAACGGCGACGCCAAGGGGCTGCCCGCCGACGGGAACCGCGGCGCGCAGCGTGTTCCGTGCGGTCTCCAGGATGGCCAACACTCCCGGCTCCCGGCACTCGGCGTCTTGATCGGCACAAGTGGAGACGTAGAGCTCTGCGCCGTCCGGACTCACGGCGATGCCCTGGGGTGCTGAGCCCGCACTCGCGCTTGCAACCACAGACATCCCCGCGAGGTCGACGACTGCCACCGTGCCCTCCCCAGTATTGGTGACGTAGGCTCGTGTCCCCGAGGGTGCCAGGACCACGCGCGTGGGCACTAGCCCGACGGCGGTAGCCGGGCCGAGCGTGTGCGCGGGGAGCGCGATGGTTTCGAGAAGGCCGGGGCTGGCGCAGGTTGCGTCGGTTCCGCACGTCGCCACGTACGCCGTGTCGCCGGTGCCCCGAATCGCGATCCCCTGCGGCTCCTGGCCGACGGGGATCGTGGCGATCACGGCGTTCGCGGGATCGCTGCGGGCGAGCGCAGTGTCGATGACCCGCACCGCGTTCGCCCCAGAGGCAGTGACGTAGAGCCGGTTGCCCGCCGGCTCCACTGCCAGGCTTTCGGGTGCGCCTGGCAGCGGCACGGTCGACAAAACTGCCCCGCTCGCTGTGTCGATCACGGAAACCGAATCGGAGAGGTTGGCCACATAGGCCAGGCTGTGATCCGGTGCCAGCGCGATGTCGATCGGCCCGTCGGGAATGGG
>JBBIUR010000171.1:0-8720 GCA_037440145.1 Myxococcales bacterium | reverse complement strand
GAGAGCCGCTGCGTAGACGAGCGGCTTGAATGCCGACCCGGGTTGCCGGGCAGCTTGGGTGGCGCGGTTGAAGGGGCTTCGGGTGAAGTCATAGCCCCCTACCAATGCTTGGACCTCGCCCGTCCGCGGATCCATCGCGATCAGCGCTCCCTGCACCACCGGCTGCGTGTCGAGCCGAAAGCGGTAGCCCCGCTCGCCGTCCGCCGGGCTGAGGACGACGGCGCGCACGACGTCGCCGGGAATGAGCTTGGGCAGCCCCGTCTTGGGTGCCGGTGGCAGCTCCAGGATCCCGGCGTGGTCGCCGACCTGGACGCGTATGCGGCCCCCCGCCGCCGAGAGAACGACCGCTTCGTATGCCTTGTTCCACTGCAGTGGCTGCACTTCGGCCTCTTTGCGCTGCGCGTCCAAAAATGCCTTCGCTTCCGCGGGTTCGAGGTGCCGAAGCACCCGGCTTTGGCCCTGCCGCAGGTCCAGCTCGTCGAGCCCGTTGCGCAAGGCTGCTTCTGCGGCTGCGGTCATCTCCACATTGGCAGGCGTGTAGACGCGCAACCCGGCCTGGTAGGGCGCCTGGGCTCCGTAACGCTCCTCGAGGAGCCGGCGCACGTGCTCCACGTAGTATGGGGCGGCCAGGTAATTGCCCCGACGCGAGGCGAGGGCAATGGGTTGCTCGAGGGCCGCGTTCCTCTCTTCGCGAGTGATGAAACCGGCTTCAAGCATGCGGCGCAGCACGTATCGCTGCCGCGCCTTCGCCCGGCGCCAGTGGCGGAACGGAGAGTAGCGGCTCGGTGCCTGGGGAAGGCCCGCCAGAAGCGCGGCCTCGGCGAGGTTGAGCTCCTCGACGCTTTTCCCGAAGTATTCCTGTGCTGCGGCTGCGACGCCGTAAGCTCCCGAGCCGAGGTAAATGTGGTTTAAATAGAGAGAGAGGATCTCCTCCTTGGTGAGCTGTTGCTCCAGGCGCACGGCGAGGATCATCTCTTTGAGCTTGCGCTCGTAGCTCTTCTTTGGCGTGAGCAGCAGCGCCTTCACGACTTGCTGCGTGATGGTGCTGCCGCCCTGGACGGAGCCGCCGAGGACAAGATTGTTCACCGCAGCGCGCAAGATGCTGACCGGATCGATTCCCCGGTGGCGGTAAAAGTTGTCGTCTTCGGCCGCGACGAATGCGTTGCGGACCACTACGGGAATTCGCTCGATGGGCACCCAGTAGCGCTTCTCCAAGTAGAACTCGCCCAATAGCGTGCCATCGTCGGCGAACACTTGGGTGGCCGTCGGGGGGCGATGTCGCGCGAGCTCGGTCACCGGGGGTAACGAAGCGCTCAACTCCCAGAAAAGCAAGGCGCCCGCTGCGGCTCCGGAGGCGAGGGACAAAGCCAAGAGGCTGATTGCCAGTCGTCGTGCCACGGGCCCCAGGCTCGTCGAATGCGACTGCCTGCGTCGAGTGCGAGGCATCTTCGTGTGTGCTCTCGAACGATAACGGCGGCTTTCGGCCCCGTCAAGGAAAGGCCAGAAACGGCGCTGCGGAGCGCCTGTTTCCCCGCTTGCCGGACCTGGCGGGCCCCAAGCGCCGCCAGCTCGCCACTTCGGCAGCGGAAACTCTGCGCCGGAGCGTGTCCACCGGCGTTCGCGGGCACGCCTTCGGATCGCGCGCTCGGCCCCGAATTCGCGAACGCTCGGTCCGCCCTTGCGGGGGAAGCGGCGCGCTTGACTCCGCGGTTCTGCCCGCAGTATACGGCCGTGCATGTCAGGGACGACGGGGTCGGAACGGGACGCAGTGCTGGTGGTGGATGACGAGCCCGCCGGCTTGCGGGCGATGCAGCGGGCGCTGCGGGCGGAGTACGAGGTCCTCGCTGCCGGCAGTGGGGTGGACGCGCTTGGCGTCTTGGAACAGCGGGCGGTGGCGCTGGTGGTCGCCGACCACCGGATGCCCGGGATGAGCGGGGTGGAGTTGCTCGCTCGGGTTGCGCGACTGCATCCCGCAGTGGTCCGGGTGGTGCTGACCGGGTACACGGACATCGACTCGCTGCTGCAAGCGATCAATGAAGGGCAAGTCTTCTACTATCTGACCAAGCCGTGGGAGCCGCGCGAGCTGCGGCTCGTGGTCCGTCGCGGCGTAGAGCGCTACCGCGCGGAGCGGGAGCGAAGGCGACTGCTCAGCGAACTGGAAGCCGCCTGCGAGCAAGCACGGCGCGAGGCCGAGCGGTGGCAGCGGATGCTAGGGGCGGCAGCGCACGAGTTGGGCACGCCCCTGCACATTGCCCGCAACGCTCTCGACTTCTTGTCGGTGTTGCCGGAAGTGCGGGCCAGCACCTGGCTGGCACCCATCGAGCGGGCGCTCCAGTGGCTGCAGCGGGTACTGGCAGAGCTGCGCGCGGGAGCGAGTGTTCTCCAGGGGCGCGTGGTCCTGCGGCGCGGGGCAGTGAATTTGGGAGTGCACTTGGCTGCAATCGTGCAGGCGCTGCAGTGCGCGGCAGCATCGCGCCGCCTCGCCTTCGACCTCGCATGCCCGGCCGAACTGCGGATTCACGGCGATCCCGAGTGGCTCGACCAACTCTGGATCAGCTTGCTCAGCAACGCCGTGCGGTTTACGCCCGACGGCGGGCGGATCGCCGTCTGCGGCCGGCGGGTGGGTGCTCGCGCGGAGGTGGAAGTCGCGGATACGGGGATCGGCATGAGCCCGGGACAGATCGCGTCCGCATTCGAGCCCTTTACGCCTGCCGCTGGGGACCTGTTGCTCCATTCGTCGGGGCGCTTCGACTTTGGCGCTCGCGGGCTCGGCCTCGGCCTTTTCGTCGCCAGAGAGATCGCGCTGGCCCACGGGGGGACAATTGCCGTGGAGTCGCCGCAGGGCGGAGGCACGCGCGTGACGGTTCGCCTGCCCTTGCTCGCGGAGACGGCCTGACCGGCACGCGGCGAGGGGAGCACGCGGCCGCTGCACTGTGCCGCGCGAGGGCCCTTGGGCTAAAATGGCGGCATGGTGTCCGAGCTGGCGCTGGCCGGCCAAGGGCGGTTGCTCCGCTGTACGCACTGCGGGCGTGCGGTTGCGGAAACCCGGCACACGCGCGAGTCGTGGCGGGTCGACTACTACTTGCTCCACACCGGAGATGTGGAAGCAGCAGCAGTGGCCCGCGAGGGGGAGGGAGAGGCCGTCACGTATCTCAAGCTCGTGCGCGCGCTCGACATCGTCACCTGCGCCGATTGCTATCGCGACCCAGCGGTGCGCGAAGGGCGGGACGAGCGGTTCCACGCGCCTGCCGGCTGAAGCACGATGGCGGACACGCTGGAAAAGTTCCCGTGCTTTTACACGTTCAAGGTGTTCGGGCGGCGCTCGGCGGAGTTCGTCGAGCGCGTGCGCGCGTTGGTAGGAGCCACCCTGGGAGAGATTCCTTCGGACAGCATGAAAGTGCGCGAGAGCCAGCACGGGCGCTACGTGAGCGTTTCGATCTTCGCGCGCGTGGAAAGCCGCGAGCAGCTCGCGCGGGTATACGAGGACCTGCGGGCCGACGAAGAGGTCATTTTGTACATCTAGCGGTGGGCCGGCGTTCGGAGAAAGGCGGATTTGCGGGAACTCGCCCACCAGCGGGAGAAAGCGAGGCCGAGCCATGGCAAAAGTGAAGAAATGCCGTTTGGCGGGAACCTGGTACCCGGCCAGCGCCGCGCGCCTGAGCGCGGTGCTCGACGAGATGCTCGCTAGCACCGCTCCGGCCGAAGCCCCAGTGGGGGCGCTGGTGGTGCCCCACGCGGGGTACCAGTACTCGGGTCGCGCGGCGGGCAGGGCGTACGGACTCGTTCGGCCCGGCACGATCCGGCGCGTGGTCGTCCTCGCCCCCAGCCACTTCTACGGCTTTCGCGGCGCCGTGGTTCCGGACTTCGACGCATTCGAGACCCCTCTCGGCTCGGTAGAAGTAGATGCGGCCGCCGTCGGTTCCCTTGCGGGGAGCAAGTGTGTCCGCGTTGACTCCGAGCCCTTCGGCCCGGAGCATTCGCTGGAGATCCAGTTGCCCTTCGTGCAGAAGGCGGTGGGGGCCGTGCGGCTGGTGCCGGTTTTGATCGGGGAGGTGCGCGGCGATGACGCGCTCGAGCTCGGCGCAGCCATCGAGCCCCTCCTCGAGGACGAAACCCTGTTGGTCGTGAGTTCGGATTTCACCCATTACGGGACTCACTACGGATATGTGCCCTTTCGCCCGGAGAGCCGGGAGCGCGTGAAACAGAAGCTGGCCGAGCTGGATCGCGGTGCCATCGATGCGGTTTTGGCGGGTGACCGGCGCCGATTCGAGAATTACCTGGCGGCGACGGGGGCAACGGTGTGCGGCCGGATGCCGATTTCAGTGTTCCTGGAAACGTCGCGCAGTCGCGGACCGGGCCGACTGGTCGAGTACTACACCTCTCTGGATGTGACCGGAGACTACGAACAGTCGGTGAGTTACGCGGGGATCGCCTTTACGCGCCCCGCGGCCCGGGCGGGCGCTCGCTGAGCCTTCGGAGCGCGGAGCCTGCTGCGGCCGGTTTGCTCGCGGGCTGGCCGCGCGAACCGGTCGAGCGTCTGTATCGCTCGGGACAGTTGGGTTATAAGGGGTTGGAGTCGCCCATGCCCACGCCCGCTGCAAACGAGCCCCGGCGCGCCCGGCCCCAGACGCGGGCCCGCCGGCGCCCAGTCTTTAGCCTGCTCGAGGACATCAGCACGATCGTCACGCAGTCGCAGGACCTGCGCGGCATGCTCGAGCGCATCGTGGAGGTGGTCGCCGAGCGCATGGATACGGAGGTGTGCTCGCTGTATCTCTACGAACCGCGAGACCGCCGCTTGACCCTGTGGGCGACAACGGGCTTGGACCGATCGAGTATTGGCCGCGTGAGCATGAGCGTGAGCGAAGGCCTGGTCGGGTACGTCATCGAGCGGATGCAGCCGGTGATGGCCATCGATGCCATGGCGCATCCCCGGTACAAGTACTTCCCGGAGACCGGCGAGGAGCGCTACCACTCTTTTTTGGCCGTGCCCGTGGTCGAGCGCCAGCAGCCCGCCGGGGTGCTGGTGGTGCAAACATCCCGGCGGCGCCGATTTTCGCTGGCCGAGGTGCGCTTGCTGCGCACCATTGCCGCGCATGTGAGCAGCATCATCGGCCAGGCGCGGCTGCTGGAAACGCTGGAGAGCAAGGAGGAGGAGCGGCGGGCGCTGCAGCGGCGCATGAGTGCCGCGCTGCGGGACCTGGAGGCGTACGAAAAGCGGGAGGGAAAACCGAAGCCGGTGCCCGCGGGGCACGCGCGGCTCACGGGGATTGCCGCGTCGCCCGGGTTCGCGATCGGGCGCGCGCACCTTCTGGAGGCACCGCTAACGTCCGGAGGTCTGCCGCAGCGCCGCACGAGGAGCGCGCGCGAAGAGATTCAGCGCTATCGCGCCGCGCTGCGCAAGTCGATCGAAGAGATCGTTCACTTCCGCAACCGCGTGCGGGCCACGCTGCCCGAAATGGACGCCTCCATCCTGGATAGCCACCGGCTCATGCTCGAGGACGAAACCCTCTCCGCCCGCGTGGAGGCCCTGATCCGGGAGGGCCTGAGCGCGGAGGCCAGCCTGGAGAGGGTAGTCAAGGAGTATGTGGAGCGCTTCCGCTCCATGGGCGACGCGTACTTGCGGGAGCGAGGGCTGGACATCCAGGATATCGGCCAGCGGGTGCTGCGTAACTTGCTCGGCGTGCGAGAGCGAGGGCGCAACTTTTCGGCCACCGTGATCCTGGTGGCGAACGAGCTCGCGCTTTCCGATCTGGTATTGATCGAGCAGGCGGAACTCAAGGGGATCGTGCTGGCCGGCGGAGGGGTGACCTCCCATGCCTCCATTCTGGCGCGCTCGCTCGAAATCCCCACCGTGATCGGCGTCGACCCTTCCGAGATCCGCGAAGGCGATCGGCTCATCGTCGACGGAAACGCGGGGATCGTTTACGTGAACCCCCCGCTCGACATCGTGCGCGAATACGAACGCCTCGAGCGCGAGTACCGCGCCTTCAACCGGGAGCTGAGCGCGCTGCGCGACCTGCCTGCAGTGACCCGCGACGGAAAGCGGATCAAGCTCGAGGCGAACATCGTTCTCTTCAGCGACCTCAATTACGCGCGCCAGCACGGGGCCGAGGGGATCGGCTTGTACCGGACGGAATTCCCGTTTCTCTCCCATCGCGACTTTTTGGGGGAGGAAGAACAGGTCGAGCTCTACTCGCGAATCGTGGCCGGAATGGAGGGCAAGCCGGTAACGATTCGCACTCTCGACCTCGGTGCCGACAAGTACCCCGCCTACCTGCGGGTGCCGCGCGAGGAGAACCCATTTCTCGGCTGGCGTTCCATCCGCATCTCGCTGGAGATGGCAGACGTCTTCAAGACGCAACTGCGCGCGATTCTGCGGGCCAGTGCCGTAGGCCCGGTGCGCATGCTCTTTCCGATGATTTCGAGCGTCGAGGAGGTTCTGCGCGTCAAGGAATTGGTGCAGGAGGCGCGGGAAGAACTCGACCAGGCAGGCCATCCCTACGACCGCGGCTTGCCGATCGGAGTCATGGTCGAAGTCCCGTCGGCAGTGGACCTGGCCCACCATCTCATTCGCGAGGTGGACTTCTTCAGCATCGGCACCAACGACCTGATTCAGTACCTGCTCGCCGTCGACCGCAACAACCGGAAGGTCGCGCCGCTCTACGAGCCGCTCCACCCCGCGGTCCTGCGGGCCATCGCGCACACGACCCGCGTGGCGCGCGAGGCAGGGAAAGAGATTTCGATTTGCGGCGAAATGGCTGCCGACCCGGTGTGCACCCTCGCCCTGATTGGGGTCGGGTTGGAAGCGCTGAGCATGGGGCCGTTTTTCATTCCCGTGATCAAGCGCCTGATCCGCTCGGTGGACTTCGCCAGTGCCGAGCGGTTAGCCCGCAGGCTGCTCGAATTGCCCACGGTAAAGGAAGTGAAGAGCTGCCTTTTCGAGGGCATGCGCGAACTTGGGGTGATCGACGTAACGGAGCTCTACCACTGAGTGCGCGGCGACGGCACCTGGCCGCCAGCAATCGCTTGACAAAAAATCTGCGGCTCGGTTATGGGAGCGCCACGTCGGTCGCTGTTTTTGGACGATACGGGTCGCCGACGGGAAGGAGGGTGGCGATGTCGCGCGCGATCTCATGGGCGTTTGCGGTGCTGGGTCTGGCGTTTCTCGTATCGGCCTGCGGCGAGGGCGTGGAGCCGAGAAAGAAAACTCCCACACCGACGTTCACCGCAACCCGGACGGCAACGCTGACGCGGACGCCGACGGTTCCCGCGACGCGAACTCCGACGCGCACGGCGACGCCGACTTTGACGCCAACGGCGGTGACGGCAACGCCAACCGCGACGACGCCGGCAGGTACGCCGCCATCCGCAACGCCAACGACCCCAGCGGTGGGCATCACCGAAACGCCGACGGAGACCCCGACGGAAACGCCGACAGAGACCCCCACAGTGGCGGTGGCGATCTGCGGCGATGGGGTGGTGACACCGCCCGAGACCTGTGACGATGGAGGCACATGCCTCGGGGGGCCGAATTCCGGGCAGCGGTGTCCGGCAAACGTGGAAGGAGGGGTGGACTGCGGCCCAGGCTCGTTCTGCCGGCCTGCAGGCGGTGACGGCTGCGCGAAGAACTGCACCGAGGAGACGCGCATCGTCTTTCCGCTTGGAACCGATCCCAACACGACGCCGAGTTTCTCCATCGTGCAGGCGAAGTCCGTGAAGTTGACGCTGCCGATCACGGGGCAGCTCACCTGGTGGGTCGGCAAGCCCACGGGCCCGGGCGGCTCGCGCAGTGCCGTGCCTGGGGACACGGTCTTCGAAGAGGGGGACATACCGGTTGCGCAGCGAGTGGACGAGAATCGCGGCGCGCTCGCTCCGGTTCTGGTGCCGCCCAATGTGGCGTGCGCGTGCGTGCGGAACTTTGCCGCGAAGACCTGTGGGGGATTTCCCTTTCGGGAGGGGCCAGAGGGGACGGTCTGCAAGCTCGCGGCGACGGATTGCACGCCAAAGTGCGAGCGGCCGGACGGGGTGCGGCTGTGTGCCGGGGGAAGGGCGGCGCTCTCAGAGTGCCGCGAGGATGCGGACTGCGGCTTTCCGGCAGGCCGCTGCGGGCAGGTTTGCGATCCGACGCTTGGGGATGCGCAGTGCCCGGAGGGCTTCTCCTGCAAGGCGCAGGATGCGGTATGCGCCGCGGAGGGGAAGACGTGCGAGTTCGTGCACGGGCCGGGCATTGCCGCTTCGGGCATCGTGGCCTGCGGGGCGAGCAGCAGCTTGCGAGACATCGACTACCTGGAATCGCGAGACAGCATCACGAATGAGGTGTGTCTGACTTTTTCGGGCGGTCCTGTCGTGCGGGGATCGGGCTTGGTCCTGACGAGCACGGCAATCGGGACCATTCCGCAAGCCACGTGCGACCTCGACCCGCTCAATCCGAACAAGGGGCCGGACGGCACACCGTGCACGGACGACGATCCGGACAAGGGCTTGCTGAATACGATCTTTCTGACCACGGGGACATCGGCGGGCGAGGTGAAAAACGCGAACAATGTTCCCGATGCCCGCATTGGCGACGGGGAGTTGTGCGGTGCCGCATTTTGCGAAGTTTCGGCAACCGGCAACCCGGTGCAATGCACAGAGGAGGGATTCGACCTTTCGGGCGGCGCGGTGGTGAGCACGTTCACCAGCGAGGATTTGGACCCGCTGGGGGATGTGGTGGTGACGAC
>JBBIUR010000170.1:0-8773 GCA_037440145.1 Myxococcales bacterium | reverse complement strand
GTTATGCAACCCGCGCTGCGCGGCAAGCCGCGCTCAGCCACCTTCCGAGTCGGGCCGCCTCAAAGGGCAAACGGCCGCGCCAGCAGCACCTCGCCCTTCCCGTCCACAACGTAGACTACCACAGAATCGAATGGCGGCTGCCCGGGCGTTCTCGGCAGCGTTGCGTCGACCCGAGTCCAACTGCGGCCCAGCGAGAGCGGGTGTCCGGTCGTGGGATGGGCCGCGTGAAAGTGACCGCCCGCGCTAATCGCAAAACCCGGATTCTCTACCGGCCAGATCGCCCACGAGCGGGGCGAGGAGTGCGTGCTGCTCGCTACGACGAACACATAGCAGTCGATCGGGGTCTCGCTGTTCGCCCGCAAGCGCACGCTGATTGTCAGGCGCTCGGTCGCGTCACTTTTTTCGAGACGTGCCGAGAAGCGGGATACCTCGACCGCCGGCTGGCCAGGGATCTGGGTTTGTGCGTCTCCAGCCCCGCGGCACGCCGAGGAAATGGCTGCAGCCAAGAATGCGACGATGCACGCGCATGCGGCCGCGCCTGCGGCGATTGCCCGCCGCTGCACGTCGTTGGCCATCGGCGCGAAAGTAGGGAGGATGCGTCGCGAGTGCAACCCGCGCTAGGCGACTTTTGCACGGCGCCGATCAACCAGGGTAGCGCGAGTTTTCGGAGGACTAGCCGCAACTCGTGGAGGAAAAGCTCGACCACTTGCCGCGCGTGGAAGCCGTCTGGTAGTTTGCAGGCGGCGTTATGGGGCCCGCGCTGACTGTCTTGCTTCTCGTAGTCGTGATTCTCGCCAGCGGCATCAAAATCATCCGCGAGTACGAGCGCGCTGTCGTTCTCAGGCTTGGGCGAATCGTCGGCCCCCGTGGCCCGGGAGTGATCTTTGTGATTCCGTTCATCGAGCAAATGTACCGCATGGACTTGCGGACGATCACGCTCGATGTGCCCTCGCAGGACGTCATCACGCGGGACAACGTTTCCGTCAAGGTGAGTGCCGTCTTGTACTTTCGCGTCATCGATCCGAACCGCGCGGTGGTAGAGGTTCAAAATTACCTGTACGCGACGTCGCAGCTCGCCCAGACCACGCTGCGCAGCGTGTGCGGCCAGGCACAGCTCGACGAGCTTTTGAGCGAGCGCGAGAAATTCAACGCCTTGCTTCAGGAGACGATCGACACCAGCACGGAGCCGTGGGGGATCAAGGTGATGCTGGTAGAGGTCAAGCACGTGGACCTCCCGGAGGAGATGCGCCGCGCCATGGCGCGGCAGGCAGAGGCGGAGCGGCTGCGGCGCGCAAAGGTGATCAGCGCTGAGGGCGAATACCAGGCGGCGGGCCGGCTTGCGGAGGCTGCAGATCTCATGGAAGGCGGGGTAGCGGTACAGCTCCGCTTCTTGCAGACTCTGACGCAGATCGGCACGGAGAACAACAAGACCGTGCTGTTCCCCTTGCCGCTGGACCTGATCCAGGTACTGGCTGGCAAGCGAGAGTGAGCGGGTCGGTGCCGCGCGTTAGCCGGGCAGAGTTCGCCCGCCGCCGCCGGCGCTTTCTAGAGCAGCTCGAGCCGGGGTCGGCGGCGCTTTTGAAAAGCGCGCCGGCCGCGATCCGCTCGAACGATGTAGAGTACCGCTACCGGCCGGACAGCGATTTTTACTATCTGACCGGTTTTCCCGAGCCGGATGCAGCGGCGCTCTTCCTGCCGGGGCACCCGAAGGAGGAGTTCGTTCTTTTCGTGGCACCGCGGGACGCAGAGCGAGAAACCTGGACTGGCCGCCGGTGTGGAGTCGAAGGTGCAGCCGAGTACGGTGCCGACATGGCGTATCCGATCGATCGGCTGGAACCGGAGGTCGGCCGCTACTTGGAGGACCGGGAGCGGTTGTACATCAGCACGGGGCGCGACGGGCGGCTTGCCAGGCTGCTCCCGGAGTGGATGCAGCAGTGGCGGCAAAGCCGGGCGCGCAACGGGCGCGGCCCAGTCGCTCTCTTCGACGCAGCTGCGATCGTGCACGAAATGCGGCTGATCAAGAGCGAAGAGGAAATCGCCGCCATGCGCGCGGCGATCGCGCTCACCGCAGTGGGCCACCGCGCTGCCATGGCGGAGCGATGCCCCGGCATGGCCGAGTACGAGATCGAGGCGATCCTCGAGTATCACTTTCGGCGCGGCGGCGGGGCCGCGGCGTACCCGCCCATCGTAGCATCCGGGCCGAATGCTGCGACCCTGCATTACACGGCGAACGAAAGGCGCCTGGAAGAACGGGATTGGGTCCTGGTCGACGCGGGCGCAGAGTACGATATGTATTGCGCAGACGTCACGCGCACGTACCCGGTGGGCCGGTCGCTTTCCGGGGCAGCACGCGATGTTTTTGAAATCGTCGCCGCAGCTCAAGAGGCGGCGATTGCGGTCGTTGGTCCTGGTGCGAGATTCGACGACGTGCATGCTCGAGCGGTGCGCGTCTTGGCCGAAGGCATGGTTTCGATCGGGTTGCTGAAAGGGGACGTCGACGAGATCGTGGAGAAGGAGCTCTACAAGCCGTTTTACATGCACCGCACGAGCCATTGGCTCGGAATGGATGTGCACGACGCCGGGCGGTACAAGATCGATGGCGAGTCGCGGCTTTTGCAGCCCGGCATGGTTCTCACGGTGGAACCGGGAATTTATGTGAAGGCCGACCAGCCCGATGTCGGTCCCAGGTGGGCAGGCCTCGGCGTGCGGATCGAGGACGATGTGCTCGTCACCGCGAGCGGGTGTGAAGTCTTGACCCGGGAAATTCCCAAACTGCCCGCCGAATTGCGATAGCGCGGCGGAACCCCAATTGCGGTTTTGGCGCCGGAAGCGTAATCTCCGGACGCCCGCAGTATTGCGTTGTTCTGCGCCGAACGGGGGAAAACCGATGACTCGGGACATGCTGTTGGTCACAGACATGCGCACCGGCAAGCAGTACGAGATCCCGATCCAAGACGGGGCAATCCGAGCCACGGAACTGCAGAAGATCAAGGTCTCCGAGGACGACCCCGGGCTTCTTTCGTACGACCCGGCGTTCCTGAACACTGCGGCTTGCAAGAGCGCGATTACGTTCATCGATGGGCAGCGCGGAATCCTGAGGTACCGGGGATACCCGATCGAGCAGTTGGCAGAGCAGTCGACGTTCCTGGAAGTTGCCTACCTGCTTCTCGAGGGCGAGCTTCCGAAACCGTCGCAGCTAGAGGCGTTTGTCTACGACATCACGCACCACACCATTCTGCACGAGAACATCAAGAAGTTTATCGATGGCTTTCACTACGATGCCCACCCGATGGGGATCCTCGTCGGCACGGTGGGCGCTCTTTCCACCTTTTATCCGGACGCGAAGAAGATTTTCGATCCCGCGTTGCGCCGGGTTCAGATCCATCGGCTGATTGCAAAAATGCCGACCATTGCGGCGTTCGCCTACCGGCATTCGATCGGAATGCCGTACGCCTACCCCGACAACGATCTGAGCTACACTGGCAACTTCCTCAACATGCTTTTCAAAAAAACGGAGCTCAAGTACCGGCCAAATCCGGTGCTCGAGCGCGCTCTCGATGTTCTGTTCATCCTCCATGCCGACCATGAGCAGAACTGCAGCACGAACGCGATGCGCTGTGTCGGTAGTTCGCATGCGGACCCGTACTCGGCGGTCGCCGCGGCTACCGCGGCCCTGTACGGGCCGCTGCACGGAGGTGCGAATGAGGCAGTCGTGCGGATGCTGACCGAAATTGGCAGCGTGCAGGCGATTCCCTCATACATCAAGCGCGTGAAAGCGGGAGAGGTGCGCCTGATGGGCTTCGGCCACCGCGTGTACAAGAACTACGATCCCCGCGCAAAGATCATCAAACAGCTGGCGCACGAGGTGTTCGAGGTAACGGGTAAGAGCCCGTTGATCGATATCGCCGTTGAGCTGGAGCGGATCGCGCTTTCCGACGACTACTTCATCTCGCGGCGGCTCTACCCCAACGTGGATTTTTACTCGGGCATTATCTACCAGGCGATGGGCTTCCCGACCGATATGTTTCCCGTGCTTTTCGCCATTCCGCGGACGGCCGGCTGGCTGGCGCAGTGGCAGGAAATGCTCACGGATGAGGAACAGCGCATCGCGAGGCCGCGCCAGATTTACGTCGGTGCGGACAAGCGGGATTATATTCCCGTCCAGCAAAGGCGGGGCGATTGACCGCCGAGCCGGTGCGGAGCGGCCGTTCGCAATATCTGCGGCGTAGACCGGGGACTGGCTTCGGGGGCCTGTGGGGAACGTTCGGTAGGGAGCGCGCGGGCAGATGCAGGGATCCGGGCAGGTTTACGGCAGCGCGCGCGCGATCGCGGCGTATTGATCCAGCAAAGGCAGAACGCGATCCCGAGGCTCCGGGGGGACCCAGAACACCACGCGCTCGACGCCGAGTTCGGAGTACCGCCGGACGGCATCGCGGTCCGCGGGCGCTCCGAGGAGAGTGACCGGGAAATCCGCCGGATCGCGACCCGCCGCGCGCGCACGGTCCGCCAGGTCGCACATCGCCGCTGCGAGGTCGCCGGCACGTGCTGCAATGGGCATCCACCCATTGCAGTAGTCCACCACGCGCTGGCGGGCGGCTGGCGTGTGTGCGCCCAGCAGGATTGGCGGGTGAGGCTTCTGGACAGGCTTGGGATACGACCAGATGGGATCGAAATTGACGAACTCGCCGTGAAACTCGGCCGCGTCGCTGCGCCAGATTTCCTTCATGGCCAAAACCCGCTCGCGCAGCAGTTTCCAGCGCGTGCGGAACACGGTGCCGTGATTTTCCATCTCCTCCGCGTTCCAGCCGCCGCCGATGCCGAAAATGAGTCGGCCACCCGACAAGAGGTCCAGCGACGCCACCTCCTTCGCAGTGGTAATCGGATCGCGCTGGATGAGCAGGCAAATCCCCGAGCCGATCCGAATTCTCGTCGTTGCCGCGGCTGCATAGGCCAGAGCGACAAAGAGGTCATGCGTGTGCCAATACTCCTGCGGCAGTTCTCCTCCCCCGGGCCAGGGGGTGCGGCGGCTCGCCGGTATGTGCGTGTGCTCCGGAAAGAACACCGATTCGAACCCGCGTAGCTCTGCCTCCTTTGCCAGCTCGTCGGGTCGGATCGCGTAGTCAGCGGCAAACATCGAGATGCCAAGCTTCACGTTTCGCTCCTCTCTTTCCCGATTCCGCGCAGCAGCGACCTATCGCTTCGCGCCCTCGACAACCCGGATCGCGTGCTTTGCAGCCCGGTGCCGCCGCAGTAACACATAGAGAGCCCCTGCGCCTCCGTCACAGGGCCGCGCGCTGGTGAACGCTAGGACGAAGCGCGACCACTGGCCGCGGGCGAGCCACGTTTTGAGCCGCGTTTTCAGCACCGGGATCTGGTCTTTCGAGTTGCGCCCTCTGCCGTGCACGATCAGCACGCAGCGCCAGCCAGCGCGGAAGGCGTGGAGCAGGAACCGATCGAGGGCGCAGCGGGCCTCCTCTGCCGTGAGGCCGTGCAAATCGAGATGCGCTTGCACGACGAATTCCCCCCGCCGCAGGCGGTGCAGCACTCGCGGGTCCAAGTCCGGAATCGCGCCCTCGATGTATTCGTCGCTGTCCGTCCAGTCAAAAGCTGCCCTGCCGGCAACGAGCTCCGCCAGCTCTGCCAAGACTTCCGCTTGTTCGTCCGCTGGCGGACGCGCCGGGCCGGCAGGGGGAGGCACAGCGACCCGCTCGCGCGAGCGGTGGTCCAGCGGCACCGCACCGGCAACCGCTTCGAAGAACAACGCCGCGTCTCCTCGGCGTTCGAATCCGTCGCGGCGGCGGCTTTCCGTCCAGGCAGCTTGCCGCTGCCTTTGCACTGAATCCCAGAGGCCTGCAAACGGCCGATAGCGCAAGTGGGACGGCGCGCCGCTCACCTTCTCTTCGCCACGGCCGAACATGTTCCACCCCGCGGCCCGATTTAAGCCGAAAACTTCTGGATCCCGCAAGCGCCGAGCTGCGTTCTTTTGCGACTCCGAGGACTGTGCCCGCTGTTGTGAATTCCGCGCGGGCCGCTGGAAACCGGACGGATTCGGGAAGGCCCTTCCCCCGGGGCCGTGGCGTGATGTCTCCAGGTGCAGTCCGATTCGCGCGCCGGTTCGGGTGGCGCGAGCCTCAGGGCGCGATGCGGATGACGATGGAGGTGGCGGGACCTACGGCCCCTGCGCGGTCCCGGACGCGCGCCGTCAGCAGGGTGTCTCCGGGTGGGAACGGCAAAGGGCGCGCAATCGCTTCCCAGCAAAACTGTACGGTTGCGTCTGGGCTGACAAAGTGGAAGTCGCCGTCCGGAAAGCGCACGCATGCCTCGTCTGGCGGGCGGCCCAGCGTGCGCCCCTGGCCGTCGACAAAGCGGCACGCGAGATCGTTGATTGCGTCGGCAATCGATTGGAGCGGGGCAAAGCTCGGCGGGCGAACCGCAGGAACTCCGCCCAGGAACGGGGGCGTGTTGTCACAGACCGCAGGGCTGCCGTCGCCGATTGGCCGGTCCACTTGAACCTGCAGGTCGGGGAGCACCGTGGGGTCGGCGGGATCGCTGCGAAACGTCTCGATGCCAACAGGCGAACCGGTTGGGCCGGGCCGCGCCTCGATGACGATACCAAAGCCGCTCCCGGTCGCCGTCGATGGCTGGAAAACAAGTAGCCCCTCCGGCGTGGTGCCCACGGGTGACAGCAGCGCGCCGCTTTGGCTGATGAGTCCCAGAAACGCGATTCTCGGGCCGGCCTCCGCAGAAGGCGTGACCGTGGCAGTGGTTGTGGCACTGGGTGTTCGCGACGCGGTGGGACGCGGGGTGGGGCAACGGGTCGCAGATGGGGTGTGCGAGGGGGTGGGAGCGACCGGCGTCCGAGTGGGCGAGGAGGTCGGCGTGCTGCGCGGAGGCGCTTCGGGCGTAGTTGGTGGAGGCGAAAGCGAAGGTGTCCGGGACGGCGAGGGAGCCGTGCGCGCCGAGGTGGGAGAGCGGGTAGGAGAAGGGACCGTCTTCGTCGCGCTCGGCGTGACGGGCCCTCCGGAAACGCGCACGACCAGAGCGCGAATCGGCCCGACGTTGCCAACGCGATCGCGCACCCGCCCGACCAGGGTGGTGTCCCCGGGCGGAAAGGCGATCGGGGCGGATACGGCCAAGCAGAACTGGACGGTGGTCTCGGCGCTCGCGAATCGGATGATGTCGAAGTCGTCCAGCGTACACGCCGATGCGCGGGTGGTGGCCGGCAAAAAGCGGCAGACGAGATCGTTCAAGGCACTGGCGACGGGAAGAGTGTTTTCGAATTGCAGCGATGGCACCCCCGGTACACCGCCGCCCAGATCGCAGACCTCTGGGCTTCCGTTGCCCAGGGCTCGGTCGGCGAGGACTTGCACATCGGGAACGCCGTTGGGATCCCCGGGGCGCAGGTCGAACAGGTTCAGGCCCACTTCCGCCCCGTCCGGCCCAGGTGCCGCTTCGAGAACGACCTGAAAGCCGGTGCCTGCCGTACGCGTGTAAACGGGGATCCCGGCGCGTGTCAGCGCCGACGGCGAGAGGATGCGACCGCTTGCCGCAGCGAGGCCGAAGAAGGTGACCCTCGGGCCGCGCAGGGGTTCCGGACTTCCGCGGGCAATGGCGACGACTGCCCCTGCGACGTCGGCGGCGGTGAGCCGGCCGTCGCCGTTTGCGTCTGGCGCGCCGCACTCTCGCTCCTCGAAAAGCCGCTGCGCGATGGCGAGGATATCGCCCGCCGTGACCGCAGGGCTGCCGTCGCAGTCGCCGTCCACCGCCCGCGCGCGAGCTCCGGTTGCCAGCAGCAGCGCAGCACCTGCCGCGCTCGCGAGCAGCAACCCCATGGGTCTACTGGCGCAGCACATCGTTCCGGGAGCCTCCCGCTGTAGTTTCGACGAGGACAGCGGCACACCCTGCTTCGCGCCGTGCCGCTCTGTTCGCCCCTTCCCATGCACCGCAACTGTGTTTGAGTTCCCCCAAATGCGAACCGACAAGGTACCGAAGCGAGAGTGGCAGCGCAATGCGAGGAAGTGCGGGCCATAAGCTTGACAGGCATGGGGACCACTTTTATGCTCGGGCTTGTGGTTCGTGCGGCAATCGTAGCTCCCCGGGTGGCTCGCGCGTAGTCGAGTGGCTGCGATTCTCATCGTTGTGAAGCCGGTCCGAGTGGTATGTCCGATGGGGAATGCCGTTGGCGGAGCGACCGCGTAGCGGGGATCGTGCTCGCCGGTGGCAAGAACAGCCGCATGGGGGGAAGGGACAAGGCGTTCCTGCACGTTGGATCGCAGACGATCTTCGAGCGGACCCTGGCGTTGTTCCGCAGCCTGTTTCCTCAGGTGGTGGTGGTGAGCAACTCGCCATGGAAGTACCGGAACTACCCCGTGCAGGTGGCCAGCGACGAGATCCCGGGCGGCGGGCCGCTCAGCGGCCTGCACGCGGGTTTGGGGCTGGTGCGGTACCCGTACGCCTTCGTGGTCGCCTGTGACATGCCGCACCTGCGGCCCGAGCCGATCCAGTACCTCGTGGGCCGAGTTTTAACCCAGGATGCGGTCATTCCCGTTTTGGATAACGACGTCGAGCCACTGCACGCCGTATATGCCACCCACCTGCGCCCGCGGATCGCTGCTGCTCTGCATGGAGGCGTGCGCGCGATTCGGGAATTTCTGCCTTTGATCCGGGTGGAGTTCGTTCCCGAGATCGAAATGCGAGCCGTGGCGGGTGCCGAGGAGTCGTTTCGCAACGTGAACACGCCGGAGGAGGCGGCGCAGTTCGACATCCAGCCGTG
>JBBIUR010000169.1:0-8790 GCA_037440145.1 Myxococcales bacterium | reverse complement strand
CCGGAGCGCGGCGATCCCGTCGTCCGACAGGTTGCGGATCACGTAGCGGTCGCCCGAGCTCAGGTTCACGACCCTGCACGTCTCCACGTCGACGCGCAGGCGGTCTCCAGAGTGAATTGCAGGCGCTTCCTCGATCGCCAGTGCCGGCAAGCCGGCCCGCAAGGCCAGCGCGAAGAACTCGCTGGAGAACGAACGCGCAATGATCGCCGCAACCCCGGCAGCGCGCAGCTCGCGGACGATGCGCGCATCGGCTCCCGCGCCGCAGTCCACCCCGCCCACCAGGAAATCTCCCGGAGCGAATCCGTCGGGAAGGGAGTCCATTTCCGCCAGGGCTTGGGCCAGCCCGGAAATCACCCACGCGTTGCCCGACGTTGCCGGCAGCGTGTCGGGTGTGGCGGCTTCGAACGCCATTGGAGACCCCTCGCCCCGTACGGTGCGCGAAAACCGCGCTCCTTGCAACCGCGCTCTTTCGCGGTGCAGTCCGTGGCTGCAAAGCCTCCCGCGTGCTATGCCTGCCAGCAAAACCCGCAGGGCACAAAGGGGAAGAAGAGATGATTCTCGATCGATTCCGCCTCGATGGGAAAGTGGCCCTGATCACGGGGGCAGGCCGCGGAATTGGCGCCGGGATTGCCGTCGCCTTTCCCGACGCCGGCGCCGATGTCGCGCTGGCGGCGCGCACAGCGGCCCAGTTAGAAGAAGTGGCCAAACAGGTGCGGGCCTTTGGCCGCCGCGCTCTCCCGGTCGTATGCGACGTCAATGCGCGGCCGGATCTGGAACGCGCGGTGTCACAGACGGCGGCAGGGCTCGGCCGCCTCGACATCCTGGTGAACAACGCCGGGGGCGCACCGGCGCGCGAGGCGCTGTACACCAGCGAGCGGATGTTCGAGGACGCCTTCCACTTCAATGTCACGTCCGCGTTTCTGCTGACGCGCCTGGCGGTCCCCCACATGCTGCGAAACCGCGGCGGCGCCGTAGTGAACATCACATCGGCGGCGGGGCGCCTGCCCATTGCCGGCTTTGCCGCCTACGGTACAGCCAAGGCCGCCCTCGCATTTCTCACCCGGATTCTGGCCCAGGAATTCGCGCCGCACATCCGCGTCAACGCCATCGCTGCGGGAGCGGTGGAGACGTCCGCTCTGGCACCAGTGCTCCCCGAAGAACTGCGGCGCGAAATGGAAGCTCGGACACCGATGGCGCGGATTGGCACCGTCGAAGACATCGCGCTGGCAGCCCTGTACCTCGCCTCGCCCGCAGCGAGTTGGGTCACCGGAAAAATCTTCGAAATCGATGGCGGCGCCGAGGTCTCCACGTGGCCGTTCGCACCGCCGAAGCTCCAGCCCTAGGTGCAAAAGGGGAGCCGCATGCCGCTGCCGAAGCCGCCGTTCCCGGAGGTACCGCGCGGCCGGGGTACGGGCTGGAATCCGGAAAACAGATTCGAGCGCCTCCACGTCGAGTGCGATGCGAGCGAAGGCGAAGCCCGGCCCACGGTGTTCTACCGCGACGCCAGCCGCTCCATCCTCGCGGAAAACGAAAGCCCCGATGTCGGCTTCCGGTTCAGCCTGAACCCCTATCGCGGCTGCGAGCACGGCTGTGTGTACTGCTATGCGCGCCCGAGCCACGAATACCTCTCCTTCAGCGCCGGCCTCGATTTCGAGACGCGCATTCTGATCAAGCCGGAAGCGCCGGAGCTGCTGCGCGCCGCGCTCACCTCGCCTCACTGGGAGCCGCAGGTCATTGCGCTCTCGGGCAACACCGATTGCTACCAGCCGATCGAGCGGCAGCTCCGCTTGACCCGGCGCTGCCTGGAAGTGTTGCGGGAGTTCCTCAACCCGGTCAGCGTGGTCACGAAAAGCGCGCTCGTCACACGAGACGCGGACGTGCTCGCCGACCTCGCGAGAGCCGGTGCCACTCATGTTCACATTTCCCTTACCACCCTCGACGCCGACCTCGCCGCGCGCCTCGAGCCGCGCGCTGCGCGGCCCGCACGACGCCTCGAGGCCGTGGGGGCCCTCGCTCGCGCCGGGATTCCCGTCGGCGTGTTCGTCGCGCCCGTCATTCCCGGCCTGACCGACTGGGAGATTCCGTCTATCCTCCGCGCGGCCGCCGATGCCGGAGCCCGCGCTGCATCCTGGATGCTCTTGCGGCTCCCGCCCCCAGTGGACGCGCTCTTCGAGGAATGGCTTGCGCGCTGTTATCCGGAGAGCCGCCA
The DNA here is from genome assembly GCA_037440145.1 of Myxococcales bacterium. GTDB lineage: Bacteria > Desulfobacterota > Binatia > HRBIN30 > BPIQ01 > JBBIUR01. The sequence continues at coordinate 6,581 of JBBIUR010000169.1, read as the reverse complement.
GCGGATCCTGGGGCGGATCCGCCAGTGTCGCGGAGGCCGGCTGAACGACTCGCGCTTCGGCCGCCGCATGCGGGGCGAGGGAGCATACGCGGAGCACATCGAGAACCTTTTCGCCGCTGTGGCCAAGCGCCTCTCCTTGCCCCGTGAACTCCCACCCCTCACGGCCGCGCATTTTCGCAGGCCCGAGGATGACCCCACGGGCAAGCGCGATTAAGCGCGCCCGGCCGCGCTCCCCGCTCCGCGCACTTATCCCCTCCTGCCCTTTTCCTCGCCGTAATCACCAAACGGCGCGTCGCGCAGGTGCACCGCTTCGCGAAAGCCGCGCTCTCTCGCCAGCTCCCGCCACGCGATCCCCTCGGGCGTGTGCCGGGCCGCACCGTCAAACCACGTGCCGATTAACTGCGAGGTCCGCAGGCCCATGTTTTCGAACGCCTGGTTGACCAGCACCTTGAGCAACACGAGCTGGGAAACCGGGAGCTGCGCGACGCGCCGCGCCAGCGCATCGACCTCCGCATCCAGCTCGCTGGCCGGCACGGCTTTTCCGACCAAACCGATTTCTGCCGCCGTTCTGCCATCGATTGCATCGCCCGTCAGCAGCAGGCGCTTGGCGCGCTCGAGGCCCACCCGGTAGACCCACAGCGCGGTCGTCGGCGCGCCCCACACGCGCGCCGGGGGATAGCCAAGGCGCGCGTCTTCTGCTGCGATGATCTGGTCTGCGCACAGCACCAGGTCGGTTCCGCCCCCAACGCAGTACCCGTGGATGCCGGCTATCACCGGCTTCGGGCTTTCCCACAGCGACAGGAACGCGCGCACGTTCTCGCTCAGAGCGCAAAAATCGCGGACCGGGTCCCAAACCCCGCCCGCCTGGGCCTGGCTTTCGTGCTCGACCCGCGTTGCCCAGTCCAAGTCGTAACCCGCGCAGAAGGCCCGGCCCGCCCCGCGCAGCACGATCACGCGCACCCGATCGTCTCGGTTCGCTTCCGCAACCGCCGCTTGAATTTCACCGGGCATCCTGCGGTCGATCGCGTTGAGGCGCTCCGGTCGGTTCAGCGTGATGCGCGCGAGCCGCCCGTCCACAGCGTACGCGACAGTTTCCAAGTGCCCCATGGGCCTCTCTCCCTCCGGCGGCGCTCGTACCACGCGCGACTCCACCCGGGAACCTCCGGCCGCCGCCGGCTTGCGCGGAGGCCCACCGGCTTGACTCCGCACCGCAGAGCGCCAACAAACATACCGCATTGCCAATTCCGAAAGGAGGAACTCTCATGACGCCTCGCGCCAGCTCCGCAGCGAATGCGTTCCGAGGCACGTGCCTCGCACTCGCAGTTACCTTCTCGGCGGCACGCGCCGCCGGCACTCCGGCAAAGCCAGCTCCGGCTCCGATGTCTTTTGCCCCCAACGTGCCCCCGCCCGTGGCGCGGCGCGAACCGGCTACGGTCGTGGTGCAACTCTATACGGAAGAAAAGGTCATGGACCTGGCAGACGGGGTGCAGTACGAATTCTGGACGTACAACGGCCACGTGCCCGGCCCCTTCATACGCGTGCGAGAAGGCGACACGCTCGAGGTGCACCTGGACAACTCTCGGGGCAAGTTGACTCACACGGTGGACTTTCACGCCGTGACTGGGCCCGGTGGCGGCGCCGGCCTGCTGATGGCCGACCCGGGGAAAACGAGCGTTGCGCGCTTCAAGGCACTCAACCCGGGATTTTTCGTCTACCACTGCGCTGGCCACCCCATCCCGTCGCACATCGCCAACGGCCTGTACGGCGCCATTCTCGTCGAGCCCGCGCAGGGCCTGCCCAAAGCAGACCGGTTTTATTATTTGTTGAAAAGCGAGTTCTACACGAGCGGGTCTATCGGAGAGCAGGGCTTGCAAGCCTTCTCCTCGCAAAAGGGAGATGCAGAGACTCCCGAGTACGTCGTCTTCAACGGGCACACCGAGTCTCTCGTGGGGCCCAAGGCGCTCAAAGCCAAGGTGGGGGAAACCGTGCGCTTGTTCGTGGCCAATATCGGACCGAACCTCGTATCGTCCTTCCATGTCATCGGGGAAATCTTCGACAAGGTATACCGCGAGGGCTCGGTAAAGGATTTCGAGCGCGACATCCAGACGACCCTGATACCCGCGGGTTCGGCCTCGATTGTGGAATTCAAGCTGGAAGTGCCGGGCGCGTACACGCTCGTCGACCACTCCATCTTCCGGATCAATCGCGGCGCTCTTGGTCAGCTCGTGGCCGAAGGACCCGCCGCTCCGGCAATCTACGAGTCGGTTACGCGCGGAACGCAGACCGAAAGTTCCGCCCATTGAGCAGCCGCAGAGGCTCCCCCGCGCGCGGAGCGGACCCTGTGTAGCGCTCCACAGCGAGCCCGGGCCCGGCGAACTCGCTCTCCGCGGGTGGCCGGACCCCCGCGGATTACTGTTCCCGGTCCAGGCTGAGCGGCCCAGCGCCTCGGCTCACAACCAGGAGAAGGCCGCCCATGATTGCGAGGTTTTTCAGGAACATGATCATCTGGATCCTCCGCTCCATGTCTGCCAGGGCCCAGAAGTTGTGGAAGATGAGCGTTGTCGGGACCAGGAACAGAAACAGTGCCAGTGCGCCCCAGCGCGCCTGGAACCCGAGCAACACGGAAAGGCCGCCCAGCACCTCCACGGCGATGGCCCCCGCCAGGAACAGCGGGATGAGCGGCATGCCCTTCGCCGCCATGTATGCGGCTGTTCCGCTCCAGTCGAAAATCTTCCCAAAGCCGCTGAGAACGAATATGAGCGCCAACAGAGCGCGGCCTGCCACCGAGGCATAGCGTTCGAAAGGTTGCATGCGGCAATCCCTCCTTACTCTGGCTCGCTTCCACCGGCGAAGAACCTGCGAATACCCATTCGCCAGAAATCGAGCACTTGTAAAGTGCCGCAGGGTCCGGCGGCTCGCTACTCGGACCTGAGCCGCACGACGTGCGCGCCGCGTGGGATCACGCGAAGCTTCTCGACCGGGTGCGCAAGACGGGCCGCGCCAGTCGCTGCTCCTCGGGGGCACAGGGAAGCGGAACCCCCGGTCCTTTGCGACTGCGAAGCGGCAGAAAAAACCAGCCCGCGGTGCCCGTGCTCGGGATGGCGGCGGCTGTACAGGTTTCACCGCGACCGCGATCTGCGAAGCTCCGGCAGCCGCGCTCGGGATCGGCGCGTCGCGCACTCCCGGCAGGACGCAGGCCTGCTACGGGATGAAGTTCATGACGTGCTCGTGGCAAAGGACGCAAGTGCGCCCGCGGTTGTGCGCGTGGCCGCCGCTCGGGTTGTTGCGATGGTGTTTGGTGAGCGTGTGGCACGTCTCGCACACTCCGTCGTAGTAGCCGTTGCCATCCTCGTCCGCGTCGGCAAACGAGTGCAGCGTCGGCTCGCCCACGTCGCGGCCACGGCTTTCGAACACGACCTCCCGCACTCCGCTGTTGGGAGTGAGAATCCGCGCGATCCCGGTGCTGTCCTGCTTCGTGCCCACTAGCTCCAGATTGGTGCCAACGAGCCAGTTTTGCCGGTCCTTGTGGGCGTCGTGACAACCCCGGCAGGAGATCCGAAAGGGAGGATATTGAGACCGGTCGGAATTCTTGTGAACGTCAGCCTTGAGAACGGAAATCCCTCCCGGGCCATGACAGCTCAGGCACAGCGCTTCCGTCACCGGCTCCCTCGTGAGGGCGGGGCCCGTAGCACCGTGGACATTGTGGCAGAACGCGCACTGGTGATTGGGGTTCAGCGCTGATACGCTCCGCGGCCAAAGAGACACGCCGCCGACTGCCGCCAGCACTCGGACAACTAAGAACAGGAAACGCGCTTTCATTGCCCCGCGCCTCCCCGGAACACTTCCACGCGCCCGAGGCGGTTGTTGGTGACGAACACGTCCCCACTTCCCGCATCGAGCGCCACGTCGAGGGGCAGGAACAATTGCCCCGGTTCGGTTCCGAAGCTGCCGAGGATCTTCAGGCCGGCGCCAGTGGCCCCATCGAAGACGAGGACCTGGCCGAGCAAGCTATCCACGACGAAAACGCGCCCGGCGCCGTCCACTGCGACGCCTTGCGGGCGCGAAAACTGGAATTCACTCGTCCCAGCTTCGCCGGAGATGCCCCTGACGTAGTTACCCGCATAGTCGTAGATCTGCACGCGGGCCTCGCGCCCGCCAGCGGGATCTCCGAAGTCGCTCACGATCACCTGCTCTCGCTCGCGGTCCAGCGCGATGCCCGTCGGGCGCACGAGTCGGGCCTCGTCCGTGGTAACCGCCGGGATTGCGTAGAGATATGCCCCGTGCGCGTCGAAGACCTCCACAGTGCCTTCCTGCGTGGCGGTTACGAACACGACGCCGCGGCGGTTGTCTACGGCGATGTCGTTCGGCTGCGCGATGGTGCCTTCCAGGGCGTAGAGGAACCCGCCCATCCGGTCGTATACCTCGACACGGGCGGTCGCCTCATTTCCGACGTAAAAGCGGCCCCGATACCAGGCAATGCCCAACGGCCGGCCCGCTACGGGGAACGCTCGCACGACCTCGCCGGTCCGCTGTTCCAGCGTGACGATCGCTCGCTCGAGGTAATCCGACACGAGCAGGTTGCCACTCGGGGCGAGCGCAATCCGGACAGGGGACTGAAGCACTGACGCCTGCGCAATTGCCCAACGTGTGCCGAGGACCGAGCCCAGGACCGAAACCGCGGCTGCAACCATTACCCGAAGGCACCCGGCCCGGCAGCCTCGCCTCCCGGCCCTGCGACCCACCGCGCCCCGGCAGTGGCGGAACCGGAGCGCCGCGAAGCCATCTGCGCGCACCGAACCCTCCTCTCTTCGCTGCACAGCTCGCGAGTTATCTGCCGCCGACAGCATCGGGCAAGCGAATTCTCTTTACGTCCCCTTAAAGGTCCCTTAATGAGAGCGACAGCGGGAGTGCGTTTCACGCTCGGGGGGTGGTTCGACGCATATGAGGATGGAAGCGATTCGACAGGGGGCGGCAAAATGGGAAAGCGGGCACGGTCGAGGGCCGGGCAAGATCCTCGACCTCGGCTGCGGCCCGAACAAACACCCCGGAAGCTTCGGGGTCGACCGCAGGCCCTATCCCGGCGTCGATCTGGTTCACGACCTCGACGAGACTCCTTGGCCGCTTCCGAGCGACACTTTCGAGCGAGTCATCTGCAGCCACATTGTGGAGCACGTCGCCGATATTGCGGCTTTCTTTCGCGAGGTGCACCGGGTCGCGAAAAACGGCGCCGAGGTATGGATTCGGACGCCGCACTTCTCGTCCGTGGAGTCCTGGCGCGACCCCGGACACCGCCACCATCTTGCGCTTCGCAGCTTCGACTTCTTCGCCGATCCCGACACGCTTGAGGGCGCCGTCTTTCGCGTCCGCCGGGCGACGCTGACTTTCCGCAAAGCGGTCACGAGCCAGATCGCCTCGCTCTTCTATCGCCTTTGGCCGCGCGCGTACGAACAAAATCTGGCCTTCGTCCTGCCCGCGCGCGACATCGATGCCGTACTCGTCGTAGAAAAGACAGCCCGCCCCGATCGGCGATCCTCGGGCGCGGGGGCACCCCGGTAGGCGTAGTTTCCCCTCTCGCCTCGGGCGCGGCACACTCCGCCCTTCGAGGAATTGTCGAAGCCGGGAACGGACGCAGAGACAGCGGCCCTCGCGCAAGCGGCGATGGCAGTGCCCACGACCTCACGGCGCCAGGTTCCCTCGCCGATCCAGGGCGGCGAGATGCTGTGACTTCGACAAGCCGTCCTCGCCTCCGGGGCGAGCCTCTCTGCTCGCGCTTGAATCCTTCGGTGGGATTGTGGTTGAGATCAGCGCAGCGGGCGCGGCTCAACGGCCGAGGCAGGTGTCGCTGCGGTCCCTCGCGCGCAGGAGGAAAGGGCAGGGGAACACGGCATGGCGAGAAAAACTTCCCGGACTGCAGGGCCTCGCTTCGTATACACCATCGGGCACTCGACGCGCACGCTGGACGAGCTCGCCGCCCTTCTGCGCGAGTTCGGCATCGGCTGCGTCGCCGACGTGCGCTCCTTTCCGGCCGGCAAGCGCCAGCCTCATTTCGGCCGCGCGCATCTCGAAAAGGCCTTGCCCGCAATGGGCATCGCGTACGTGCACTTGCGGGGACTGGGCGGGTACCGGCGAGCGCGACCCGACTCGGCGAACCGCGGCTGGACCTCGGCTGGATTTCGGGGCTACGCGGACCACATGCGCACGGAGGAATTTCGCCGCGATGCGGCCGAGCTCTTGCGGCTTGCGGCGGACCGGCCGACGGCTGTTCTTTGCGCCGAAGCGCATTTCAGCCGCTGCCATCGCCAGCTTCTCGCCGACTGGCTCGCGGTCCAGGGGTACACGGTCGTCCACATTCTCGGGCCGGGCCGCAGCACGATCCACGGGGTCACCCGCTTCGCTCGCGTGCAAAACGGAGAGCTGGCGTATCCGGGGAGCGATGATCGGAAGCCCGGCGCGTGACGCCCGCGCCGCGGCCCGGCCCTGCGCGGCTGCTGGCCGCTTCCCGCTCGCGCGAGGCTCGGCGCCGCCGGCCCCGGCTCTCTGGCCTGCCTGTGCAGACAGGTGTCGCGTGCGGCTCTGGGGGC
>JBBIUR010000168.1:0-8839 GCA_037440145.1 Myxococcales bacterium | reverse complement strand
GGAGTTATGCGCTCTTGATGTCCTTGTCCTGCTCGTAGATCCGGATCGGCGGGTTCTTGCCGACGATCACTTCCTCGTTCAGCACGATCTCCTTGATCTGCTTCTGCGACGGGACGTCGTACATGACGTCGAGCATGGTGTTCTCCAAAATCGCCCGCAAGCCCCTGGCGCCCGATTTCCGCTTCAGCGCCTCCCGGGCGATCGCGACCAGCGCCCCCTCGGTGAACTTCAGGTGCACCATGTTCATATCGAACAGCTTCTGGTATTGCCGGGTCAAGGCATTTTTCGGCTCGCGCAGAATCCGCACGAGGTCCTGCTCGTTCAGTTCGTCCAAGACCGCAATGACCGGCAGGCGGCCCACGAATTCGGGAATGAGCCCAAACTTGATCAGATCCTCCGGCTGCACCTCGCGCAGCAACTGGCCCACGGATTTCTCTTCTCGGCGCCCGATGTCCACCCCAAAGCCAATGCCGCGCATGCCGATGCGCCGCCGGATGATATCCTCCAAGCCCACGAACGCACCGCCGCAAATGAAGAGAATATTCGTCGTATCGACCTGCAAGAACTCCTGCTGCGGGTGCTTGCGCCCCCCCTTCGGGGGCACGCTGGCCATCGTCCCCTCGATGATCTTCAGCAGCGCCTGCTGCACCCCCTCGCCCGACACATCGCGAGTGATCGAGGGATTGTCGCCTTTGCGCGAGATCTTGTCGATCTCGTCGATGTAAACAATCCCGCGCTGTGCTTTCTCGACGTCGTAATCCGCGTTCTGCAACAAGCTCAAAATGATGTTCTCGACGTCCTCGCCCACATAGCCCGCCTCCGTCAGGCTGGTCGCATCCGCAATCGTGAACGGGACCTGGAGGAACCTCGCCAGAGTCTGCGCCAGCAGCGTCTTCCCCGATCCCGTCGGCCCGATCAGCAGGATGTTGGACTTCTGTAGTTCCACATCGCTTGCGCTCGACTGGGACTCGATCCTCTTGTAATGGTTGTGGACCGCGACGGCGAGGATCTTCTTGGCCCGCTCCTGGCCGATCACGTATTGGTCCAGAACCTTCTTGATATCCGCGGGCGTCGGCACCGCCGAGCTAGAGGTCAGCCCCTCTTCTTGCTCGCATTCCTCGGCGATGATGTCGTTGCAGAGATCGATGCACTCGTCGCAGATGTACACGGTGGGGCCAGCGATCAGCTTGCGCACCTCGTCCTGGCTCTTGCCGCAAAAAGAGCACACGAGGTTGCCACTGCGGTCATCGACGTGTTTCGCCATGGCGCGCCTCCGCTCAGATTTTCTTGGGAACGCGGCTCACGATCACCTCGTCCACCAATCCGTACTCCACCGCTTGCTTGCCGGTCATGAACATGTCGCGGTCGGTGTCCTTTTCGATCTTCTTCAAGCTCTGGCCGGTATGTCGAACCAAGATGTTGTTCATCTGTTCGCGCAGCCGCAAAATCTCCCGAGCCTGAATGTCGATATCGGTAGCTTGGCCCTGCAACCCGCCGAGCAGCGGCTGGTGGATCATGATCCGCGCGTGCGGCAAAGCATACCGCTTGCCTTTCGTCCCCGCCGCCAGCAACCACGCCGCCATGCTGGCCGCCTGGCCGAGGCAAAGGGTGGACACGTCGGGCCGGATGTACTGCATGGTGTCGTAGATGGCCAGCCCTGCTGTAATCGAGCCACCGGGAGAGTTGATATAGAAGTGGATGTCTTTTTCCGGATCCTCCGACTCGAGGAACAGCATCTGCGCCGTGATCAGGTTCGCCACCTCGTCGGTGATCACCGACCCCAGGAAGATGATCCTGTCCCGCAGCAGGCGCGAGTAGATGTCGTAGGCGCGTTCACCGCGCCCAGTCTGTTCGATCACGATCGGCACGAGAGTCATGGCTCACCACTGCACTCGTCTCGGATTCTACCGAGTTTGTCCCACTCCGGCAACGTTACTGGGAGCCGCTTCCCGCTCGATCACTGTGGCGGCGCGCGCCACCAACTCGAGCGCGCGCTGCCGCCGCAGCCGCCGCCGCGCCGCCGCCCGCAAAGCGGGCTGCTCGAGGCGTTGCCACACGTCGCGGGGCTCGTGCCCAGCGGCGGCAAGCTCCCGCTCCACTTCTCGGCTCACTTCGGACTCTTCGACTTTGATGCCCTCTTGCGCGGCAATCGCATCGAGGACGAGAAACGCCTTCACGCGCGTGTGCGCCTCCGCTCGCGCTCTCTCCCGCAGCCGCTCGAGCGCCGCTTCCCGCTGTGCGGGGGACAGAGCCAAGCGGTCCCATTGCCAATCTCGCCGCACTGCCTCGACCAATGCCTCCGCCTCTTGGGCGACGAGGCCCTCGGGCACCTCGAAGTCGTGGAGCGCGGCCAACCGCTCGAGAATCGCTGCGCGCAGCCGGTCATCTCCCTCCCGCGCGGCTTCGGCTTCCAAGCCGCGCCGCACGCGCTCGCGGAGTTCCGCCAAGTTGCCGCATTCCCCATGGTCCTTGGCCAACTCGTCGTCCAGGTCGGGCACTTCCTTGATAAACAGGCTGCGGACCCATAGCTCGCACTGCGTTTCGCTCTGCCCTTCCATCCGCGGCTGCACCCCCGCTTCCGGGAGCGAAAATCTCAGGCGCTGCCCGGCCGCCGCTCCCAACAACCGCTGCTCGATCGCTTCCGGCAAGCCCCCGCTCCCAACTTCGTACAGGCGGGCCACGCCGCGGTCGACGACCTCGCCGTCCCGGCGGATCTCGTAATCGAGCAGTACCACATCGCCCGGCGCCACGACGTTGCGGCCCTCCACCGGTCGCAACTGCGCGGCGGCCTGACGGAGTCGCTCGAGGGCTTGCTCGACATCTCGCTCGGTGATGCGGCGTACCGGGCGCTCCACCGCCAGGCCGATGTAGTCCCGAGCCTGCACTTCCGGCATCACCTCGACGGTGGCCCGGAACCGAAGTGGCCCCCCAGCCGATGCTTGCTCGACCGCGATCTGCGGTGCACCGACCGTCTCGATCCGCTTTTCCCGCAGCGCTTCCGCCAAAGCCTCGTGCACCAAGCGGCTGAAGACATCGCGGCGCACGCGCTCCCCAAACTGCCGTTCCAGCAATGGCCGCGGTGCCCGCCCGGGCCGAAATCCGGGCAGCCGGACTCGACGCCGAAGCTGTTCGTACGCGCGCTGCATCTCTGCAGCCACTCGCTCCGCAGGCACCTCGATCTCCAAGCGCCGCCTCACGGCACTCAGAGTTTCCACTTCGATTTTCGGCATCCGCAGAACCGGTGGGCCCTGGGCGAGCTTTAACCACAGCGATCCAGGGGATTCAACAAACGCCCCGGCGCACCGCGCTGGGGCAGGTAATGCGAATGCGAGAGGGGGGATTCGAACCCCCACGGAAGTTCCGCCAGATCCTAAGTCTGGTGCGTCTGCCAGTTCCGCCACTCTCGCCCACGGCAAATCTTACCGCTCCCGCCGGCTAACGGAAACAGGCGGCAGGCGCGCCGCGAAAACCCGCGCCCCCGGGTTTCGGTCACGATGGTCCGCTCGACATCACGCCCCGAGCATTGGGGAAATCCGTTGGCCGAGGCTCACACTCGATCCGGTGCCGCCCACAGTGCACAGCTCTCCAGCCACCGCTGCCTGTCCGAGAACCCCAGAGCCCAGGCCGAAAAAAAAGCAGCGCGCGACCTCGCCTTTCGCCGACCCCGCTGTCACTGCATCCCCACAATTCCGGGAGGCGTCAGAATGCTAACGCGCAGCTCCATCGCGGTGGCACGACCTCCTGCCCGGCAGCTCCCTGGCACGGGCGGCGCAACCGAGTGCGCAGACGCGATGCGACATCCCCCGGCTTTCAGCCTAAAGCGAGTTTCCGCCTCGGCGCGCACGCCGTGGCGCGCCGGGACGCGAAGGACGCGGTGCCAGGAGTGGGAAACGCAGGCCGTGCAGAAAACGGAACACAAAGGATGCGGGTCTCCGCCCCACGGGTTTGCACCCTGCTTCTGTGTTCGCTAGCGGCGACACCGCTTCGGGCCTCCGCAGACCGCTACGCCTGGACGGCCAGCGGCAACCGCCCCCCGCTGCTGCGATCGCAGGCCCTGCGCGCCCTTGCCGAAAGCGAGATAGTCAAGGTGACCGTTGGGCTCCGGTGGCGCAACCCCGCTGCGCTCGAGCAACTGCTCCGCGAGCTGAGCGCGCCGCAGTCTCCGCGCTTCCAACGCTACCTGGACGTTGCCGAGTTCGATGCCACCTTTGCTCCCGCGCCTTCCGATGTGGCCGAGGTGGCAGAATACCTGGCTCGCAGCGGCTTGACCGTCACGGCGATCAGTCCTGACGGGATGTTGATCACAGCCGTCGGGACCGCAGCGGCCGTCCAGCGCGCCTTCAGCACGCGCCTGGTGCTCTACCGAGAGGACAACCGCATCTTCTATGCGCCGGAAAACGAGCCGGAGCTGCCCGCCGAAATCGGAAGGCAGGTCTTGGGTGTCCTGGGCCTCGAGAACAAGATCCTTCTGCACCCGCATCTCGCCGCCTTGCCCGCTTTCAATCCGCGCTCGGGTCAGGCCCCGTACTGGCCCCAGGACATCGCCCGAGCATACAACTTCGACGCACTCTACACCGCCGGAATTCGCGGCGACACCACCCGAGCGGCGACCGTTGCCATCATCACGGCCTATGGGTTCGACCCCGCCGACGTCGCCGCTTTTTGGCAGACCTTCGGCATCGAGCGCACCCTCGAGAGCGTCCACGTCGTGCCCGTCGGAGGCCGCACCCCCGCAACACACGACGAGACGGCGCTCGACGTGGAATGGGCAAGCGCACTAGCCCCTCTGTCTGGGGTCGTCGTTTACGAGGGTGCGGATGCGACGTTCGGCACCTTCATGGAACTATACAGCCGGGCCGTCAACGACAACCGCGCCGCCGTGGTCTCCACCAGCTGGGGAGCGTGCGAGGAAGCCGTGCCACAAGCATATCTCCAGCAGGCGCACGCGATCTTTCAGAAAGCGGCAGCACTCGGCATCTCGATCGTGGCGGCTTCCGGCGATGCCGGTGCCTACGACTGCGGGCCTGGAGTCGTCTCGGTCGACTTCCCGGCCAGCGATCCACTGGTCCTCGCCGCGGGAGGCACTTCGCTGCGCGCAGACCTGGCCGGCAACTTTTGGGAAGAAGCGTGGCCCGGCAGTGGCGGTGGCCAGAGCGCGCTTTGGCCGCAGCCTCTTTGGCAGTCGACAGCCGCTGCGCGCCGGGGCCTTGCCGACGTCGCTTTCAACGCCGACCCGGCCACCGGTTACTACGTTCGCGCTGGCGGCCGCTGGCAGCAATACGGAGGCACAAGCGCGGCGGCTCCTTGCTGGGCAGCTCTGCTGGCGCTGGCGAACCAAAGCCGGGCACGCGTCGGCCTGCCCCCCGTGGGGCCGGTCGCACCCCTGCTCTGCGAGCTGGCAGCCGAAGAAAGCGGGGCCCTGCGCGATGTCGTCGCCGGGGAAAACCAGGTCTATCGCGCCGGGCCGGGCTGGGATGCCCTGACGGGCTGGGGTTCGCCAGACGCCGGACAGCTCGTCTCCGCACTGACCGCTCACCCATTTTCCCCGTCCCCGGACGACCCAAAGCCGCTCATCGCCTTTCTCCAGCCCCCGCCCCCACACTCGGCGCCCTTGGTCCGCGCCGCGTTCTCGAGGCGGTGCGGAAACTCGGCACTCGATTTGCGACTCGTAAAGGTGGACCCGGGAGAGTACGACTTAGTGATCGGAAACGACCTCGTCGGCACCATCGGCACGCGAGGTGCGAGTGCCACCGCGCGTTTTCTCGCCGTCGATCCGCGGGGCAAGCTCGTCATGCTGCGGCGTCGCGACCAGAGCGAAACCGTCGCCTCCGCCACCTTTCCCGCGCGCGAGCTGGCCCCCGCGCGCCTCCGGGCCCGGCTGCTGCCGGCCGCAGGCTCCACCGCTTTTGGCATCGCCAATTACCAAGCGCATCATGGCCGCGCGAGCTTCCGCGTGCGGGCAGTCGAGTTGCCTGAGGGCGAATACAGCTTGATCGTCGGCGGGGAAGTCGTCGCGACCTTCGAGTCCGAGCACGCCGGCCACCATACCGCAGGGACCGTACGCTTCGATACGAGAGCCGGGGCGGGTACACCGTTCGAGTTCGACCCGCTCTGCAAGCGTGTGGAAATCAATCGGAACGGGATCCCCTGTCTCTGGGTCGATCCGTTTCCCGGAATCGACGGCTGTCCCTAAACGCTTCCTGCGCGCACGGCCGCGCTCACGGCGCTTCCTTGCCCCGCAGCCGGCGCTCCCGGTATCGTGCGCAAGCGATGGAAGCTCCGCGCTTCGCAGTGGACAAGATGCTCGGGCGCCTGGCCACCTGGCTCCGGTTGCTAGGACTCGATACGGCATACGGCCCACACCTGTCGGGACGCGCGTTGCTGCACTTGGCTCGACGCGAGCAGCGAGTGGTCCTGACCCGCGACACCCGGCTCGCGCGATCTGCCCGGAACGTCCCGCTGCTCTTCGTATCGGCCGACTGCTTTCGCGACCAACTCAAACAAGTTCTCGCTGCCTTCGGCATCGATCCGCTCCGAAACTTTCTGACCCGCTGCTCCCGTTGCAACCAACCGCTGCACGACTTGCCCCGCGACCGCGCGGCGCCCTTCGTCCCCGCGTACGTTCGAGATACCGCCGAACGCTTCGCGCAGTGCCCCCGCTGCCACCGCATTTACTGGCCCGGGACGCACGCGGAGCGGATGCGGCGCGAGCTCGCCGCCCTCGGCACCGGTCGAAGTCTCTGAGACCGTATGTGCGCCTCGGGGGCTGGTTTTTGTGCCCAAAGCTCGCTAGGCTGTGGTGCGTGCAAGCAGTGCGACGGGCATCGGAATTCCTCATGGGCGACTGCCCCACCTGCCAGCGCGCCGCGCTCACATTCGTCGACTTCGAGGACTCGGCAGAGGGAGAGCGGAGATGCGTGCACTGCAATTCGGCCGTACCCCTGGACACGCTCTTTGCCGCCTCTTTGCACGAGTTGGAGGCCGCGGGGTATGCGCCGGTGGAAACCCGAGGGGTCGCTCCCCGAGCCTGTCGCTGCAACTGCCCCGCGCGCAGCCGAGCCGCGCACGCACACTGACCGCGCAGATGCCCTCGAGACCGCCGCGCGGCGCGCGATCCGGTTCGCGATGCCTAGCGAGAAAGCAAAGGAGAACAAGCAACTCGTCGCCCTGTGCGCGGCTTGCCAGAAAGTGGTCTCCGTGGAGCTCATGACCGCGACGATCCTCCGCCGCAAGGGCCACGCGGTCAGCATTCCCGTCTGCGACGACTGCCGCGCGAAGGGCTGGACTCCTCCGGAGGGCGAGGGAGAAGGTCCGCTCCTCCCGCCGGCATGAGGCGCGGCCAGGCTAGCGCAAGAGAACGAGCCGCCGCCGAGATCTTCAGGTCACTGCACCCATCTGCCGCAGCGCCTCGTACACGACAATCGAAACGGCGCAGGCCAGGTTCAGGCTGCGAACGCGCGCGCCGCGCATCGGGATGGCGAAAAGGCGCGCGCGGTTGGGCCCGACGATCGCCTCCGGAAGTCCCCTGCTCTCGCCACCAAACACCAGCCAGTCTCCCGGAGAATACCGAGCTTGCAGATACGACTGCTCTGCCCGAGCCGAGTAGTAGAACCACTGGCGGTCTCTTGCCGAGGCGGCGCGAGCGCAAAAATCCGCCCAGTCGTCGTAAACGCTGAGATCCACATACGGCCAATAGTCCAGGCCGGCTCGCTTCAGGTGCTTGTCGTCCAGCGAAAAGCCAAATGGTCCCACAAGATGCAGTCGCGCACCCACCGCGACGCACAACCGCGCCACGCTTCCCGTGTTGGGCGGAATCTCCGGGGTCACCAGGACCACGTGGAGAATCGGTTCGCCCGCATCACCTGCGCCGGACATCTCCGCAACCCCGTAAGCTCGAGTCTGGCCCGGAACACGCACTCCCGAAAATGTGCCGTTGCCGCCAGGACCAGCGCCGCTGCCCCCCGCAGGGCGCTGCCGCCCGTGTTCCGGCCACGCCCCCGCTATGGCCGGACCGCGTTGCATTCGAGCCACCGGCAGAACCCGCAGCGCAGCTCGTAAGAACCGCCGCTGCCTGCGATCACCGCTCCCGGCTGTCCAGCCAAATCGTCACGGGGCCGTCGTTGACCAGCTCCACAGCCATGCGCGCCCCGAACTCTCCCGTCTGGACTGCCAGGCCGCGGGCGCGCAGCGCCGCAACACACGCCTCGTACAGCTCTTTGGCCTTTTCGGAAGGCGCCGCACGGCTAAAGGAGGGCCGGCGTCCTTTCCGTGCTTCAGCGTGCAGGGTGAACTGGGAGACCACCAGCACCTCTGCACCCAACTCCGCTACCGAGTGCGCGAAGTTTCCCGTGGCGCCGTCAAACAGGCGCAGTTCCGCTACCCTACGCGCCACCCATTGGACGTCTTCCGCCTCGTCTTCGACGCCGACGCCGAGGAAAACGACCAGCCCCCGCCCGATCGCAGCGACCGGCGCTCGATCTACCTCAACGCGAGCTCGCTGGACGCGCTGGATGATCGCCCGCATAAGGATCAGTCATCCCAATCCTCCTCGTCCTCCTCTTCTTCCTCCCAATCCTCTTCCTCTTCCTCGAAATCGTCCAGATCCTCGTCCTCTTCCTCTTCCCAGTCCTCCGGCTCTTCCCGCTTGAGCTCGAGGCTTTCCCGCCAATCTTCCATCGCTGGCTCCTTTCGCTTCGATTGCCAGTTCTCCCCTGCGCAATGCGCACTGGTCACTTTTCGATTACGACCCGCGTGCCTACGTCAATCAGCGAATACAACTCCTCTATGTCGCGGGTGACGAGCGAAATGCATCCGCGCGTCCAGTCTTCGCCCCTTCGGT